>NZ_WBSL01000002.1:0-300000 GCF_009377345.1 Deinococcus terrestris | reverse complement strand
GCCCCAGCCGCCCCTGCGCGATCTCGAAGCCCCGGCCCTCACCCAGCAGGATGGAGGAGGCAGGCACCCGCACGTCCTCGAAGGTCATCTCGGCGTGGCCGTGTGGCGCGTCGTCGTAGCCGAAGACGGTCAGCATCCGCTCGGTGGTCACGCCCGGCGCGTCCATCGGGATCAGGATCATGGACTGCTGGAGGTGGCGCTCGGCATTCGGGTCCGTCTTGCCCATAAAGATGCTGACGGCGCAGCGGGGGTCGCCCGCCCCGCTCGTCCACCACTTGCGGGCGTTGATGACGTACTCGTCGCCGTCGCGGGTGATGCTGGCCTGGATGTTCGTCGCGTCGCTCGACGCCACCTCCGGCTCGGTCATGGAGAAGGCGGAGCGAATCTCGCCGTTCAGGAGGGGCACGAGCCACTGCTCCTGCTGCTCGGGGGTGCCGTAGCGGGCCAGAACCTCCATGTTGCCGGTGTCGGGCGCGTTGCAGTTGAAGACCTCGGGCGCCCACCACACCCGGCCCATCACCTCGCACAGGGGGGCGTAGTCGAGGTTGGTCAGGCCGGGGCCGAACTTGCCGTCCGGGTCGCTGGCGGGCGGCAGGAAGAGGTTCCAGAGGCCCTGCGCCCGCGCCCTCGGCTTGAGGTCCTCGATGAGTTGGACATGCTCCCAGCGGTTGCCCTCGTTCACCTGGCGGTGGAACTCGGCCTCGTTGGGGTAGATGTGCTCGTCCATGAAGGCGGTCAGGCGGGCGTGGAGGTCGGCGGTGCGGGGGGACGTGTCGAACATCGTGGTCATAGGGGGTCCTCCTCGGGGTTCAGGGGGCGAAAGGTGGCGCTGTTGCCCTCAATGCCCAGCAGCACCTCGCGGGCGGGGCCGCCGCCTTCCCGCCGGACGGTCAGCCCCAGGGCGAGAATCTCGTCGAGCAGCGCCTCGGCGCGGGTCATCAGGGCGGGGTCGGCGTCGTGGGCCAGGTCGTCGGTGAGGCGGGCTTCCTCGTCGAACAGGACGCGGTAGGGGGCGAAGGCTTCGGTGGGCTGGAAGTCGCAGTGGACGGCGAAGGCGTCGGCGTGGCGCAGCGGCAGCCGCGCGAGGAGCACGCCGTCTCGCTCCAGCAGGTAGGTGGTCACGGGCGCACCCGCGAGAGCGGCACGCGGGCCAGCGTCTCGCCGTGCAGCGAACTCAGGATGAGGTGGTCGCCGTGGGGCAGGACCTGGGTGATGTACCCGTAACTCTGCGGCCCGCTCCCCTGCGCGAAGGCGACCGGGCGGCCTTCCAAGTTCAAGGCGACGAGCATGGACTCCTCAGGAAGAGGGAGCTTGGCGCGTTCGGCAATCCGGGCGGCGACCCGCCGCAGCCAGGGCTGACGCGCGGTGGCGTCCAGCAGCGGCGAGCGGCGGCTGGGCAGGGCGACCCAGAAGGTCCCCACTCCGTCGAAGCGCACGTTGTCGGGATAGCCGGGGAGGTAGTCAGCGAAGACTTCCAGCGTCCCGGCCTTCTCGCCCACCAGCCACAGGCGGTGAACCTTTGGGCCGCCCGTCTCGGTGACGAGTAGATACGCCTCGTCCGGCCCCAGCGTGACCCCGTTGGGGAAATTCAGCCCCCGCGCCAGCACGACCGTCTCGCCCATCTCCAGGTCATGCCGCAGCACCCGCCCGTGCCCGCCGTGCTCCAGCAGGTCGAGGAGTTCGTGCGGCCACCCGTACTTGCTCGACGCGTCGGTGAAGTAGACGAAACGCCCGGCCCGGTCCACGTCGAGATCGTCAGTAAAGCGGAAGGGGACGCCCTCCGCTTCGGTGGCGAGCACGTCTACCTCTCCCCCATCCAGCCGCACCCGCAGTAACCCGCGCAGCGCGTCCGCGACGAGGAGCGAGCCGTCCGGGTGAAAGCGCAGGCCGAGGGGCCGCCCGCCCGTGTTCGCCACGACCTCGGGCCGGGTGCCGTCCGGCTGGAAACGGACGATGGCTCCGCCGCCGAAGCCGCTGTAGAGGCGGCCCTGGGCGTCCACCGCCACCGACTCGGGCGAGGTGTGACCGGGAACCGGGGCAAACAACTCAGCGGTGTTCAGCCGCCCATTGTCCGCATACGGCCCGCCCGTGCGCGAGGGGGTCAGGCCCGGTCCCTCCCACGCCACCGGGCGTACCCGCGTGGGCGCGAGCAGCAGCCAACCCAGACCCGCGCCGAGGGCCAGGCCGAGGACGGTGCGGAATCTCATGATTCCACTCCCGTCGTGACGGTGGGGAGGTCGTAAACCGTCACCGCTATGCCGTGGGCGGCCAATTCCTCCTCAATGATGGGGGCGATCACGGCCCAGTCACCACCCGCCACACCTGCACCGATGCGCGGCATGTGAACGGTTGCCCCAGTCCGTTCAGCCTCCTCACGGACCCGTTTCAGTCCTGTGCGGATGGCTTCGTAGCGCACCGGGGGCCGCTCTGTGAGTCGATTTTTCCGGGCGATGTCGTGTTGACCGATCAGGTTCGCCACCGTCAAGTCAGGCTCGACCTCCACGAACTGAACTTCTCCCAGCTCAAAGGGGTGACCTGTCTTCCTAGCCGCCCAATCCTTGTAGGCCTTTTCAGGTTCGGGGAAACGTTTCGACAAGGCCAGTACGAAGCCTCGGCCCCAGGCCCCGATGTCGTTGCAGACGTGAACCAGCAGGCGCGGGCCTGTACCCCCCGGCTCGGTCGCGTCCCCTGTGACGTAGGTCAATGTCATGCCTGTGCCCTCACGTCCCACCCCCCGCCGGGGCCACATCTGCCACGACGATGGTGCCCAGCGCGGTGGCGACGAGCTTTTCCTTGCCGCCCTGTACGGCGAAAATGTCGCAGCGGGTCACCGCCTGCCGCCGGGTCGCGCTCACCACGCTGCCCCGCGCGACGAGGGCCTCACCCACGCCGGGGCGCAGGAAGTTGATCTTGAACTCGGAGGTCAACACGCTGGGGCCGAGCGCCGCCGCTCCCATGAAGGTAAGGGCGATGTCGGCCAGCGCCGCCTGCACGCCCCCGTGCGCGAAGCCGTGGTGCTGGGTCAGGTCGGTGCGGAAGGGCACCCGCACGACCACCCCGTCGGGAGCCATGTGCTCCACCCGCGCCCCGACGAGCACGCTGAACGGCTGTGAATCCAGCACGCCCTGGGCGAAGGCGACCGCCTGCGGTCCCTCCAACGCGGTCACAGGTACACCCGCATCACGGTTTCGGCGGTCGCGGCGGGTTTTTCACTGCCCTCGATCTCGATGGTGTTGGCGACGGTGAGTTGGGCGAATCCGGCGCCGTCCTCGACGTTCAGCAGGACGGCGCGGTTTCGCAGGCGGCTGCCGACGGGTACGGGGGCGATGAAACGGACGCGGTTGAGGCCGTAGTTCACGACCATCCGCACCCCGTCCAGTGGCGGGAAGCCGCCCCCGGTCATGAAGTGCCCGGCCAGCAGCGAGAGCGTCAGGAAGCCATGCGCGACCGGGCCGCCGAAGGGCGTCTGCGCGGCCCGCACGGGGTCCACATGGATGAACTGATGGTCGCCCGTCGCGTCAGCGAACTGATCCACCATCTCCTGCGAGACGGTGATCCATTCCGAGAGGGCGAGTTCCCCGCCGAGGCGGGCGCGGAGGTCGTTAAGGTGCATGGGTCCTCCTTTATGGTCGCCAGTGCGCAGTCGCCAGAACAACCTTTTTTGCTGGTGACTGGCGACTGGAAGCTGGCGACTTCAAATCGCCGTGATCCCGCCGTCCACCGCGATGTTCTGCCCGGTCATGTATGCCGAGGCGTCCGAAGCGAGCAGCAGCGAGAGGCCCTTGAGGTCCTCGTCGCCGCCCAGACGGCCCAGGGGCGTGTAGCCCAGGATGGTTTCCTCGCCGTAAGCCAGGGTGCCCTTCGTCATCTTGGTGGGGAAGTAGCCGGGGCAGATCGAGTTGACGGTGATGCCGTACCGCGCCCACTCGGCGGCGAGGGCACGGGTCAGGTTGACGACGGCCCCCTTGGACGTGTTGTAGGCGAGCGTTCCAGCCATGCGGGGGCTGTTGCCGCGCAGCCCGGCAACCGAGGCGACGTTGATGATCCGGCCTGCCTTCGCCGGAATCATGCAGCGCTTTCCGACCGCCTGCGTGAGCAGGAAAAGGCCGTTTACGTTGAGGTTCATCACCTTCTGCCACGCCTCGAAAGGATGCTCCTCGGCGGGAGCGCCCCAGGTGGCCCCCGCGTTGTTCACGAGGATGTGGATGGGACCGACCTCGCCGTGGACACGCTCGACGAGCGGCTCGATGGTGTCGAACTGCGAGAGGTCGTGCGCGTAGACGTGCGCGGTGATGCCCAGCCCTTCCAGGTGGGCTTTCGCCTCGTCCAGCTCGTTCTGCTTGCGGGCGGTCAGGACGACGGTCGCGCCGTACTCGCCCAGCGCCTCGGCGATTTGCAGGCCGAGGCCGCGCGAGCCCCCGGTGATGAGGGCGACTTTGCCGGTGAGGTCGAACAGGTCTTTGAGTGCCATCGGGAGAGCCTCCAGTTGTGACGTTACCCCCACGATAGGCAAAGTGTACGTGCGCGTCAATTTTGAACGCGAGGGGACATTCCCTGGGGGATATAGAGAGGTCCCCGCCGCCTTGCAAGGGGTCAAGGGGCAAGCCGCATTTATTCAACATGGAAAGGTATCGGGTGCGGAAACGGCACACTGGGTCATGTCAAGGCGACTTCTCCTTTCCATCCTGACTGCCCTGACCCTGGGAGGCGCAGCCTCCGCCCAGGTCACGCTGAAGAACATCCTTCACGAACCGCAGGGCCGGGACAACTGCGGCCCGGTCACGGCGATGACGGTCGCGGGGTATTACGGGACGCGAATTACGCAGGCGCAGGCCGCAAACGCGCTCAAGGACTCGGCGAGCGACCCGCAGGTCACCAGCGTGGAGCTGGCGAACTACCTGGGGCGCTTCGGGTTGCGGAGCGTGATCCGGTACGCGGGTACGCCGGAGTTGCTGCGCGACCTGCTGGACCGGGGCTTCCCGGTCGTGGTGCAGCAGCGGCTGAGGCCCGGCAGCAACGTGGCGCACTTCCGCACCGTGTACGGGTACGAGGGCGGACGGTTCCTGACCTCCGATCCTCTGCGCGGCGCCCGGCTGTGGCTGACCCAGGCCGAGCTGATGGACCTGTGGCACTACTACAACGGGGAATACATGGTGACCTACCCGCCCGCGAAGGAGGGCGAGGTCCGAGCTGCCCTGGGCGAGAGCTTCAGCGCCGCCGGGAACTGGCAACTGCTGCGCCGCATCGGCGAGAGCAACGTCAAGGCCCGCCCGAACGACCCCTACAACTGGTGGGGGCTGGGCAAGGCGAACCTACGGCTGGGGAATGTGAAGGCCGCCGCCGACAACTTCGCGCGGGCGGCGAATCTGGGCGTGCCCACCCTCTACTACCTCTACCGCCAGGAGGCGTTCGAGGCCTGGAGCCAGTCGGGCGACCACGACAAGACGCTGAAGTACACCGTGCAGGCGCTGAAGATCGACCCGCAGAGCAAGGAGCTCCTGCGCTTCCGTAACCAGGCGCGGGCGGCGCTGGGCGGCTAGGCAGGCGCATACCTCACGGCCCGGCGGTACGCTGAGCCATGTCTCCCCGCGCCTTCCCCCGGTTGCGTTCTGGCCTGCTGACCCTCGCGCTGCTGCTGGGGGGAGCGGGGGCCGAGCGCACAGTCGCGCCGACGCCCCTCTACGCCAGCCCGGACCTGCGGGGCACGCCCGTACAGACCCTCCCCTCCGGCACGCCGCTCGCGCCCATTGAGCGGCGGGAGGGACGCCCCGGCGAGAAACCCGTGCTGGCGGTGCTGGCGGGCGACCGGATCCTGTACGCCCGCGCGGGGACGGTGGCCTATACGGACACGGGCGTGAACCTGAGCGGACGCGAGCAGACGTTCGGATTCGTGGCCCCGCAGCCGAGCGGACAGGCCGCCACGCTGTTCCTGACGCGCAATCCGGAAAAGGCGGAGGGCCGGGCGACCGACTGGCAGGTGCGCGTGCTGCCGCTGGACGCCGTGCGGCTGGACGGGGCAGGGCTGCAAGAAGCACCTCCCCTGCGGGTGACGGGTCTGGCGGTGCGGACGCTGAAGGTGACGGCCAGGGGCGAGCGCACCGAGCTGGAGGTGGGCCAGCTCGCGCCGGGCCTGTACCTCGTGGCGGCGGCGCGGGCGGACGCGCCCTTCAAGCCGCTGGCGACGGCCGTGTTGCAGGTCACCGATCTCGCGCTGACCACCCTCGCCACGCCGGGCGGGGTGGAAGTCTGGGCCACCCGGCTGGACACGGGCGCTCCCCTGTCCGGCGTGCGCCTCAGTGCGGTGGCCCTGCGCCCACCCAACGAGGAGGAGCAGCGGGCGGAGGGGGCGTGGCGCTACCGCCCGGCGCGGGTGCTGGCCCCAGTCACGACCGACGCGCGGGGGTTCGCCCGCCTCGCGCTGCGCGACGGCGAGCGGCTATGGCTGCGGGGGCAGGTCCCGCTGGGGGGGACGGTTCACCGGGCCGTGCTCGGCGTGGACGACTACGGCCTGGGGGGAGGGGAGCCGGAGCGGGCGCGGGCCTACCTTCAGACCGACAAGCCGGTCTACCGCCCCGGCGAGACGTTGCAGGGGCTGGCGGTGGTGCGCTCGCTGGGGGCGGGCACCCGCACGCCCTGGCGCGGGGCGCTGACGGTGCGGCTGGTGTCGGGTCAGAGCGACGTGCTCGCGCAGGCCCGCGTGACCGCGAATGCTTCCGGGCTCGCCCGCTTCTCCTTCCCGCTGCCGGAGGCCGTCCGCACGGGCGAGTACCGGATCGAGGCCGAGCTGCCCGCCGCCCCCAGCCCGGCCAACCCGGAGCCCCTCCCCGACGTGAGTTCGGTTCCCGTGCGGGTGCAGGCTTTCGTCAAGCCGCAGTTCACGCTGGACGTGACGGCGCCGCGTGAGGTTGTCACCGGGGCCAGTGTGCCCGTCACCGCCCGCGCCGAGCGGTACGAGGGGGGCGGGGCGAACGTGCCCGTCGAGTTCACGCTGCTGGGCGGCTCGGACCAGTCGGAGCTGTGGCCGGGGGCTGTGCCAGAGATCAGCGGACGGCCCGACTTCGAATGGATTTCGCCGGACACGTGGCGTAGCTCGGCCTACCTGACCGTGCCCACGAACCGCGCCCCTGCCGCCCGCACCCAGACGCGAAATGGGGCAGGGACGGCCGCCCTGCGCCCCACCGCGCCGAACGCCCGGCCCCGCGACTACACCGTCTACGCCCGCGCCCGCGACGAGTACGGGCGCGACGTGCTGGCGAGCGTGCCCGTCACAGTGCATCCGGCGGGGGTGCGGCTGGACCTCGTGCGCTGGCCGACCCTGACGGGGGGCCAGGCGAGCGCGGCCCTGCGGGTGCGGGCGGTGGGACCGGGCACCCCCCTCCCCGGCCGCGCGGTGACCGCCACCGTGGTTCGGAACTGGCAGGAGCGGGTCGCGCAGGGCGGGCGCATCGAGTACCGCGAACGGCAGGCCACCGTGCAGACGCAGACCCTCCGCAGCGGGGCGGGCGGCACGCTGACAGTCACGGCGCCCGCGACCGGGTTTGGGAGTTACACCCTGCGGCTGGAAGCGAAGGACGCGGCGGGACGAGTCACCCGCTCCTCCGTGAGCCTGGGCTGGGTGCCCGAGCCGTCCTCGCAGGCGCCCGGCGTGCGCTATACGCTGGCGCTGGACCCCGACCGTGACACCTACGGGTTGGGCGACACGGCCCGCCTGACCCTGCGGACCAACCTTCCGCCCGGCACCCTGGTGCGCCTGACCGCCGCCGCCGAGGGCCGCCTGACCACCCGCACGGTGAAGGTGACGGGCGGCACCCAGACCTTGACCTGGAAGGTGACCCCCGACCTCTCGCCGGGCTTCACCGTGCAGGCGACGGCGGTGGCCGGGGCCGAGAGCGTCCGGGCCGGGACGGAGCTGCTGTACGTGCCGCGTTCCGACCGCCAGCTCGCGGTGACGGTGAAGCCCGCCCGCGATCAGGCCCGCCCCGGCGAGGAGGTCACCCTGAGCGTGGACACCCGCGCCGGGGGCAAGGGAGCGGCGGCCCTCGTCACGCTGGCTGTGGTCAACGAGGCCGTCTATGACGTGGCCCCCGACCCCAGCCCCGACCCGTGGCGTTTCCTGTGGGGGGCCACCTATCCCCGGCTGGAGGTGCGTTCCAGCGCCGGGGCGCCCGCCGACGGGGGCGGGGGCGGCGGGGCCGACCAGGGTGGCGCCCCGCTGCGGCAGGACCTGCGCGAGGTCGCCTATTTCGGGGCCGTGCAGACCGGGGCGGATGGCCGCGCCCAGGTCAAGGTGAAGTTGCCGGAAGCGCTGGGCCGCTACCGGATCACCGCCCGCGCCTTTACCCCGTCGGGTGGAGCGGGGGACACCCGAGCTGGAATCACGGCGGCCCTCCCCTTCGCCGTGCGCCTGACTGGGCCGCGCGTGCTGACGCAGGGGGACGTGGGGAGCGCGTACCTGGGCGTACAGGCCCGCAGCGGGGCGAAGACCGCCCAGGTCGCGCTGAGCGTGGGCGCCGATGTCATCACCCGGACGCTCACCCTGAACGGCGGGGACGCGCTGGCCCGCTTTCCGCTGAAGGCCCCGGTGACGGGCCAGAAGCTCACGCTGGAGGCACGGGCGACGGCGCCAGGGGGCCAGGCCGACGCCGTGCGCCAGACCCTCCCGCTGCGCCCCGCCGGGCCGCGCACCCGCCTCACCCGCGAGGGGACGCTGGCGGCGGCGGGCACGCGGACGGTGGACTTCGGGGTTCCGTCCGGGGCGCAGGCGGAGGCCCTGACCCTCACCCTGGCCGCCACGCCCCTGCAAGCGGCGCTGGCCGATCTGGACGCGTACCTTGCGGACCCGGCCCAGCGCTGGACCACCACCGACGCGGTGGCGGCGCGGCTGAGGGCCAACCTCGACCTCGTGGGGCTGGCGGGGCCGCTGGGGTGGCCGGACGTGCGGGGGCGGGCGCTCTTGCAGGCGCGGCGCGACCTCGCCACGCTGCTGGCGCTGCGGCCGTTTGGCAGCGAGAACGGCGCGGGCTGGGCCTGGACCGCGCAAGGTCCGGTGACCGCCGAACAGACCGCCCACGCGCTTGCCGCGCTGGTGGGGGCCAAGGGTGCGGGCCTGACCGACGCGGCCACCCTGCGCGGGGCAGCAGACGCGGCGCGGGGCCTGCTCGGAAAGGCGAGCGCCGGGGACCGCGCCTACCTCGCCGCCGCGCTTGCCCTCGCGGGGGACGCAGCTCCGGCGCTGAACCTGGCCCGCGCGGGTACCGTCCGGGACGCGTACTCACAGGCCCGTCTCGCCGCCGCGCTCGCCTCCTCCCCGGCGGCAGGGGCGCGGGCAGCGGCGCTCACCCTCTACCGGGCGGCGCGGGCACAGGCCGAGCGCACCCCCGACGGCGGCCTCCTCCTCGCGGACGACGTGACGGCCACCGCGTACCTGCTGGACGCCGCGCAGGCGATGGGGCAGAAGACCGACGCTCCCCTGCTCCTCCAGACTCTGCTGGACCGCCGCACGGGAGGCGCGTGGGAAGGACCGCTCGCCACCGCCGCCGCGCTGGGGGCGCTGCGGGGCGCCGTGACAAGCGAGACGCGCCGCCCCCAGACTCGCGTGACCGTCATACAAGGGAGCTTCTCGCGCGAGCTGACCCTCGGCCCGCCCGTGCGACTGTCTCTGCCCTCCAGCGGGGCAGCCTCGCCCCTGCGGCTCACCGCCAGTGGTCCTCTCGCCTACCGGGCCGAACTCGACGCGCGGACAGCGGGGAGCAAACCGGCGGCCCTCTCCCCCATCGTCGTGGAGCGGCGTTACGACCGCTCGCGGGTCGAGCGCGACGGGCTGGTCACGGTGACCCTCACCCTGCGGACCCCGGTCGCCCTGCGGCACCTGCGCCTTACCGACCCCCTTCCCGGCGGACTGGAAGCGGTGGACGACCGCCCCTTCGCCTTTCCCGGCGCGGTGGCGAGCGCGGGGCAGACGACTGCGGCGTGGGCCGACCGCTCGCTATACGACGACCGGGCCGTCTTCTACCTCGAACGCCTCCCGGCGGGTGTGACCACCGTGCGCTACCGCCTGCGGGCGCTGGCCCCCGGCACCTACACGGCCCCCGCCCCCCGCGTGGAGTCGGCAACGGGACTGCCGCCCGCGCAGGGGCAGGCGCAGCGGGTGGAGGTGATCGAGGGGCCGTGAACGTGCCCGGAACCCCCGCTCCCCCACCCCCGTACCTGACTCCATGAAACTGCGCTCCATCCTCCGCAACGTGGCCCGGCAGGAGGCGGCCAGCGTGGGCCAGGCTGCCCGCCGCGCCGCCGATTCCCTGCGCCATGACTCGCGCGTGCAGGACACCGCCAGCCGCCTGAAGGGCCGTGCCCAAGACCTCGGTGGCAGCGCCCGCGCCCGCGCCGACGAACATCTCGAACGCCTGATCGAGCGCCGTCACGCCCGCCCCGGTGCGCCTTTGCCCGACGACGTGGCCGCCGCGCTGGCCGCCCGCCGCCGCGAGCGGGAGGCGCGGGTGGCTGCTGCGCGGGCCAGGGCCGCCCTGATCGCGCAGGGCGAGACGCCCGAGCAGCGGCGGGTGCTCACGCTGCTGGCCGATTCGACCGGATGGGCAGGCGGTCAGGGTGAGGGGCTACGCTACACCGGGCTGCTCGACCGCCTCGCGCCCTCGGGCGACCCCGCCGCCGAGATGGCGATTCACCGGGCGCTGTGGACCCTGGCCGAGCGCCGCGTGCTGGCCGTCTCACCGCATGGGGAGGTGACGGCGTGCGAGTTGCCGATTGAGGTGGAGGTCCGGGACTAACTTCCCGCCCGCTCCTCCATCCGCTCCAGCGCCCCCCCCAGCACCCCGTCCGCCAGTTCGCGGGCGCGGCGGGCCAGGGCAGCGCTCTCGTCGCGCAGGCCCTGGGCCTCGGCGACCGGCAGGCGGGAGAGGTTGGCCTCCACGGTCACGCGGGCGGCGTCCACCGCTCCGGCGAGCAGGCCCGCTCCCGCGCCCACGTCGCTGACGACCAGCGTGGGCGAGAGCGAGAGCGCCTCGGCGGCCCGTTCCAGCACCCGCACCCCGGTCTGCGCGAGGTCAAGGGGCACCCCGGCGGCGCGGCGGGCGGCGTCTTCCAGCGCGGCTTCCCGCTCGGCGGCCTGCTCCGGCGTCTCGCCGGGCTGGCGGGCGGCCTCCACGAAGCGCCCGAAAGCCCGCGCGTCGGCCTGCCCCAGCGTCTGAAGGTGCTCGCGCTGCCCGGCCAGCCACGGCAGCAGGGCGCGGCGCTCCGGGTGGGCCTCCTCCCGCCACGACCGCTCCAGCGCGATGTTGAGCGCCATCTCTATCAGCGCGACCCCGAAGGCCGCCGCCACTGCCCCCGCCGCCCCGCCCCCCGGCGTGGGGTCACCACTCGCTGTTCGCGCCAAGAGGGCACGGGCCGTCTCGTCCCAGAACTGCGCCATGCACGGAACTCTACGCCAAAGCGGCGCCCCTGCTGGCCGCTGGCAACTGGCAGCCAAAAAAAGCCGCCCCCGCGTGGGAGACGGCTTGGTCAGAGGCGGAAGCTTACAGGTTGCCCTTGAGAGTGCTGGCGACCTTGAAGGCCACCTTCTTGCCCGCGGGGATCTGGATCTTCTCGGAGGTGCCGGGGCGCACACCGGTGCGGGCGGCGGTGGCCTTGACGCTCAGGGTGCCCAGGCCGGGCAGACCCACGCTCTGGCCGCTGCGGATGGCGTCCACGACCACGTCGAGCATGGCGCTCACGGCTTCCTCGCTCTGCTTCTTGGTCAGGCCGGTCTTCTCGGCGACCTGCTCCACGAGCTGGGTCTTGGCGACCTTGCCAGTGCGCTCGCTGCCGCTCTCGGCGTTGCCGCCCGCGCTCGTGCCCGCGCCACGGCCACGGGTCGCGCCGCCGTTGCCACCACGGCTGGTGGTGCCTTCGGATTTCTTGCTGGCCGCTGCCTTCGTCGTTTTCTTCGTCATGGCGTGCAGCATGACATATGTGCTGGACGGCGGAAAGGGGGGGTATTCGTCAAACAACCCCTCCAGCACGCATTCGGCGGAGAAGCCCGCCAAAAAATGCAGTCCCAGACGACATTTTCGGAAAGTTCATTAAGTCACGTTTAAGACGAATCACCCCCATCAACCCCCGCCTGGCGCGGCTCTTAGCGCAGCACGACGGTCTTGACGTAGGTGAGTTCCTCGGCCGAGGCTCGGGCACCCTCACGGCCGAAGCCGCTGTCCTTGATGCCCCCGTAAGGCATCTGGTCCACCCGGAAGGTGCTGGGGTCATTCACGATCACCCCGCCCGCCTCGATGTCGCGGGCGGCTTCCAGCGCATGCTGAAGATTGGTGGTAAACACTCCGGTCTGGAGGCCGTAGCGGCTGCGGTTGGCGGCGGCGATCGCCGCTGACCAGTTCGCGGCGCGGGAGAGGACGACCACCGGGCCGAAAGCCTCCTCCGCGACGAGGTGCGCGTGCTCAGGCACGTCCTCCAGCACGGTGGGGGGCAGGATGTTGCCCTGGGGGATGCCGCCCAGCAGCAGGCGACCGCCCAGGGCCTGCGCCTCCCCGATCCAGCCTCCCAACCGCTCCAGCGCCGCCGCACCGATCATCGGCCCCACGTCGGTGGCCTCGTCGAGGGGGTCGCCGCACACGAGGGCGCGGCTGGCCTCCAAAAAGACCTCCCGGAAGCGGTCGTAGGCGGCCTCGTGGATGATCAGGCGCTGGGGGTGGATGCACACCTGCCCCTGGTAGGCGAAGGAGACGGCGGCGAGTGCCCGCGCCGCGCCCTCCACGTCGCTCTCGGCGTCCACGAGGTTGGCGCTGTTGTTGCCGAGTTCCAGCACGACGGGCTTGAGGCCGCTGCCGCGCTTGATGCTCTCGCCCACGCCGGGACTGCCGGTAAAGGTCACCAGCGCGACCTCCGGCGCCGAGGTCAGTGCCGCGCCCAGTTCCGCGCCGCCGTGCAGCACGCTAATCGCGCCGGGCGGGAATCCGGCGTCCCGCAGCAGCTCGGCCAGAAGATTGGCGGTGAGGGGCGTCTGGGGCGCGGGCTTGAGAATCACCACGTTGCCGCCCGCGAGCGCCGGGCCGACCTTGTGCAGCGCGAGGTTCAGCGGAAAGTTGAAGGGGCTGATCGCCGCGATGATCCCGCGCGGCTCGCGGCGGGTAAAGCCCACCCGGCCCTCGCCGAAGCGGCTGGCGTCCAGCGGAATCCCCTCGCCCGACAGCCGCAGCGCCTCGTCGGCGGCGAACGACAGGTTCTCCACGCTGCGGGCGACCTCCACCCGCGAAGCCTTGAGCGGCTTGCCTGCTTCGGTGGCGATGGTCCGGGCGAAGAGGTCGGCCCGCTCCGAGAGCAGCGCAGAAGCTCGGCGCAGACTGTCGGCGCGGCGGTGCGCGGGCCAGCGGCGGACCTCGTCGAACGCCTCGCTCGCCACGTCCAGCGCCCGGCGCAGCTCCGTCTCCCCGGCACGGGCCACGTCGTATAGGGCCTCCCCGGTGTAGGGCTGCGTCACGCGGTCGGTCTGCGCGGTCATCACGGCCTCGCCCCCGATCAGGAGGGGCACGCGGGTCAGGGTGGTGGTCATGGGGTCACTGTACGGCGGGGGGCGGCCAGCCTCCACCACACCGCTCCGGGCTGAGGGCTGACCGCTGAAAACTCCCCTACCCTCGCAGCAGCTTGACCGCCCGCACCACGTCCTGCGGGGTGATGGGCTCGCCCCCGTGGGCGCGGCCACCCGAAGCATACTGCTCCAGGATGGTGTCACCCGTGGCGTCGAGGGCGCTGCGGATGCCCGACAGCAGCGTCAGGACCTCATGGCAGTCGCGGCCCTCCTCGATCATGCGCTGAAGACCACGCACCTGACCCTCGATGCGGCGCAGGCGGTTCAGAACCTTCTCGTCGGTGGCGCTCAGGGGAGCCGGGGTGGGGGTCATGAAACTCCTTGGCGGAGGAGAGGAAGGGAGAGGACCAGGGCCGACATCTGAAGTCCAATATACCCCCCCAGGGTAGCAGGGGCCAATCCACGAGCCATCTCTATGTACAGAATCGTGGGTTCACGCAAGCCCTGGTCAGCCCTGAGTGTCCCAGGGCCTCTGGACACCGGGGGTCAAGCACGCCGGATTCATTGGCGCAAGCCCGGCGCAGACGGCCCACGCTGAACATCCCCTTCGGCATACCCCAAAGTGGTACTCAGTCACGTATCTCCAAGGGGTATACGCTGTCACCCTGAACTGCCGACGCCGTCCACGCCTCGTCACAGTCAGGGTCTGGACGAAGCCCAAAAGTCGCGGAGCGGAAGGGAGGCGGGCCAAGGCGGCTGTCACTGTCCTCCCATCCAACTGAAGCTGCTTGCTCCCGAACCTCGCCACGCAAGGGTGGCAGGTGCCTCCACGTCGCTCGTCACGTGACGAGCAGTGCGGTTCCACCGTGTCGGGCGGCGTCCAATTGACGCTCCCGAATGGGCAGGATAGGGTCGCCCCATGCGGCGTTCTCCCCACCTGGCGTCCCTGTTGCGGCGGACCCTTGCCGCCCTCTCGCTCATTGTCGTGGGAGAGGCCGGGGCCGCCCGGCTCACGGTCTTCGCGGCGAGCAGCCTGACAGACGCCTTGACCGAGATTGGCCGGGTCTTCGACGCGCGGACCGGGCACCAGACCCGCTTCAGCTTCGCGGGGTCGTCCAATCTGCGGACCCAGCTTGAGCGCGGAGCCCGGTCCGACGTGTTCGCCAGCGCCAGCCTGAGCCAGTACGCGCCGCTGCGCTCGCAGGGCCTGGCCGGGCCGGAAACCCTCTTTGCCCGCAACCGCCTCACCGTGATCACCCCGGCGGCGCGGCCCCTCGCCGGGGGACTGGCGGGGCTGGCGCGGCCGGGGCTGCGGCTGGTGGTGGCTGGGCCGGAAGTGCCCGCTGGGGAGGCCACCGCCCGGACGCTGGAACTGATGACGGCCTCGGGGCGCTACGGCCCGGACTTCGCCCGACGGGTGCGGGCGAACGTGGTCAGCGAGGAGCCCAACGTGCGGCAGGTGGCCCTCAAGGTGAGCCTGGGTCAGGCTGACGCTGCCTTCGTCTACCGCTCGGACGTAACGCCGGGTCTGCGCGGCAAGGTGCGGACCTACCCCCTGCCAGACGCCCTGAACCCGCCCCTCGCCTACCCCATCGGAGTGCTCAAGGGGAGTCAGGAGGTGGAGGCCGCCCAAGCCTTTGTCCGCTTCGTGCGCTCGCCGGAGGGTCAGCGCATCCTGATGCGTTGGGGCTTTTTGCCCGCCCCGTGAGAAGCAACCCGGCGCCCCACCCGGTCCCCGCGCTACTCAGTGCCCTGATGGCGGGGCTGCTGCTGCTTCCCATCCTCGCCCTGCTGTTGGACGCCCTGACCCCGGCAGTATGGGACACGCTGGACTCGGCAGCAGTGCGGGACGCCCTGCGGGTGAGCGCGGTCACGACTGGGGCGGCCCTGCTGGTCACGCTGACCCTGGGCACCCCGGTCGCCTACCTACTGGCCCGGCGGCGCTTTCCGGGCCGGGGGCTGCTCGACGCCCTGCTCGACCTGCCGATGGTGCTGCCCCCAGTTGTGGCGGGCGTGGCACTGCTGCTGGCCTTCGGGCGAGACGGGCTGCTGGGGCGGCCGCTGGAGGTGGCGGGCATCGACCTCGCCTTCACGCCGGGGGCGGTGGTGCTGGCGCAGGTCTTCACGAGTGCGCCCTTCTATGTCCGGGCGGCCCGCGCGGGCTTTCTGGCCTTCGACCCCGATGTGGAGGGAGCCGCGCGGGTGGATGGGGCGGGGCGCTGGGCACTGTTCCACCGGGTGACCCTCCCCCTCGCCCTTCCCTTTCTGCTGGAGGGCGCGGTCCTGGCCTGGGCACGCTCACTGGGCGAATTCGGGGCCACCCTGCTGTTCGCGGGCAGCCTTCAGGGCGAGACGCGCACCGTTCCCCTGGCGATCTACAGCGCCGCCGAGAGCGATCTCGCCCCGGCACTGGCTCTGAGTGGCCTGATGGTCGTCCTAGCGTTCGGGGTCCTGTTCACGCTGCGGCTGATCGCGGGGCGGCGGCTCACCTCGCCGCAGTGACGGTGAATGAAGAGGGAACGGCGACGCCATACGCCCGTTTTTGAACCCAATGCGAGGACGATCAAGCGCCCCCGCCAGCCACCCCAAAACGGGGGCCAAAGGCGAGAAATTCCGACCCTTTTTTGGGGTCGAAACTAGCGATACCTTTGGTCCGTTTGAGCCTTAAAATCGGGTGATACAGGTTACAAAGCGAATGTTTTGTACCCGAGTCCAACTAGCGATACCTTTGGTCCGTTTGGGAGAGTGCATTAGGTTTTCTCTGTGTGGGACGCATTTTCCAACTAGCGATACCTTTGGTCCGTTTGGCAAAAAACTAGCGATACCTTTGGTCCGTTTGATTTTGGAGAACTAGCGATACCTTTGGTCCGTTTGGTCCGTTTTTGCCGTCTGCGTGGGCATTTCCACGAAAATGAGATCGAAACAGCCTTAAATCCGTACTCCCTACCCGGAATAGCGATACCTTTGGTCCGTTTGGGGTCAAAACTAGCGATACCTTTGGTCCGTTTGGGATCAAAATAGCGATACCTTTGGTCCGTTTTTGCCGAAAAACGCCGTCTGGGACGCGAAGTGGGGTCCGCCTTGTTGTTGTTCTTTTATATCTTTTACAAAGAAAGGAACAACACTACATGCGTCCAGCGAAAAAACCCAACCAGGTCACCCTGCTCGACGAACGCAACATCGCCCGTCTGGGGATCGTCAGCATCCAGACTCGCCTGAGTTCCGAGACCCGCTGGACGAGCGAGTTCCAGATCGCCGACCGCCGCTTCCGGGTCGAGGGCCGTTCCGCCGACGGCCGCCCACGAGGCGGCGACACCAATGTCATCCTCGGCATCGAGACCCTCTTCGCGCAAAAGGGCATGCCTGAAGACAACTGGCTGCACACCTCGGCCTACGAACTGCGGGAAGCCAGCTTTCTCGTCAACAACGGCAAGAACTACCACCGCCTGCGCGAGTCGCTGCTGCGGCTGTGGTCGACGGGCTTCATCGTGAGCGAGGGCTGGGTGGCCGACACGGGCCGCACGACCTGGGCCAACCAGACCCTGCGCCTGATCGACCGCATCACCTACTGGGACCAGAGCGAGGGCGCCGACCCCGACGCCGACCGCGCCCGGCAGCTCGTGCCCGACGCGACCCTCAGCATCAAGCTGGGGGATCAGCTCGCCGCCAGCATCCGGGCCGGGTATACCCAGGCACTCGACGGGCGGCTGCTGCATCAGATCGAGCAGCCGCCCGCGCGGGCCTTGTACCGCCTGCTGGAAGCCCACCGCTACCGCGAGACGGGCGTGCGGGCCGACAGCGTCACGGCGGGGCTGGACGACTGGCGGGCCGCCTGCGGTATCAGTGAGGGCAAGCCGTCGCGGGTTATTCGCACCCTGGAAGAAGCCCACCAGGAGCTCATTGCCCAGGGGTATCTCGAGAGCGTGGAGACGGACGGCGGGCGGGGAACGACCCAGATCACCTACCGCTTCCGGACCGAGGACACGCCGGACCCAGCACTGGTGCAGGCACTGCGCGAGGCGGGCGTGTCGGCCCCCCGCGCCAACGTCCTCGCCAAGCAGTACCCCGACCGGGTGGAGGAGGCCATCGCCTTCTTGCGGCTGCGGCGCAGTTCCAGCCCCACGCCCATCCGTAATCCCGGTGGCCTGATCGCGGATTTTCTGGAACATCCCGAGAAGTACACCCTGCCCGAGGACACGGTGCCCGCCCCCCACGCCGACGCCGAGGAAACCCGCGCCCGGCAAGAAAGGCAACAGGAGGCCCAGGAACGGGCCGCGCAGCAACAGTTCGAGGAAGAGCAGCAGGTTCTCCTTGCTCTGCCTCCTGGGGGCCAATGGGAGGCCGCAGAGGCCACTCTCCGGACCCTGCTGCGCCGCCGTTTGCGGGAGGGCGAGTGGAGCGCCCTGGAAACGGCCTGCAAAACGGGGACCCTCTCGGCCACCAGCCTGGTGCGCGAGGCCAGCACGCACGCGGCCCGTGGCGCCCTTCCCGAGTTCGTCAAAGGGCTGCGCGAGCGACTGGGAGAGGGGGCATGAGCCCCGCTTCCCAGGCCCCGCAGGGTAGGCTAGGCAGGATGCGGACGCTGACCTTCTTCAACCACGCGGGCGGCGTGATGAAAACCAGCCTCACGCGCGACGTGGGCTACAGCCTGGCGCGGTCGGGGCTGCGGGTGCTGCTCGTGGACCTCGACCCGCAGGCCAATCTCACCGACTGGCTGGGGGTGACGGGCGTGGGGCAGGAGCAGACCGTCTTCGCCACGGCCACGCGGGGCGAGCCCCTCCCCTCCCCGGTGCGGGTGCACGGCCTCGCCCTGATTCCCAGCGACGTGTCGCTCGCGCTGGCCGAGGGGCAGATGATGGGCGTGGTGGGAGCGCACCTGCACCTGCGCCAGGGCCTCCAGGCGGTTGCCGGGGACTACGACGTGGCCTTGATCGACAGCCCGCCCAGTCTGGGGCAGCTCTCGATTCTGGGGGCGCTCGCCGCCGACCACCTGATCGTGCCCGTGCCGACCCGCCAGAAGGGCATGAACGCGCTGGCGGGCTTGTCCGAGGCGATGGCGACCTACCGCAAGCTGCGCCCGGACCTCACGGTGGCCCTGTACGTGCCCACCCTGTACGACGCGCGGCGCTCGCATGACCGCGAGGCTCTGACGGCTCTCCAGGGGATGCTGCGGCCCCTCGCCAGCCCGATTCCTGACCGGGGCGCGGTGTGGAACGACAGCGCGAGTGCGGGGCAGCCCGTGGGCGTGTACGCGCCGGGTTCGCCTGTCCACCGCGACGTGGAGCGGGTGACCACCGAGATCGCCGGGGTGGTGGGGCTGCCCTTCCCCGGTCCCGCAGTGTCTGACCGGTGGGGGGACGCGTGACCCGCCGTCCCCGCCCGGCCATCGGTGCCCGTCTCAGCGGGCTGGTGGAGGGCGTGGAGGCGCTGAGCCAGCCCGCCACGACCACCCTGCCGCTGGAAGCCCTCCAGCCGGGCCAGTTTCAGCCGCGCGTGCAGTTCGCCTCCGAGGGGCTGGAGGCGCTCGCCGCCAGCATTCGCGAGCAGGGCATCCTGCAACCGCTGCTGGTGCGCCCCCTGTCTGGCAGCCGTTACGAGATCGTGGCGGGCGAGCGGCGCTGGCGGGCGGCCCAGATCGCGGGGCTGGCCGAGGTGCCCGTCTTGCTGCGCGACCTCAGCGACGAGGGGGCACGGCTGGCGGCGGCGGTAGAAAACCTCCAGCGCGAGAACCTCAATCCGCTCGAAGAGGTCCGCGCCCGCCTGGGGGTCGCCGCCGCCACCCTGGGCCTGACACCCGACGAAGTGGTCCCCCGCCTGTTCGCCCTCGACCGCCGACCGGAGGACAATCCGGGGGCCGTGGAGCGGCTGGACACCGTCTTCGGGGCGCTGGGCCGTGAGAGCTGGCGGTCGTTCGTGAAAAACCGTGCCGCCCTCCTTTCATTGCCGGAGGACGTGCAGGCTGCCGTCGAGGGCGGGCTGGATTACCGCAAGGCGCTGGTGATTGGCCGCGCCGAGGACCCCACCCGCCGCGCTGAATTGCTGGACGCTGCCGCTGCCGGAGCCACCGTGCAGGCCCTGCGCGAGCAGGTGGCCCCGCGCCGCGTGGATGCCGACCCTGCCCGCACCGTCGCCCGCCGCCTCTCCGACCGCCGCACCCTGACCGCCCTCGACCCCGCCCGCCGCCGCAAGCTGGATCGCCTACTGGGCCAGATCGAGGCGCTGCTGGACGGCAACTGAGCTTTACTCGTCACGTGACGAGCGATGAGGGTTCCGGGTCCCGTTCTGCCCGCCGCTGCACCTGCTCGGGGGTGAGAGGAGCGCCGTGGCCCGGCAGCACCAGCTGGGAGGCGAGGTCCGCGATGCGCCGCAGGGTGCGGGCCGCTTCCCGGTTGTCGGCGTTGTAGGCGGTGCGGGGGAGGTGCGCCCCGGTCGGGCCACCTACCACCGCGTCTCCCGCCACGAGCACGCCGTCCCGCAGCAGGCCGATTTGCCCCGGCGTGTGGCCCGGCAGCGCGACCACCTCCCAGCCCGCCACGTTCTCGCCGGGCTGGATGGAGCGCAGAGCATGGGCTGGGACCTTGGGATGCAGGCGCGAGACGATCTTCCCGATCTCCGGACGGCCCGCCGGATAAGGCAGGTCGTGGACGTCGCCCGTCAGGTAGGGGTGTTCCGGCGTGTGGGCGAGGATAGGGAGGCCACGCCGCGCCGCGAAGGGCGCCCCGCCCGCATGGTCGATGTGGTGATGGGTCAGCACCACCGCGTCGGGCCGGAACTGCGCCAGCAGCCGCGCCAGCCGGGGTACATGGGCGAGGGTGCCCGTATCGACCAGCAGACGTCCGTCGGGGCTGTCCAGCAGGTAGACGTTGGCATAAAGGGGAAAACGCCGAACGAAGGGTGGCAGCGGAGGCGTCACCCGAGGTCGTCCTCCATCTGCTCCTCGGCCGCTTCCAGGGCCGAGCGCAGCACCCCGCCGCCACCCGGCACGACCGCGTAGTCGCACAGGGCCAGGAAGGGGGCGTCGCTGGCCGCCGCGCTGACGCCCAGACGCAGGGTGACCTCGTCTGGAAGCTGACCCAGCACGTAATTCACGGCACTCTCGGGGTTGATCTCGCGGGGGAGCAGCACCAGTTCCTCCGGCTCTTCCCGCAGCCGCAGCTCGCCCGCGAAGGGTCCCTCGTCCAGCCAAGCCCGCCACTCCCGCGCCGCCGCTGCCAGGGCCGGGGCGACCCCGTAGGGATGGCGCACAGTCACGCGCAGGGGCAGCCCGCCGCGCTCATGCAGCCTAGCCTCAGTGCCCAGTTGGCCCAGCATCCCGATGTGCTGGGCCGCCTGGTGCGCCAGCCGCAGCGCTTCCCCGCGCTCGGTCAGTGTCTCGCGGCTCAGGCGCTTCCACGCCGGGTCCTCTTCGCCGTCGGGGGTCAGCACGACCGCCCCGTGGCGCAGAATCTGCCAGGACGTGAAGAGGGCCGGGACCTCCAGCAGTTCCTCCTCGTCCAGTCCGGTCACGGGGATGAGGTCGGCCCCGGCACCCAGCAGGCCCGCGAGTGCGGCGGGGGCCTCGCCGGGGTCGGGGTCGTCGGGACCGGGACGGGTCAGGAGTCCGGCGGGGTTGACAAAGGCGACGATCATGGGGGCACTCTAGCCCTCCCTGAGCCGTCTTTCGCACCGGGACCGGCCTCCGTGGGGCGGCCCGGCAGCTTAGGCCAGCCTAGGCCAGCGAGCGGTCCCGCGTCTCCGGCAGCGTTCGCCACACGAAGAGCAGGGCCAGCACCGCGAAGACCGTGTAGACCCCGTAGGCCAGCCCCAGTCCCAGGTCGGCCAGGCTGGGGAAGGTCCGGACGACCGCCCAGTTCATGATCCAGTTGACGGCCGTGCAGACGGCCACCGCCGTGGTCCGCAGGTTGCTGGCGAACAGTTCGTTGAGCATCACCCACATCACCGGCCCCCAGGTGATGCCGAAGGCCAGCGAGTACACGCCGACGGCGCTCAGGGCAATGATGGCCGAACCCTGGGTCAGCACCGGCCCTTCCGCCCCGTCCCCGGCATTGCCGAACACCACGGCCAGCGTGCCCAGCGTGATCACCAGGAAGACACCGCCGACGCCCAGCATGGTCCGCCGCCCCACCCGGTCGATGATCCCGATGGCGATCAGGGCCGCGACAACACTCAGGCCCACGGTGAGAATGCTCGTCAGGAAGGCCTGATCGGTCGAGAAGCCCACCGCCTGCCACAGCGTGTTGGAATAGACCTTGACGATCTGGATCCCCACGAGCTGCTGAAAGGCCGCTAGCCCGATGCCCGTCCAGACGATGGGCCTCAGCCCCAGGGCCGGGCCGCGCAGGGCTGCGAGGCTGCGCTCACCCCCCGCGTCCGCCTGGCCCTGCTGAATTTCTGCCAGCCGCTCCCGGCTCGCCCCCTCCCCACCGCCGAGGCGGGTCAGGACCTCTTGCGCCCCCTGCACGTCGCCCTCGCGGACAAGTTCGGGCGGCGTACGCGGCAGCCGCAGGGTGATCACGATATAGGCGAGGGCGGCGAGAACCGCCACCCCGAACATCCAGCGCCACGCGGCAGCCCCGAAGAAGAGGGGAGCCGCCTCCGACCCCGCCCAGAGGGTGAGCAGGTAACTCACGATCAGGGCGATCAGTTGCCCCAGCACGATGGAAATCTGCCAGAAGGTGCCCAGGCGGCCCCGGATGGCGGTCGGCGCGACCTCGCTGATGTAGCCGGGCACGACCGCGCTCGCCGCACCCAGACCCAGGCCCACCACGACCCGCGCGAGCACGAGGGGCAGTACCCCCCCCGCCAGAGTCACGCCCAGCCACCCCAGGCCGATCAGGATGCCTGCCCCCAGCATGATGCGGCCCCGCCCGTAGCGCGACGCCAGTGGTCCCGCGAACCACGCCCCCGCCGCCGCCCCCAGCAGGCTGATGGCCGTCACGAACCCCACCGAGCCGCTTTCCAGCTCCAGCGTGGTGCGGATGCCGACGATGCCCCCGTTCAGGGTCGAGGTGTCCCCGCCCGCGAGCAGCCCGCCGACGGCGGCCCCGGCGGCAATCAGGGTGGCGGAGCGGTACTTCGAATCTGCCATGAGGTTCTCCTGGGGAAGGGAGGCGACAGGCCGCTGGCGAGTCTTCCTGCGGGGATGTGAATGGGCGCATCGTACCCACAGGTACCGTCCGGCGCGGCTTCATGAAGGGAAAGGGCAAGCTCTGGCGCCGCCCCCAGGCTTTACGCTGGCGGCACCAGGGGAGGCGAGGAGCATGCGAGCAGAACAGGTGACGGACCCGGTGGCCTACCACGCCGAGGGTCCGGTGTGGTCCGGGCGCTGGGGCGGCCTGCGCTGGGTGGACATGCTCGCGGGCGACGTGCTGTCGCTGGGGCCGGGCGGAATGGTGGAGCGGCGGCACGTCGGCAGGGTGGCCGCCGCCGTGCGCCCCCGCCGTGGGGGCGGCGCCGTGATCGGTGTGGAGCGCGGCTTCGCGCTGGAGGACGCGGACGGGACGCTCCGCACGCTCCCGGAGGTCTGGAGCGCCCCCGGCGTCCGTATGAACGAGGGCGCCTGCGACCCCGACGGCCGCTTCTACTGCGGCTCGATGGCCTACGACCAGACGCCCGGCGCGGCCAAGCTGTACCGCCTGAATCCCGACGGCACGGTGGAGGTGGTGCTGGAGAATGTCACCGTCTCCAACGGCCTGGAGTGGAGCCCCGACGGCTCGCTGGCCTACTACAACGACACGGCGACCTTTCAGGTCAGCGTCTTCGACTACGACCGCGAAAGGGGCCTGACCAACCGGCGCCCCTTCGTAGACCTGCGGGGCGAGGAACTGCGGCCCGACGGCCTGACGGTGGACTCGCGGGGAGGCGTGTGGGTGGCCCTCTCCAACGGCGGCGCGGTGCGGCACTATGCGCCGGACGGCAGGTTGGCGGACGTGATCGAACTCCCCACGAAAAAGGTCACGGCCTGTACCTTCGGGGGCGCCGGGCTGGGGACGCTCTACATCACCACCTCGCGCGAGAACCTGGAGCCGGGCGAAGACCCGCTGGCCGGGTCCCTCTTTCGGGCCGAGGTCGGCGTCCGGGGCCAGCCCACCCGCGAGTTCGCCGGGTGAGCGCCCGGACCCCCGGAAGGAGGCCCGCATGATCGAGAGACTGCTGCTGTTCGGCGCCACGGGTGACCTCGCCCGCCGCTTTCTGCTGCCCGCCCTGGCCGCACTGCACGCGCAGGGGGACCTTCCCGGCGGCTTCCAGATCCTCGGGGCGGCGACCCGTAAGGGGGACGACGAGGGTTTTCGCCGTCAAGTCGCGGAGGGTCTGGAGGAGCACGCGGGCGACCTTCCCGCCGCCTCCCGTGAGGCGGTGCTGGGGGCGCTGCGCTACCGCCAGACGGACGCCACCGACCCGCAAAGCGTGGCTGCCGCCCTGGCCGCCCTTCCCGGCGAGGGGCCCCTGGCCGCCTACCTCGCGCTGCCGCCCGGCCTCTTCGCCCCGGCGGTGCGGGCGCTTGGGGCCGCCGGGTTGCCGCCGGGCAGCCGCGTGGTGCTGGAAAAGCCCTTCGGGGAGAATCTGGAAGGGGCGCGGTCGCTCAACGCCCTGCTCGCGGACACCTACGGGGAGGAGGCCGAGCGGGTCGTCTTCCGGGTCGATCACGTGCTGGGCATGGCCCCGGTACAGAACCTGCTGGGCCTGCGCTTCGCCAACCGGGTGGCTCAGGCCCTGTGGACCGGCGAGCACATCGAGCAGATCGAGATTCTCTGGGAGGAGACCCTGGCGTTGGAGGGCCGCGCCGGGTACTACGACGGGACCGGGGCCCTGAAGGACGTGCTGCAAAACCACATGCTGCAAGTCCTGTGCTTCGCCGCGATGGAGCCGCCCGCCAGCCTGAACGAACGCGACCTGCGGGACGCCAAGGTGGCGGCGCTGCGCTCGGTGCGTTCCCTGACCCCGCAGGCCGTGGAGGAGCAGACGCGCCGCGCCCGCTATACGGCGGGCCGCCTCGCCGACACGGGCGGGGCGGGCGGAGGCGAGGTGCCCGATTACGCCGCCGAGGAGGGCGTGGACCCCTCCCGCGAGACCGAAACCTGGGCCGAGGTCGTGCTGGAGTTGGATACCCCCCGCTGGCAGGGCACCCGCTTCGTCCTGCGGGCAGGCAAAGCGCTCTCCGCGCGGCGCAAGGGGATCGTCGTCCGCTTCCGGGCCGCCGAGCCTTCACCCTTCGGAGAGTCAGAGGATATGCCCCCCAACGAGTGGCGCATCGGGCTGGACGGCCCCACCGACCTCGGCCTGCACCTGAGCGGCCTGAGCGCCGGGTCGCGGCCGCAGCCCGTGCCCCTCGCCCTCACTGGACCCCCGCCGGAGAGTGGCCTGCCCCCCTACGCCCGCGTGCTGCGCGACGTGCTGGCGGGCGGCAGCGCCCTGTCCGTGCGGGGCGACGAGGCCGAGGAAGCGTGGCGGGTGGTGACGCCCGTGCTGGAGGGCTGGGCGGCGGGCCGCGTCCCGCTGGAGGAGTACCCGGCGGGGTCGTCCGGCCCGGGTGACCGGTCCCAGTGACTGCTGCCCCCCCCACCCTCGTCCCCGGCGCGGCGATCAAGACCGAGGTCGTGGTGATCGGCGCGGGGCAGGCGGGCCTCTCCGCCGCGTACCACCTCGCGCAACGTGGCCTCGCCCCGGTCAAGGGCTTCGTGGTGCTGGACGCCGCGCCCGAGCCCGGAGGCGCGTGGCAGTTTCGCTGGCCCAGCCTGACGCTGAGCACGGTCAACCGCCTGCACGACCTGCCGGGGATGCCCTTCTCGGAGGTCGCGGGGGCCGGGCAGGGGCAGGTGCGGGCCAGCGTCGCGGTGCCGCGCTACTTCGCGGCCTACGAGCGCCGTTTCGGGCTGCCCGTCTTCCGGCCTGTGCGGGTGACGCTGGTGACCCGGCGCGGCGAGCGTTTCCGGATCGAGACCGACCGGGGCGACCTCTCCGCCCGTGGGCTCATCAACGCCACCGGAACCTGGGAAAGCCCGTATATCCCCGCGTATCCGGGCGCGGACCGCTTCCGCGGGCGGCAGCTTCACACCCGCGACTACCGCACGGCCGCAGAGTTCACCGGGCAGCATGTGGTGGTTGTCGGCGCTGGAATCTCGGCCCTGCAACTGCTGGACGAGGTGTCGCGGGTCACGACGACCACCTGGGTGACGCGCCGCCCCCCGCAGTTCCGCGAGGGTCCCTTTGACGAGGAGGCGGGTCGCGCGGCGGTCGCGCTCGTTGAGGACCGGGTGCGGCGTGGGCTACCACCGGCGTCGGTTGTCTCCGTCACCGGGCTCCCGGTGACCCCGGCGGTAGAGGCCATGCGGGCGCGGGGCGTGCTGGAGCGCCGACCCATGTTCCGCGAGATCACCGAGACCGGCGTGCGCTGGGAAGACGGCAGCGAGCAGCGGACGGACGTGATTCTGTGGTGCACGGGCTTTCGCAGCTCGCTTGACCATCTCGCGCCCCTGGGGCTGCGGGAGCCGGGGGGCGGCATCGTCATGACCGGACGCCTCGCCACCCAGGTCGCCCGTGACCCGCGCATTCACCTCGTGGGGTATGGCCCGTCCTCCTCCACCATCGGCGCGAACCGGGCGGGGCGGGCTGCCGCGACGGAACTGCTTGAGGTGCTGGGGCTGCCGTGAGGGGGTGGGGCGCGGTCCTGGGTTCACTGCCTCACACGAGTCACGCGCAAGGGAAGAGGAGCACAAGCTCGTGTGCGCCGAGTCAGTGAGGACCCGGCCCCAACTGTTCGGGCCCGCCCTCAACCCGCCTCATCCGGCAGGCCCGTGTGTCAGGTCGCGGGCGGCCTGGGAACGACCGCGAGGTCGAGCAGAGCGGCCCGTTGTGCCCGGCGCAGCAGCCCCAGCGGCTCAGGGAGAAAGAGGCCCTGGCTGAAGGTGGGCGCCACTGCCACGCCGATCAGGGCGTCGGTCAGTCGGCCGAGTCCGGCCTCCCCTCCCGCCACCGTGACCGTCGGGACCGCACTGGAAGCTGCCTGCGCCGCGCTGACGGCCACCAGGGTCGCCACCGCAAAGGCCAGGTCCCCGCTCCCCAGGACCGCGAGTTCGCCCACCCCCAGCCGCCGCCGCGCGTTCGTGCCCCGCGTACCCAGCGAGGCATTCAGCCCGATTACCGCCGCGATGGGCGCGCAGAAGGGGTGGGGGGGGTTCAGCACGTCGCGTACCAGAACGAGCGCGGTCAGGGCCGCGAGTGTGACCTGGGGCGTCGTCTCGGCCCGCTGCCGCGCCCGCTGTCACGCCTGCGCCCCCGCTGCCGCCTCCGCCCTCCTCGCTTCGGCTTCCCGCGTTCAGTATCCTCTCCCGGCGTGCAGGGGCTCGTTCCGGTCCCTCAGCCCGGTCCCTCAGCGCGGGCGCGGCTCCGGGCGGTCCGGAAAGGCCGCTGCGTACCGCTCCAGCCCCCGCCGCACCGACGCCTCGGCCTCCTGCCGCCCGCCGATGTGGGCCACCCGCACGTCGCGCTGAAGCTGGTCCTGATAGACCTCAAAAAACCACTTGAAACGCTCCTGATCGTGCCCCGGCAGGTCCCCGAAGGTGTGGAAGCCCACGCAGGACGGGTCGTCCACATGCACGCAGATCAGCTTGTCGTCAATCTGCCCCCGGTCCTCGAGCTTGACCACCCCGATGGGCCGCGCCCGCAGCACCGCGAGCGGCACGACCGGATTCTGCATGACCACCAGCGCGTCGAGCGGATCGCCGTCCTCGTCGAGTGTGCGCGGCACGAAGCCGTAGTGCGCCGGATAGGGTACGGGCGGCGTCAAAATGCGGTTGACCGCCAGCACCCCGTACTCGCGGTCGAGTTCGTACTTGGTGGTGTCCCCGCGCGGCACCTCCACGACGACGCGCAGCAGCGTGGGCGGGTTGTCTCCGGGGGGCAGGTCGTGCCAGGGGTGCATGGGGGGAAGGATAGCGGTCCGCTCTACCCCCCCAGGTAGCTTGCCCCCAGCGTCTCGTCCCGCGCCAGCTCGTGCGCGGGGCCGCTCAGGCGCACCTGCCCGGTTTCCAGTACGTAGCCCCCGTCGCTGATGGCGAGGGACGCGCGGGCGTTCTGCTCGACGAGCAGGATGGTCACGCCCTCATCCCGCAGGCCCTGCACGATGCGGAGGATGTCGCGCACGATCAGCGGCGCGAGGCCGAGGCTGGGTTCGTCCAGCAGCAGCAGCCGGGGCCGCGCCATCAGCGCCCGGCCAATCGCCAGCATCTGCTGCTCGCCGCCCGAGAGGGTGCCCGCCAGTTGGCGGCGGCGCTCCGCGAGGCGCGGGAAGCGGGCATACACCCCGTCCAGATCACCCCGCCACCCGCCCCGCCGCCGGGTATAGGCCCCCAGTTGCAGGTTGTCCGCCACCGTCATGGAGGCGAACAGGTCGCGGCGCTCGGGCACCAGCGTGATGCCCCGCGCCACCCGCGCCTCCAGCGGCACCCCCCGCAGCGATTCGCCCGCGTACAGCACCTCGCCCGCCGAGGGCGTCAGCACGCCCATGACCGAGTTCATCAGGGTGGTCTTCCCCGCCCCGTTCGCGCCGATCACGCTCACGATGTGCCCGGCGGGAACCTCGACACTCACCCCGCCCAGCGCCTCCACCCGGCCATAGCGGGTATGCAGGCCACGCACTTCCAGCAGGGGCGTCACGCGACCTCCTCCCCACTCACGTCTACCCCGAGGTAGGCCTCGCGCACGGCCGGGTGGGCGCGGATCTCGGCGGGGCTGCCTTCGGCCAGCTTCTCCCCGTAGTTCATGACCACCAGCCGGTCCACCAGCCCCATCACGAGGTCCATGTCGTGCTCGACCAGCAGGATCGTCACTCCCTCGGCCCTCAGCCGCCGCAGCAGGTCGGCGAGGTCCATCTTCTCGCCGTAGCGCAGCCCGGCGGCGGGTTCATCCAGCAGCAGCAGCGTGGGGTCGGCCACCAGCGCCCGCGCGACCTCCAGCACCCGCTGTTGCCCGAGGGCGAGGTTCCCGGCGAGGGTGTGCGCCAGTTCGCCGAGCCCCACCCGCTCGAGTTGCCGCAGCGCCTCGTGTTGCAGGGCCGCTTCCTCCCTCCGCTCCAGGTGCAGCAGGCTCGCCAGCATCCCCGCCCGGCCCCGCGCGTAGCCGCCCATCATCGCGTTTTGCAGCAGGGACAGCTCGGGCAGCAGGTGCACGTGCTGAAAGGTGCGGGCGAGTCCCAGGCGGTGAATCTGCCCCGCCGTGAGCCGGGTGATGTCGCGGCCCATGAAACTCACCCGCCCTGAGGTCGCCGGATTCACCCCGGTCACGAGGTTGAACATGGTGCTTTTGCCCGCCCCGTTCGGCCCGATCAGGCCCAGGATTTCCCCGGCCCGCAGCTCGAAGGACACGTCATTCACCGCCCGCAGCCCCCCGAACTGCTTGACCGCGTGCTCGACCGAGAGCAGCGGCGTGCCCGGCGCGGGCTTCTCGCGGGCGGGAAGGCGGCCCCGTTCAGGCAGCAGGCGCACCGGGGCCTGCGGCAGGACCCGCTCCAGCAGCGGCCACAGCCCCCGCCGCGCGAATTGCAGCGTCAGGATGACGAGGACGCCGAACACGATCACCTCGAAGTTGCCCTGCGCCCCGATCAGCCCCGGCAGCACGTCGCGCAGCCACTCGCGCAGTCCGGTAATCAGGCCCGACCCCAGCAGCGCCCCCCAGACGAACCCGGAGCCACCCACCACCGCCATGAACAGGTACTCGATGCCCGCCTGGAGGCTGAAGGGCGTGGGATTCACGAAGCGCTGGCTGTGCGCGTAGAGCCACCCGGCCAGCCCCGCCATCAGCGCCGCGAGGACGAACACCTGCACCCGCAGCCGGAAGGAGTTCACCCCGAAGGCTTCGGCCACCAGCGGCCCGCCCCGCAGCGCCCGCATCGCCCGCCCGGTGCGGCTGGAGAGCAGGAACTGGGCGCCCAGCCCGGTCAGCCCCAGTGCGAGCAGGGCGAGGTACGCAAAGGCCCGAGGCGAGGTGAGGTCCAGCCCGAACACCGACAGCGGGGGAATGTTCGTGAGGCCGGTAAAGCCCCCCAGCGCGGGTGTGTTGCCGAAGACGTAATACAGGCTCATGCCCCACGCGATGGTCGCCAGCGGCAGGTAATGCCCCTGCATCCGCAGGGTGAGCAACCCCAGCACCCACGCGATCAGGCCCGTGACCACCAGCCCGGCGGGCAGCGCCAGCCACGGACTCCAGCCCGCCTGGGTCGTCAGCACGGCGGTCGTGTACGCCCCCGCCCCCATGAAGGCCGCCTGCCCGAAGGAGGTCAGCCCCACGATGCCCGTGAGCAGCACCAGCCCCACGACCACCGTGGCGAAAATCAGGATGTTGACGAGCAGCGTGACCTGAAAGAGCGGCAGGATCAGCGGCAGCGCGAGGGCGAGAACCACCGCGACGACCGAGAGAATCAGCCGCGCGTTCATTCCTCGTTCTCCGGGATGTGGCGGGTAGTCAGGCTGCGCCACAGCAACACGGGCAGGATTAGCGTGAACACGATGACCTCCTTCCAGGCCGAGAGGCTGAAGGAAGCGAAGCTCTCGATCAGGCCCACCAGCAGCGCCCCCGCCGCCGCGAGCGGGTAACTGACCAGCCCGGCGATGATCGCCCCGATAAAGCCCTTCAGGCCGATCAGGAAGCCCGAGTCGTAGTTCATCGCCACGCTGGGGCCGATCATCATGCCGCCCACCGCCCCGATGGAGGCCGCCAGCGTGAAGGTCAACATGCCCGCCGAGGCCGGGCTGATCCCGACCAGCCGCGCCCCCAGCCGGTTGACGGCGGTGGCCCGCAGCGCCTTGCCCGCCATCGTCCGCTCGAAGAAGAAGTACAGCCCCAGCATCAGCAGGGCCGAGAGCAGGATCACCAGCAGGCTCTGGTTGCTCAGGGTGACCTGCCCCAGGGTCACGTTCCCCTGGGCGAAGGGCGGCGTGCGCGACCCCTCCGGCCCGAAAAACACCAGCGCCAGCCCCGTCAGCACGAGGTGCAGCGCGACCGAGGCGATCAAGAGCACCAGGACCGTTGCGTCGCGCAGCGGCTGGTAGACCGTGCGGTACAGCAGCGGCCCGAGCGGGGCGATCAACCCCAGGGTCAGCAGCGCCTGTGCCCACAGCGGCCATCCCAGCGGCGCGGCCCACGCGGTCAGCGCCCAGACGGCCAGCCCCACCCCGGCGGCTCCCGCCAGCGTCAGCAGGCCCCGGCCCGATTGCCCCCGGCGCACCTGCGAAACCGCCTCCATCACCGCCGCGAGGGCGAGCAGCCCCAGCAGCAGCCAGAGGGTCCCCGGCACCCGCCCGAGTTGCAGGGAAGCCAGCGTCAGCGTGCCGAACACCACGAACTCGCCCTGCGGAATAAAGGTCACGCGGGTCACCGCGAACACCAGCACGAGCGCAAGCGCCAGCAGCGCGTACACGGCCCCGTTGGTCAGCCCGTCCGCGACCAGGATGGGAAAGATGGCGGGATCAAAGATTTCCATAGCACGGCTCCATGCGGCACTCCTGCGGGAAAGGGGGAAACTCGGGAGACGACCTTCAGGGGACGTTCAGATTGTGGAGGTCTTCACGATACGGGTTGCCCCCGGCCCCGGCAACTCCTCCCCTGGTTTTGCCTGCATCAATGTGATATCACTTTGATACGCGCCGGACGTTCCCCGGTGCCGGGAGAACCTGATGAGCGAACTGGAAAAAGCGCCCGCCACCGTCGGCCCCGCTGGGGGCGTCTCCCCCGTGCCCGGTGTGGCGAGCGCCGAGCGCCCGGCATTCGGACTGCCGGGGATTCCCGCCGTGCTGCTGTGGCTGGTTCTCGTGGGCCTCGCCGTGTGGCTGGGGCTAGGGCTGGGGTTCATCGTTCCGGCGGTCGTGCTGGGCGTGCTGCTGCTGATCGGGCTGGCGGGCTTTTTCATCGTGCAGCCCAACCAGGCCAGCGTGATTACCCTCTTCGGGCGGTACGTGGGCACCGAGCGGCGCAACGGCTTTTACTGGACGAACCCCTTTACCCTGCGCCGCAACGTCTCGCTGCGAATCCGCAACTTCAACTCCGAGCGCCTCAAGGTCAACGACCAGATGGGCAACCCCATCGAGATCGCCGCCGTGATCGTGTGGCGGGTGGTGGACACGGCCCGCGCGGTTTTCGATGTGGAGGACTACTCCGAGTTCGTCGCCATCCAGGCCGAGACGGCGCTGCGCCACCTCGCCGCCGGGTACCCCTACGACGACTACGACGGCCGCACCCTCTCGCTGCGCGGCAACCCCGACGAGGTGTCCGAGGCCCTGGGCCGCGAACTCGACACCCGGCTGCGGCACGCGGGCGTGGAGGTGCTCGAAGCGCGGCTCTCGCACCTCGCCTACTCGCCCGAGATCGCCGGGGCGATGCTTCAGCGCCAGCAGGCCAGCGCGATCATCGCCGCCCGGCAGCAGATCGTGCAGGGTGCGGTGGGCATGGTCGAGATGGCCCTGCGCGAACTGGAGGGGCAGGAGATCGTGCGGCTCGACGAGGAACGCAAGGCGCAGATGGTCAGCAACCTCCTCGTCGTCCTGACCAGCGAGCGCGGCACCCAGCCTGTCGTCAACGCGGGCAGCCTGTACTAGCGGGGGGCGCCACATGCCCGCCCGCCCGAAAAAGAACTTCCCCCTCCGCATCAGCCCCGAGCTGTACGCCGCCCTCGAACGCTGGGCCGCCGACGACCTGCGCTCGGTCAACGCCCAGATCGAGTACCTGCTCACCCAGAGCGTGCGCCAGGCCGGGCGCCTGAAGCCCAGGCCCGAGGCCGAGGACACCCCCACCCCCTCCGACGACTGAAGCCCTCTCCCCCTCCGCCCACCGGGAGGGGGTTTTCACGGCACGGACTCTCCCATTCCAACCTCACCCCCCATCTCCCGCCTTCCGATGGGGCATACTGCTGAGGTTTGTCTGTGAAGTCGGCTCCTCCTGGCAGAACAGACCCCCCACCGCAGGCAGACAGATTCGCGGGCGCGGAGAGCCAGTCGCTACGGCAGCTGAAGCGTTCCCCACATTCTCACCCGGCGCCCTCTCCAGCGCCGCGCCCCGCCGCCAGCCCCCGCGCTGGCCCGGCGTGTTCTGCCGACAGGACTTTCATGACTTCCAACACGACTGCCCGCCCCACCCCTCCCGCCGCGACCGACTGGCACCGCTGGCTGGGGGACCGCACCCCCACGCCCGTGCAGGCCGGGGCCATTCCCGCCCTGCTCGCGGGCCGTGACGTGATCACGACCGCCCGCACCGGGAGCGGCAAGACGCTCGCCTTCCTGATTCCCGCCGCCGAGCGCGGCATCGGCATGAAGCCCACCCGCGGGATGCGCCCCGAGGTGCTGGTGGTCACGCCCACCCGCGAACTCGCCGTGCAGATCCGCGACGTGGCCCGCGAACTCGGGATGCCCGCCGGGCGCATCACCGGGGGCATCACGCCCTCGCAAACCCGCACCGAGGCCAGCGGCAAGGGCGTGATCGCCGGAACGCCGGGGCGCCTCAAGGACCTCATCACGCGCGGCGAACTCAGCCTTGCGGGCTTGCGCTACGTGGTCCTTGACGAAGCCGACGAGTTGCTCTCGCTGGGCTTCCTGAAGGATGTGGGCGACATCCTCCGTGCGGCGCAGAAGGCGGCTGGGCAGGACCTCCAGATTGCGATGGCCTCCGCGACCTTTCCCGCCGCGATCCGCGAGGTGGCCGAGCGCTTCATGCACTCGCCCGAGCGCATCGACATCGCCCCCGCCCGCGCCGCCGAGGCCCCGCAGACCGGGGACGTATTGGGTGGGGCGACCGGGGCCACCCACCTGCTGATCCACACCACCCGCGAGGACGTGCTGAACGTGACCGCCGAGCACGCGCGGGAGGCGCTGCGGGCGCCGGGCGGCTGCGTGGTGATCTTTTGCCGCACCAAGGCCCTGGTCAAGCGCCGCGCCGAGCGGCTGGGTGACCTGCTTCCCGGCGAGATCGTCAGCGCCCTTCAGGGCAACATGGACCAGAAGAAGCGCGAGCGCACCATGGACCTGCTGCGCGAGGGCAAGTCGCGCGTGCTGGTCGCCACCGACATCGCCGGGCGCGGCATCGACCTGCCGGAGGTGCGCCTGGTCATTCACATGGACGTGGCCTCCACCTCCGAGGACCACGTGCACCGCTCGGGCCGCACCGCCCGCGCCGGACGCCCCGGCGTGAACCTCGTCCTGCTGATTCCCGAACAGCGCGAGCTGTGGCGCAACGTGCGCCGGGGCCTGCCCGCCGCCCTCCAGCCGCCCCTGACCCAGCAAGAAGGGCAGATCGACCGCTCGATTCAGGAAAAGCAGGGTCAGGGCAGCGGCAACGGCGTGCGCGGAGGCGGCCAGGGGCGCGGGCAGCAGCAGGCCCAGCGGCAGGGCCAGCCCCGGCCCCCGCGCGAGTCGTCCACCACGCAGGCCCACGGTCGCCCCGAGCAGGGCCAGAAGCGGGCGGCCAGGCCGCATCCGCACAATGCCCAGGGCCTCGACACGGGCACCGGGGCCGGGCGGGTCGGGCCGCAAAAAGCGCGTCGCCGGGGGCGGTGATCGGGCGAACTGAATAGGGGGGTTCCCTGGGGGGGGCGGCAGTGCATCTGCTGCCCCCCCCTCCCCTCTGCGGCTGGGGAGCAAGGCGAAAAACCTTGTCGTGGCCGCCTCCCGTTTCTTAGTTGTTCAGTTCCCCTTTGGTAACTGCCTTGTTTATTGTTTGTTCTAATATCAATTGATCACACAATTAAATGCTTGATGCGAAAGGTTTTTGTCATTTCAGCGCCGGTAAAAGAAAGGCGCTTTCTTGGAGGCATTCATTCCTGCGGCGAGACGCAGGGAGTAAACGCCCCGCCGTCTGGGAAGCAGAAAGGCAGGTATGCTCAGCCCAGTCGAGTCTATTTTTGGTCTTTTGTTGGAGCGTTCAGCGGAAAAGGCCCCTTTTGCCGGGCGGGATCTTCCCCAGATCCTGGGAGAGTGGGCCGTTCACGGCAGCAGCGCGCTTGTCCGTGTCGCGCCCTCGCCGCGTGCCGGGGCCGGGGGCTGGATTCTGGTGGAATCGGGTCACCCGACCTATGCCCAGACCCGCCAGCACTCCGCCGCCGCCGAGGCCCTTTCTTTCCTCTATGCCCAGGCGCCCGGTGGGTGGTGTCAGGCGGCCTTCTTGGGAACCGAGGAGAAGCTGCTGGCCCACGCCGTCAGCCACGGGACGACCGTGGCCTTTCGCCAACCGGTGACTCCGCAAGACCGGGACCTATTGCCCCTCTTGGACGGGCGCAACTACGCAGGCGTGCTGCTGGTTGAGCGGGCCTTTGACCTGCGCGTCTGGAGTGACCGGGCGCGGGGCTGGCTGGGCTCGCCCGCCTGGCCCGCTGAGCCGGGCGGCTACCACAAGTCGCTGTTTCGCTGGGCGGTGGCGGACGAGCCCCGTGGCCTTCAGGTCTTTCTCGACCGCGAGCGCCGAAGCACGTCCTCACTGTGGACCGCACTGGAGCGCGAACTGCATACCGAACTCGACGACCGTGCCCCCCGGCTGCTGGCCTGGCTGCGGCGCGAGCACGGCCGGGACGATGTCTCGACCCTGCTGCACCACCTAATGCCGCATCTGGAGCGGGTCACGGGCGCGGACGCCGCCCACCGCTTTCGCCAACGCTTTCTGCGCGAATGGCTGGAGGAACCATGACACTTCCCACCCTGACAAGCGAACAGTTCCTCCTTATTCAGCAGGTGCTGAACCTGTCGGTCGCCACGATGGGCGGCGCGGCCCTGCTCTTCGTGCTGCTGCGCGAGCAGGTCGGCCGCCCCTACCGCGCGGCCTTGATCGTGATGGCCGTCGCCGTGGGCATGGCGTGCTACCACTACACCCAGATTCTGGGGTCGTGGACGGCCGCCTACGCCCCCTCGGGCGGTGCCTACCGCCCCACTGGGCTCCCCTTTCAGGACGCCTCCCGCTATGCCGACTGGCTGAGCACCGTTCCCCTGATTCTCAGTGCCCTGCTGCTGGTGCTGGACATCGGGCGCCAGAAGACCACCCGGCTGATGGTGCGTCTGGGCGGTGCCGCCGCCCTGATGATCGCCCTGGGTTACCCCGGCGAGATCGAACAAGGAAACCTGCTCGCGCGGGCGCTGTGGGGCCTGGCGGGCACCGTACCCTTTCTTTACATCCTCTGGGTCCTGTGGGGCGAACTCGCTGGGGCGGTGCGCCACGACACGCCGGGCGTCCGGCAACGCTTCGCCCGGCTGCGCTGGCTGCTGCTGGCCTCGTGGAGTCTGCATCCCCTCGTCTACGCCTTTCCCTTGCTGGGCTTGACCGGCGCTTCTGCCCTGATCGCGGGTCAGGTGGGGCACTCGGTCGCCGACCTGACGGCCAAGGTCTTCTACGGCCTGCTGATCTACGGCATCGCCCGGGAAAAGACGCTGGACGCTGGGATGGGGAGTCAGTTTCCCCAGGAAGGCCGCGCCGCCCCGCCCGTGCTGGGAAGTGATTGATATGGCCTCCGAGTGAATCGTTGACGGAGTGCTTTGGTCCGAGCGGAGTAAGCAGCAGAAGAGCGGGTTCCAGGCGTCGACTTGGCAACCCGGTGAGGTTCCGAGTTGTGAAGGAAACAGACCGAATCCGTATAAGCCGCTCTGGCCTTACGCCCTATGTCTGGAGAGCCTCACGGGGCTCTCTTTTACTTGCTCGTCACGTGACGAGCAAGCTGAGGGACCATCCGCTAGCTTGACCGGAGCCAAAAAAAGCCCTCTGCATCGAGAGGGATTCGCACAGCGAGGGCGGGAGAGTCCTTGTCTGGGCAAAGAGAGTGTCAAGCCCGCCGCTCTTCCAGCAGAGGAGCGGCGGGCTTGGTCAGAGCGGGGCGAAGGGCGGCCAGCCGCTTCCAGAGGGGCCGGGTGCCCAGCAGGGCGTCCCGGTCCTCCCCGGACAGCTCCTCCAGAAAGGGAGCCAGCGCCCTGGCCCACGCTCCGTCGATTTCGGCGCGGGTGGCGAGGGCGGTGGGGCTGGGATAGAGGCGCGTGCAACGGCGGTCACGCTCGTCGGGCCGCCGCACGATCAGGTCGCGGGCACTCAGGCTCCGTAGGGTCGCGCTGACATTGCTGTGCTGCAATCCCAGGTCACGGGCGATCTCTGAGACGCTGACCCCCGGATACTGGTGGAGGTGGCGCAGCACCTCGACCTCTGAGAGTGGCAGGGGCACCGCGCTCGTGGCGTGATCCGCGAGGCGCCGCAACGTCCAGTAGAGGTCCTGAACGGTGTCGGTCAGCAGGTGGTCTGCCGAAGAGGGGAGGGCGGCGTCCTGGGCCATGGGACCAGCGGAGCCGGGTGGTGGTCGGGAAGTGTCCACGGTCCTCCGGCTACTCAAGGAATCCGTGCAGCTTGCGGGTGCGGCCCTCATGGTACTTCAGCTTGCGCAGGGCCTTGTTTTCGATCTGGCGTACCCGCTCGCGGGTCACGTGTAGCACCTGCCCGACTTCCTCCAGCGTGTGCTGGCGGCCGTCCGCGAGGCCGTGGCGCAGCCGGATCACCCGCGCCTCACGTTCGTCCAGCGCCCCCAGCGCCTGATTCAGCGCGTCACTCAGCAGGATCTGGTTCGCGTTCTCGGCGGGCGAGGTGAACTGGTCGTCCGCAATAAAGTCCCCGACGAAGCTGTCGCCCTCCTCGCCCACGGGGGCCTCCAGCGAGATGGGGTCGCGGCGCAGCTTCTGTACCTCGCCCACCCTGTCCGTAGACCAGCCCGTGCCCATGGCCTCGGCGAGCTCCTCGTCCAGCGGCTCGCGCGACAGCTCCATCTCCAGACGGCGGCTGGTCCAGCTCAGCTTGTTGATCGTCTCGACCATATGGACCGGCACACGGATCGTGCGGGACTGGTCCGCGAGGGCACGGGTGACCGCCTGACGAATCCACCACGTCGCATAGGTCGAGAACTTGAACCCCCGGCGGTACTCGAACTTCTCGACCGCCCGCACCAGACCGAGGTTGCCTTCCTGAATCAAGTCCAGCAGCCCCACCCCGCGTCCGGTGTACTTCTTGGCGATGGAGACCACCAGCCGCAGGTTGGCTTCGGTCAGCGCCTGCTTGGCGGCGGCCCCGTCCTCGGCCTGACGCGCCAGTCGGCGGCGCTGGCGGTCGTCGAAGGTATCGCCGCTGTCCGCCTCCAGCTTCTGCCGCGCCTGCTCGCCTTCCTCGTACCGCCGGGCGAGGTCGATCTCCTCGGCGTAACTCAGCAACGGCACTCGCCCGATCTCGTTGAGATACTGCCGCAACGAGTCACCCTGAGCGGCGGCCGCCGCGGCCCCCTCCTCCAGTGTGAACTCGTCCTCGTCACCGCGGGCCTCCGCATCCGGCGCGTCTTCTCCGGGATCAAGTTCTTCCTCGCCGGTTTCCGCGTCGTCCAGTTCCAGCAAGGAATCCAGGTCGCCTTCCTCCTCGGGGAAGGGCTGCGCAGTGGCCCGGCGGCCCTGAAGGGTCTGGGTGTGGGAAGGCTCAATGGATGAGGTCGTCATGGTTCTCCCTGGGGGATCCAGTTGGGCTGGATCAGGAATGAAGGTAAGCATCGGTCACAAACTTCTCTGACGCCCCGGCCTGATGAGCCAGAGGAAGTCTCTGCGAAGGCCTGTGCACGGAGGCCCGTGGGGCATCCGCCAGTGATATATATATTAGCATACATATTTGTGAGGGGCGGTCTAACCTGAACTATCACCGGGGCATCTGAGGACGGCCCTTGACTGTACTCCCGAGGGTGCCTCAACTGCCCCAGCACGTCTCCCTTTCCACTTCTGGGAACTACCGCGCCGCACTGGCCGAGGGCCTGGGTCTTGACCTCCCAAGTGCCAGCCGCTTTCCTCTGGAACGGCTGGCGGGCAAATGCGAAGCTTCCTTCGGACCTGAGGCGCTCAACGAAGTCGTCATCCGCCTGATCCCCTGGCGGTAGCACTTCCCAAGACTCCTTCGCCAGTTGCGGCTGGATTTACCTTGGCGGACATCTTCACTACGAACTACGATGGGCTGCTGGAGTACGCTCGCGCCTAGGTGAACGACCGCAAGTACGACTGACCTTGCCTCTATTTCCAGTGCCAATCTGATTGCAACTCCAGCAGCAGACTGGCAGGCAGTGTGTTGGGCAAGCGGTACACGGAACAGCAGATTCTGGACATCCTCGGGCAACTTGAGGCCAGGACCCCGATCAGCGATCTGACGCGACTCCATGCAGTCGCGATGACGACCATCTACCGCTGGAAAGCCAAATACGGTGGGATGACCAAAGACGAGACCCGCAAGTTTCGCCAGTTGGAAGCAGAAAATCAGCGGTTGAAGAAGCTGGTGGCGGACCTGTCGCTCGACAACGCCACGCTGAAGGAGGTGGTGGGGCGAAAGTGGTGACGCTTAGGACGTCGTCCCAGGCGCAGACGCCCCTCAGAAAGCAGAGAGTGACCATGCTGCAGAGGATCTCCGCTGTCAGCGAACGACAGGCTTGCCGGGTATTGGGCTTCTCTCGGACGACGCAAAGACGAAACAGCCCCAAAAGGGGGAAAGCCCAGTGCCTGATCGAGCGTCTCCGTACGCTGGCACGGGAACGACCGCGATTCGGATACCGGCGGATCCACCTGATGCTGGGCCGTGAAGGTGAGACCGTGGACCACAAGCGCGTCTACCGGATCTACCGGGCTGAAGGGCTTTAAGACTCGGGCATGGAGCGCAGGGAGTTCCTGTGCTCGTCGCCGTCGTTTCAAGGTGAGATGGCTGCGTTCCTGCTGCCGTGTTTGCCGATGCGACTGTTCCACGAGCTTGTTGCCGCGAGCAGCGGAGACGACCTGAACGTGCTCCCCAGTGTGGAGCCCGGAACGTTTCCGCTGCGCTGCCCCACAGCTCCACAGCTTGTCGGTGTCGGTGGGGATCACCTTCGGGACGTCGTATTTCCCCAGCAGGTACACGAAAAATGCGTTCGCGGCCTCGGCGGCGCGGCGTTTCTGGAGGAGCACCTCCAGCATGTCGCCACGTTCGTCACTCGCCCGCCATCACCAGCGCTGGAGCCCTTCACCCCCGACGCCAGGGGAGAGCGGTGGCGAGTCAGTCACAGCGCATGAGCCCGCCAGCCTTAAATGCCCAGAATCCTCGCCGCAGTGTTAGGAGCCTTAAAACTATGCAGATGTATGAATATCGCTGTGAACTGGTCCGGAAGGTTCACCGTCCATATCGACCACTGTTGGCACTTGTCTAGCGCGGGTTTTGCGTACGGGACACGCATGGACAACTGAGCGGCGTGTGTATGCACGCCTGTGTATGCTTTAACTCCGCAGCGCCCAGCGCCGAACGGGGAGGAGAAGCTGATGGACCACGACATAACGCGTCACCCCGCGCCGCAGGAGAGAGCCGCGCTCAGCGAGCAGGGGCTGTACCGGCAAGACCAGGAGCACGACGCTTGCGGGGTCGGCTTTATCGCCCATCTGAAGGGAACCAAGTCCCACAGCATCATCACGCAGGGCCTCAAGATTTTAGAGAACCTCGATCACCGGGGGGCCGTCGGCGCCGACGAACTGATGGGCGACGGCGCGGGCATCCTGATCCAGATTCCCGACGAGTTCTACCGGGCAGAGATGGCGAAGCAGGGCGTCACGTTGCCCCGTCCCGGCGACTACGGGGTGGGCATGATCTTCCTGCCCAAGGAGCACGCCTCCCGCCTGGCCTGCGAGCAGGAGTTGGAGCGGGCGATCCACGCCGAGGGCCAGGTGCTGCTGGGCTGGCGCGACGTGCCGGTCAACCGCGAGATGCCCATGTCCCCGGCGGTGCGGGACAGGGAACCCATCATCCGTCAGGTGTTCATCGGCCACGGGTCCGACATCCTGGTGCCCGACGCACTGGAGCGCAAGCTGTACGTGATCCGCAAGCGGGCGTCGCTGGCTATTTTGCGCCTCAAGCTCACCCACGGGCGCGAGTACTACGTGCCCTCCATGTCGTGCCGGACGGTGATCTACAAGGGACTGCTGCTCGCCGGGCAGGTCGGGGAGTATTACCTCGACCTTCAGGACCCCTCCGTGGTGTCGGCCCTCGCCCTCGTCCACCAGCGGTTTTCCACGAACACCTTCCCCGAGTGGTACCTGGCGCACCCCTACCGCATGGTCGCCCACAACGGCGAGATCAACACGGTCAAGGGCAACTTCAACTGGATGCGGGCACGCGAGGGCGTGATGCGGTCCCCGGTGCTGGGCGACGACCTTCAGAAGCTCTACCCGATCAGCCTGCGGGGGCAGTCGGACACCGCGACCTTCGACAACGCGCTCGAACTCCTCACGATGGCGGGCTATCCCCTCGCCCACGCGATGATGATGCTGATTCCGGAAGCGTGGGAGGGGCACGGGGCGATGGACCCGCAACGCCGCGCCTTTTACGAGTACCACGCGGCGATGATGGAGCCCTGGGACGGCCCCGCCGCAGTGGTCTTCACCGACGGGCGGCAGATCGGCGCGACGCTGGACCGCAACGGCCTGCGTCCAGCACGCTACATTGTCACCCGCGACGACCTCGTGATTCTGGCCTCGGAGACGGGCGTGCTGCCGGTCCCGGAGCACAGGATCGTCAAGAAGTGGCGCCTTCAACCGGGACGGATGTTCCTGCTCGATCTCGACGAGGGACGCATTCTGGAGGACGAGGAGCTGAAGTCGCGCTACGCCTCGGCCAAACCCTACCGGCAGTGGATCGAGAACGTGCGCGTGGAGCTGGGCCGCCTCGGGGCCGGGGCCGAGGCGCCCGCCTTCCGCGAATCGCTGCTGGACCGGCAGCAGGCCTTCGGGTACACGCAGGAGGACCTGAAGTTCCTGCTCGCCCCCCTGGCCGCCGCGGGCGAGGAGGGCATCGGCTCGATGGGCAACGACTCGCCGCTCGCCGTGCTCTCCAGCCGCAACAAGCCGCTGTACACCTACTTCCGGCAACTGTTCGCGCAGGTCACGAACCCGCCCATCGACCCCATCCGCGAGCAGGTCGTCATGTCGCTGGTGTCGTTCATCGGCCCCAGGCCGAACCTGCTCGACATCAACGCGGTCAATCCCCCGATGCGGCTGGAGGTCGCGCAGCCCGTCCTCGACCACGCCGACATGGCGCGGCTGCGCTCCATCGAGGCGCAGACGGGCGGCAAGTTCCGGCCCCACGAGCTGAACATCTGTTACCCTGCCGCCTGGGGTGCCGAGGGCGTGGAGGCCACCCTCGCCTCCCTGCGGGCGGCGGCGGTGGACGCGGTCCGCAGGGGCCACAACATCCTGATTCTGACCGACCGGGCGATGGACCGGGATCACGTCGCCATCCCCGCGGTCCTCGCGCTCTCGGCGGTCCACCAGCACCTCGTCCACCAGGGGTTGCGGACGACGGCGGGAGTGGTCGTCGAGACGGGCTCGGCGCGGGAGGTCCACCACTTCGCGGTCCTGGCCGGATACGGGGCGGAAGCGATTCACCCGTACCTCGCGCTGGAGACGCTGGAGCAGTTGCACCCGGAAGCGCCGGAAAAAGCCGTCGCCAACTACATCGGGGGCGTGGGCAAGGGCCTCTCCAAGATCATGTCGAAGATGGGCATCAGCACGTACATGTCGTACTGCGGGGCGCAAATCTTCGAGGCCATCGGGCTGGGCGAGGAGCTGGTCGAGAAGTACTTCCGCGGCACCTCCACGGGGGTCGGCGGCATCGGCGTGTTCGAGGTCGCCGAGGAGGCGCTGCGGCTGCACCGGGCTGCCTTCAGCGGGGACCCCCTGCTCGCCTCCATGCTCGATCCCGGCGGGGAGTACGCCTGGCGGGCACGCGGCGAGGAGCACATGTGGACCCCCGACGCGGTCGCCAAGCTCCAGCACGCGACGCGCTCGGGCCGGGTGGAAACGTACCGGGAATACGCGGGGATCATCAACGACCAGTCGCGGCGGCACATGACCCTGCGCGGGTTGTTCGAGCTGAAGGCAGACCCGGAGGGGGCGATCCCACTGGAGGAAGTGGAGCCCGCCTCCGAGATCGTCAAACGCTTCGCCACGGGCGCCATGTCCCTCGGCTCCATCAGCACCGAGGCGCACACCACCCTCGCCGTCGCCATGAACCGCATCGGCGGCAAGTCGAACACGGGCGAGGGCGGCGAGGACCCGGCGCGGTACCGCGCGGAGATGGGGGGCGGGACGATCACGGCGGGCACGCGGCTGGGCGACATCCTGGGTGAGGGCCGCGTCGAAGCTCCAGCCGACTACGAGCTTCAGGACGGCGATTCCCTGCGTTCGAAGATCAAGCAGGTCGCCTCGGGCCGCTTCGGAGTCACCACCGAATACCTCGTCTCTGCCGACCAGATCCAGATCAAGATGGCGCAGGGGGCCAAGCCGGGCGAGGGCGGGCAGCTTCCCGGCGGCAAGGTCAGCGAGTACATCGGGATGCTGCGCCACTCCGTGCCCGGCGTGGGCCTGATCTCGCCGCCGCCGCACCACGACATCTACTCCATCGAGGACCTCGCGCAGCTCATCCACGACCTCAAGAACGTGAACCCGCAGGCGGACATCTCCGTGAAGTTGGTGTCGGAAGTCGGCGTGGGCACCATCGCGGCGGGTGTGACGAAGGCGAAGGCCGACCATGTCGTCATCGCCGGGCACGACGGCGGCACGGGCGCCTCGCCCTGGTCTTCCATTAAGCACGCGGGGTCGCCCTGGGAACTGGGGCTGGCGGAGACGCAGCAGACCCTCGTGCTCAACCGCCTGCGGGGCCGCATTCGCGTGCAGGCCGACGGCCAGATGAAGACCGGGCGCGACGTGGTGATCGGGGCGCTGCTGGGCGCGGACGAGTTCGGCTTCGCCACCGCGCCGCTCGTGGCCGAGGGCTGCATCATGATGCGCAAGTGCCACCTGAACACCTGCCCGGTGGGCGTGGCGACCCAGGACCCGGCGCTGCGGCGGAAGTTCGCGGGCAAACCCGAGCACGTCATCAACTACTTCTTCTTCGTGGCGGAGGAGGTGCGCGAGATCATGGCCTCGTTGGGCATCCGCCGCTTCGATGACCTGATCGGGCGCACGGACCTGCTGGACACCCGCCGGGGTGTGGAGCACTGGAAGGCGCGGGGCCTGGACTTTTCCCGCGTCTTCCACCAGCCTGCCGTCCCCGCCGAGGTCGCCCGCCGCCACGTGGAGACGCAGGACCACGGGCTGGAACGGGCGCTCGACGTGACCCTGATCGAGAAGTGCCGCCCGGCCCTGGAACGCGGCGAGAAGGTCAAGGTGCTGGAGGCCGCCCACAACGTGAACCGCACGGTGGGCGCGATGCTCTCCGGCGAACTCATCCGCCGCCGCCCCGACGGCCTCCCTGACGACACGGTCTTCATCCAGATGGAGGGCAACGGCGGCCAGAGCTTCGGCGCGTTCCTGGCAAGCGGGATCACCCTCTACCTGATCGGGGACGCGAACGACTACACCGGCAAGGGCCTCTCGGGCGGGCGGGTCGTGGTGCGGCCCTCCATCGACTTCCGGGGGGACGCGACGAAGAACATCATCGTGGGGAACACCGTGCTGTACGGCGCGACCTCGGGCGAGGCGTTCCTCCGGGGCGTGGCGGGCGAGCGCTTCGCGGTGCGGCTCTCGGGGGCCACGGCGGTCGTGGAGGGCACGGGCGACCACGGCTGCGAGTACATGACGGGCGGCACGGTCGTCGTGCTGGGCAAGACCGGGCGCAACTTCGCGGCGGGCATGTCGGGCGGCGTCGCCTACGTGTACGACGAGGACGGCGCGTTTGCCAGCCGCTGCAACGCGGCGATGGTGTCGCTCGACCGGGTGGTGCCTGCGGGCGAGCAGGAGGCGACCATCGAGCGCCGCTTCTGGCACCGCGGGCAGACCGACGAGGCGCAGCTCCGGACGCTGATCGAGGAGCACCACCGCTGGACGGGATCGCTGCGGGCCAGCGCACTGCTGGACGGCTGGGAGGAGGCGCTGCCGCGCTTCGTCAAGGTCTTCCCGCGCGAGTACGAACGCGCACTGGGCGACCTGGGCAGGCACGCGGGGCATGGCCCGGCAGAGGTCGCCCAGCCGACCGGCCAGGGCGTCCTGACGAAGTGAAGCTGAGGGGGATGAGGAGCAAGGATGGGAAAAGTCACCGGCTTCCTGGACTACCGCCGCGTCAAAGAAACCTACGAGCCTATCGACGAGCGCCTGCGGAATTACAACGAGTTCGTCCACGAGCTGACCGTCGAGCAGTCGCGGGTGCAGGCCGCCCGCTGCATGGACTGCGGGATTCCCTTTTGCAACCACGGCTGCCCAGTGGGCAACCTGATTCCCGACTGGAACGACCTCGTGTACGGGAACAACTGGCGGGCGGCCATTGACGCGCTGCACGCGACCAACAACTTTCCCGAGTTCACTGGGCGTATCTGCCCCGCCCCCTGCGAGGCCGCCTGCACCCTGAACCTCACGGCCGATGAGCCGGTCGGCATCAAGTCCATCGAGCGGGCGATCATCGACCACGCCTGGGAGGAGGGGTGGGTGGCGCCGCAGCCTCCGCCTTTCAGAACGGGGAAGAGGGTCGCGGTGATTGGCTCCGGCCCCGCCGGACTTGCGGCAGCCCAGCAACTCGCCCGCGCCGGGCATAGCGTGACGGTCTTCGAAAAGAACGACCGCCCCGGCGGCCTGCTCAGATACGGCATCCCCGACTTCAAGCTGGACAAGCACGTGATCGACCGCCGCATCCGCCAGATGGAGGCCGAGGGCGTGACCTTCCGCACGGGCGTATTGGTGGGCGAGGTGCCGGAGGGAACCAACTCCGCACCGGAGAGGGTCGGCCCGGAGCACCTCCGCGCCGGGTTCGACGCCGTGCTCCTGGCGGGCGGGGCCGAACAACCGCGCGACCTGCCGGTGCCGGGGCGTGAGCTGGGCGGCGTCCATTTTGCGATGGAGTTCCTGGCGGGGCAGAACCGGGTGAACGCGGGCGACCGGGTGGAGGGTCAGATTCACGCCGGGGGCAAGCACGTCGTCGTGATCGGGGGCGGCGACACGGGGTCGGACTGCGTGGGGACCTCGCACCGCCACGGCGCCGCGCACGTCACCCAGTTCGAGCTGCTGCCCATGCCGCCCGAGCACGAGAACAAGCCGCTCACCTGGCCCTACTGGCCGCACAAGCTCCGCACGTCGTCGAGCCACGAGGAGGGCGGCGAGCGCGAGTTCGCCATCGCCACGAAGGAATTCATCGGCGAGGACGGGCGCGTCACCGCCCTCAGGACCGTGCGCCTGGAATGGCAGGGCGGAAAGATGACCGAGATTCCCGGCAGCGAGGAGATTTTGAGAGCCGACCTCGTGCTGCTGGCGATGGGCTTTGTCAGCCCGGCGGGGAGCATCCTCGACGTCTTCGGCGTCGAGCGCGACCAGCGCGGAAATGCCAGGGCGGGCACCGACGAGCTGGGAGGCTACGTCACAAACGTCCCCGGCATCTTCGCGGCGGGCGACATGCGCCGGGGTCAGTCTCTCGTCGTCTGGGCCATCCGCGAGGGGCGGCAGGCGGCGCGGGCCGTGGACGAGTTCCTGATGGGAACGAGCGAACTGCCGCGCTGAGCTTTCAAGGGGGGAACGGTTCGTGACTCGTCACTGAGCCAGTCTGTTTCCCCTGTTCCTCTCCGCATTCGCCCAGAGGGGAGGGGGGCGACCGGGAAGAGCACCGTTCCGCTGTCGTCGTTGAGGTACAGCCCGGCGTCCACCGCCGCGTCCACCGGGCGGACTGGCGTACCTTGAACCGCGTTGCCCGAGGTGGGCAGGCGTGCCGACGGTACCCTTCTGGTTCGGCCCGGCGGCCTCGCAGGGAGAGGTGACTCCGCGCGTCGGCTCTGCGGCAGAGTCGGAGGGGCCTGTCGGTCCACACCGTCCCGCGCCTGAACGGGGCCGGGCGGGGCCGGGCGGCGCCGCCCGGCCGTCCGCTCTCCCGCCGACAGGTCCGTGGTGGTCGGCGGAAGGCCCGGGGGTCCCGCCCTACGCCCCGCTCATCACCTGCACGTTGTCCAGCACGGCGTCCGTGAAAGCACCCGTGCTCGCGCGACCCCCCAGGTCGGCGGTCGGCCCGGCCCGCAAGGCCCGCGCCACCGCGCCCTCGACGTGGTTGGCGGCTGCCGGGCGGTTCAGCCCGTGGCGCAGCAGCATGGCTGCGCTCAGGATCGCGGCGGCCGGGTTCGCCACCCCCTGCCCAGCGATGTCGGGGGCCGAGCCGTGGATCGGCTCGAACAGGCCCGCCCCGTCTCCCAGGCTGGCCGAGGGCATCAGCCCCAGGCTGCCCGGAATCACCGCCGCGAGGTCCGAGAGGATGTCCCCGAACAGGTTCTCGGTCAGGACCACGTCGTAGCGGCCGGGGTTGGACACCAGCAGCATCGCCACGCTGTCCACGTACTCGTGGTTCAGGGTGAGGTCGCGGTACTTGCGGCCATGCACGTCCTGCACCGCGCTGCGCCACAGCTCGGAGACCTCCAGCACGTTGGCCTTGTCCACCGAGGTCACCCGGCCCCGGCGCTGCCCGGCCGCCCAGAAGGCCACCCGCGCCACCCGCTCGACCTCGGCCCGCGTGTAGCGCATGGTGTTGTGGGCCGAGTCGCCGTCCAGCCGCCGGTCCCCGTCGAAGTAGAGGCCGCCCAGCAGCTCGCGCACAATCAGGATGTCCACCCCGCGTGCCAGCTCGGGCTTCAGCGGCGAGAGGTGCTCCAGCCCCGGCAGCACCCGCACCGGGCGCAGGTTCGCGTAGCAGCCCATGGCCCGCCGCAGCGCGAGCAGGCCGGACTCGGGCCGCTGAGGGCGCGGCAGGCGGTTCCAGGGCGAGTCCTGCGGCCCGCCCACCGTGCCCAGCAGCACGGCGTCGGCCCCGCGCACGGCCTCGCGGGTGGCGGTGGGAAAGGGTTCGCCCGTCTCCTCGATGGCGGCTCCGCCGATGAGATGCTCCTCGATGGTCACGTCGGGGGCGACCTCGCGCAGCACCTGCACGGCGGCGGCAGTGACCTCGGGGCCGATCCCGTCTCCGGGCAGTGTGACGATCCTAGGCATGGGGGTCCTCCTGGGGGGCGGGGGTTCCGGGATGGCCGTGTCCGGCTTCGGTGCTGGGGGTGTTCAGGTTGGGGGTGTTCAGGGTTCCGGCAGCCAGCGCGTCCTGCTCGCGCATGTATTCCAGCCAGCCGCCCGCCCGCTGCACGTCCAGCGCGAACTGGGGCACGGGCACGAAGCTGAGCTGCTCGCCACTGCGGCGGTTGGTGATGGTGCCGCCCGCGAGGTCGAGGTCGGCCTCGTCGCCGTCCTGAAAGGCCTCCACGATGCCCGCGCATTCCAGCGCCAGAAAGCCGTTGTTGATCGCGTTGCGGTAGAAGATGCGGGCGAAGTTGGGGGCGATCACGGCCCCCACCCCGGCCCCGCGCAGCGCCCAGACGGCGTGTTCGCGGCTGGAGCCACACCCGAAGTCGGCCCCCGCGACCACGAGGTCGCCCGGCCCCACCCGCCGCACGAAGCCGGGGTCGTAGTCCTCCATCGCGTAGGGGGCCAGTTCGCTCTCCACGTCGCTGGTGAGGTGCCGCGCGGGGATGATCTCGTCGGTGTTGATGTGGTCGCGGGCGAAGACGTGGACTCGGGGCATCACGCCACCTCCACGCGGGGCGGCCCCGCGTACTCGCGCGGGTCCGAGATCACGCCCGCCACCGCGCTCGCGGCCACCGTCGCGGGCGAGGCGAGGTAAATCTGCGCCGAGGGGTCGCCCATCCTGCCGACAAAGTTGCGGTTGGAGCTGGAAATGCACACGTCGTCCGGTCCCAGCACGCCCGAGTGCATCCCCAGGCAGGCGCCGCAGCTCGGGTAGCTCACGCTGGCGCCCGCCTCCACGAAGACCTCCAGCAACCCCTCCTGCGCGGCCTGCTTCCAGATCGCCTGGGTCGCCGGAACCACGATCATCTGCACGCCGTCCGCGACCCGGCGCCCCCGCAGGATGTGCGCCACCTCGCGCAGGTCGCTGAGGCGCCCGTTGGTGCAACTGCCCACGTAGGCGTGCGTGACCGGAATGCGGTCGCTGCCCGCCACGCGGCCGTTGCTGGGGATGTGCGGGTAGGCGACCGTCGGCTCCACCGTCGAGGCGTCCAGCTCGATCACGACCCTATACGGCGCGTCGGGGTCGGAGGTGTACTCGGTGTACTCGTCCGGCGCGACCCCTCGCGCGGCGAGGTACGCCCGCGTCGTGCCGTCCACCGCGATGATGCCGGTCTTGCCACCCGCCTCGATCGCCATGTTCGTCAGGGTGAAGCGGCCCTCCATGTCCATCCGGTCGATGGTGTCCCCGGTCCACTCCATCACCAGGTAGTTCGCACCGTCCGCCCCGATGCGTTTGATGACCTCCAGCACGAGGTCTTTGGGGGTGACGCCCGGCTGCATCTCGCCGGTCACGCGGATCAGCATCGTCTCGGGCACCTTGAACCACACCCGGCCCGCGTAGATCGCCCCGGCGAGGTCGGTGCTGCCGACTCCGGTGGCAAAGGCCCCCAGCGCCCCGCCGTTGCAGGTGTGCGAGTCGCCGCTCACCAGCGTCTGCCCGGGCCGCAGCAGGCCGCTGCCCTCCAGCACGACGTGGGCGATGCCGCCGCGCCCCACGTCGTAGAAGTGACGGATGCCCTGTTCCTGCACCCAGGATTTGAGCTTCTGGTACATCTTCGCGGCCTTGATGTTCATGGCGGGGACCGAGTGGTCGGGAATCGCCACGATCTTTTCGGGGTCGAACACCCGGTTCATGCCGCGTTCCTCCAGCATCCGCAGGGCCGCTGGGGTGGTGATCTCGTGGCACAGCACGAGATCGGTCGCGCACTCGATCAGCTGGCCGGGAACCACCTCGGCGTGGCCGCTGTGGGCCGCCAGGATCTTCTGTGCCATCGTCATGCCCATCTGACTCGCCTCCTGCGGGAGAAAAGGGAAAGGCCCCCGGAGCCGTGTGGACTCCGGGGGCCGGTGGTGAACGCGGGTACTCGCGCTCAGCGCCCCCACCGAAGAAGAAGCTGCCCGCGCAGGGTGCCTCCGCTGTGGCCGGGAACGGTGAACATGGGGGCAGCCTACCGGGGCGGAGGCGGGGGAGAGGAGAGCCTGTCTGCTCAAGCTGGGGGCGGCGGGACCTGGGGCCGGGCCGCCGGGGCCTCTGGCCGAGCAGGCGGCGCGGGAACCTGCGGCCCGGCCGCGTCGTCCAGCACCGCGCCCCGGCTGCCGCTGGTGACCAGACGGGCGTAGCGCTTCAGCCAGCGGCCCGGAATGGGTTTGACGACAGGCCGCCACCCCTCCCGCCGCCGCGCCAGTTCCTCGTCGGAGACGAGCAGGTCGAGCGTCCCGGCGTCCATATCCACCCGGATGCGGTCGCCGCTCATGACCAGGGCGATGGGACCGCCCGCGCTCGCTTCCGGCGAGACGTGGCCGACCGATCCCCCGCGCGTGGCCCCGCTGAAGCGCCCGTCGGTGAGCAGCAGGACGCTCTCGCCCAGGCCCATCCCGGCGAGGTTGGCCGTCGGGGAGAGCATCTCCTGCATTCCCGGCCCGCCCTGCGGCCCCTCGTAGCGAATCACGACGACGTGCCCGGCCCGCACCTCGCCGCCCAGGATGCCCGCGTTGGCGGCCTCCATGCTGTCGTAGACGATGGCGTCGCCCTCGAAGCGGCGCATGGCGGGCACCACCCCCGCGTATTTGACCACCCCCCCCTCGGGCGCGAGGTTGCCGAACAGCAGCCGCAGGCCCCCGGTGGGCGAATAGGCGGCCTCCCAGGGCCGCACCACCTCGCCGTCGGGGGCGGGCGCCTCCGCCACGTTGTCCTCCAGCGCCCGCCCGGTCGCGGTGACGCAGCCCCGGTGCAGGATGCCCTCCCGCTGAAAGAGCTCGCGCAGGATCACGCTGACGCCGCCCACCTCGTCGAGGTCCTGGATATGAAAGTCACTGCTGGGCGCGATCTTGCACAGGTTCGCCACCCGGTCGGACACTTCGTTGAGCCGCGAAAGCGGGTACTCCACCCCGACCTCGTGCGCGATGGCGAGGGTGTGCAGCACCGTGTTCGTCGAGCCGCCCATCGCCATGTCGAGGGCGAAGGCGTTGTCAATGGCCTCGGCGGTCACGACCTGCCGGGGGGTGATGCCGCGCTCCAGCAGTACGAGGAGTTGCCGCGCCGCCGCCCGCGCCAGTTCATGCCGCCGGGGGTCGGTCGCCGGAATGGTCCCGTTGCCCGGCAGGCTCATTCCCAGCGCCTCGCACAGGCAGTTCATCGAGTTGGCGGTGAACATCCCCGAGCAGCTTCCGCAGGTGGGGCAGGCCTGTTCCTCCAGCTCGCGCAGTTCGTCGGCGCCCATCCGGCCCGCCTGGAAGGCCCCCACCCCCTCGAACACCGAGGCGAGGTCCACCCGCCGCCCCGCTTTCGTCAGCCCGCGCAGCATCGGCCCGCCGCTCACGAAGATGGTGGGGATGTCGCAGCGCATCGCGCCCATCAGCATGCCGGGCACGATCTTGTCGCAGTTGGGGATGCAGATCATCGCGTCGAACTGGTGGGCCTGCACGACCGTCTCGACCGAGTCCGCGATCAGTTCGCGGCTGGGCAGGCTGTACTTCATGCCCGCGTGGCCCATCGCGATGCCGTCGTCCACGCCGATGGTGTTGAACTCGAAGGGGACGCCGCCCGCCTCCCGGACCGCCGCCTTGACCACCCGCCCGAACTCCTGGAGATGCACGTGCCCCGGAATGATGTCGATATAGCTGTTGCACACGGCGATAAAGGGCTTGCCGAAATCGCTCTCGCGCTCGATCACCCCGGTCGCCCGCAGCAGGCTGCGGTGCGGGGCGCGTTCGAAGCCCGACTTGATGGTGTCGCTGCGGCGTGCTGGCGCGGAGTCTCCCATGGGCCACCCTAACGCGGTCGGCGGGGCGGGGAGGGGCAGTTGCTCAGACGGGTGCCAGCTTGGGGCGCGTTCCATGACCCGCGCCCGTGACCGCCGCTTCCTGCTCGCCTTCAGCGTGGGCTTCCCCGTCTTCTTCCTGACGCTGGGGCTGCATGTGCTGGTCGGCTCCGCCCTGCCGGGTCTTACCGTGGGGGAGAGGATCGACAGCTTTCAGGCGGTGTCGGGCGGGCTGATCGGGGCCGGGGTGGTCCTGCTTTTCCTCGCGCTGCGGCTCAGGCCGGAAAGCACAGGAAGGGCGGCCGTGCTGGGTGGGGCGCTGGGGGTGCTGATCGGCGGCGTGGCGGCGTGGTTTCTGGTGCCGCTCTACGTCTGACTGGATTCCGCCTCAGCCATCGGGCGCTGCTCTGGACCTGCCCCCCCCCTTATACGGCCCCACTCGTCTAGGTCGCCGCCCCGCCCGGCCCCCGCCCACGCCGTACGGTGCTGCCATGCCGCCGCGCACCGTCCTCACGCTCATTCTTGGCCCCGGGGTTTCTGGAGGCTGAGCGCTCAGCGTTGCCACAGACACCCCGCCCCAAGCCAGAGGGCGGGATTTTCCATTTTCAGTGCCCAGCAGGTCACAGCCAGCAGGTCACAGGAGGTCAAGAGATGAGCATTCGTCCCCAGCCCCACCCGCAGCCCCGGACACACTCGGCGCGGAGCCTGCCATGACCCCCCCCAACGGCGCCCAGGCCCTCTGGCAGACGCTCGCCGCGCACGGCGTCGGGACCGTCTTCGGGTATCCCGGCGGCGCGATCATGCCGGTGTACGACGCGCTGACCCTCTTTCCCGACATCCGCCACATCCTGGCGCGGCACGAGCAGGGCGCGATCCACGCGGCGGAAGGCTGGGCCAAGGCGACTGGCGACCTCGGCGTCTGCCTGGCGACCAGCGGGCCGGGCGCCACCAATCTGGTGACCGGCCTGGCCGACGCGATGATGGATTCGGTGCCGCTGCTGGCGATCACCGGCAACGTGGCCCGGCACCTGATGGGCACCGACGCCTTTCAGGAGGCCGACATCACCGGGATCACGTTGCCGATCACCAAACACAACTACGTGGTGCAGGAGGCGGGCGACCTGCCCCGCGTCGTGGCCGAGGCCATCCACATCGCCCGCAGCGGTCGCCCCGGCCCCGTACTGGTGGATATCCCCAAGGACGTGCAACTCGCGGCCTTTGCCGGGGAGGTCCACGGCCCGCAGGCCCCGCCGGAAGCGCCCGCGCCCGACCCGCACGCCCTCGAAGCCGCCGTTGCCTTGCTGAAGGAGGCCCGCAGGCCCGTCCTGATGGTGGGCGGCGGTGCCCAGGGAGCCGCCGCCGAGGTCACCGCCTTCGCCCGCGCGTGGCGCATCCCGACCATCACCACCCTGATGGGCCTGGGCGCCTTTCCCGCCTCTGATGGGCTGTGGCTGGGGATGCCCGGGATGCACGGCAGCGTGGCCGCCAACCGCGCGATCTCGGAGGCGGACGTGCTGATCGGCATCGGCCTGCGCTTCGACGACCGGGTGACGGGGCGCGTCAAGGACTTCGCCTCACGGGCCAGCATCATCCACATCGACCTCGACGCCGCCGAGATCAGCAAGATCGTGCGGGCGCACGTGCCGGTGCGTGCCGACGCGGGGCGGGCCGCCCGGCTTCTCACCGAACGGGCCCAGCCCCTGAGCCACCCCGAGTGGACCGCCACGCTCGCCGAGTGGCGCACGCGCGGCGAGCACCCGGCCCACTGGGGCGCCGCCCAGGCGGTGCGGCAGGTCGTCTCGCGCCTCGGCCCCGGCGACATTCTCAGCACCGACGTGGGCCAGCACCAGATGCTCGCCGCGCAGCTCGCCCGCTTCGACCGGCCCCGGCGCTGGCTGACCTCGGGCGGCCTGGGCACGATGGGTTTCGGCTTCCCGGCGGCCATCGGCGCGGCCCTCGCCGAACCCGGCGTGACCAGCATGGTGATCGCCGGGGACGGCGGCTTCCAGATGACCGCCCAGGAACTCGCCACCCTGACCAAGTACGGGATTCGCAACGTCAAGATCTGCATCGTGAACAACTCCTACCTGGGGATGGTCCGCCAGTGGCAGGAACTCTTCCACGAGCGCCGCTACTCGGAGGTCTACCTGGGCGACTCCAATCCCGATTTCCTGAAGCTGGCGGACGCCTACGGCATTTCCGGCTGGCGGGCCGACAACGCCGACGATCTGGAGGGGGCCATCGACGCCTGGCTCGCCCACGACGGCAGCGCCCTTTTAGAAGTGGTGGTCCCCAACGAGCACGGCGTCTTCCCGATGGTGCCCGCCGGGGCCGCGCTGAGCGAGATGATCGAGACGGAGCCGCAGGCCGTCCCCGGGGGCCGGGCATGAGCGCCGACCACCTGGTCAGCGTGCTGGTGCGTGACGAGCCGCGCGTGCTGACCCGCATCACGTCCCTCTTCGGCCGCCGCGCCTACAACATCCGCAGCCTGTCGGTGGGCCGCACCGAGCAGCCGGGGGTCAGCCGCATGACGTTTGTCGTGACGGGCGACCGGAACATCGTCGAGCAGGCGATGAAACAGCTCGAAAAGCTGCATGACGTGCTGCACGTGGTCGATCACGGCCTGCACAAGTACGTGGACCGCGAACTGGTGCTCCTCAAGGTCGCCATCACCCCCGAGAGCCGGGTGGAGGTCCGCCAGATCGCCGAGGACTTCCGCGCCCGCATCGTGGACGTGGGCCGCCACGCGCTCACCTTCGAGGTCACGGGCGACGAGGGCAAGGTCACCGCCTTCATAGAGCAGATGCGGCCCTTCGGCATTCTGGAGACGATGCGGACGGGCCGGGTGGCCCTGACACGCGGGTCCAACGCGGACCTTCCGGGGCAGGTCTTCCACGGCGGGGAAACGGAGGTGCTGCGGCCCGTACTGGAGGCGCCGGAGCCGAGTGAGACGCAGGCGGGAGGGATGCCGGGGGTGTCCTAGACGCAGGAGCCGCGCGCCTCCCCTAGCCCGCATTCCCCCCCACCTCACACTCTGTAGGAGAATCCCCCCATGACCGCGACCATGTACTACGACCGCGACGTGGACCTCTCGCCCATCGAGGAGAAGCTGGTCGCCATCATCGGCTACGGCAGCCAGGCCCACGCCCACGCCCAGAACCTGCGGGACAGCGGCCTGAACGTGGTCGTCGGTCTGCGCGAGGGGTCCGCGAGCCGCGCCAAGGCCGAGGGGGCGGGCCTGCGCGTCACCACCGTCGAGGACGCCACCCGCGAGGCCGACGTGGTGATGCTCCTGATTCCCGACGAGGCGCAGCCGGGCCTGTACGAGCAGAGCATCGCTCCCCACCTGACGCCGGGCAAGGCGCTCGCCTTCGGCCACGGCTTCAACGTCCACTTCGGGCGCATCACGCCGCCCCCCGATGTGGACGTGTTTCTGGTCGCCCCCAAGGGACCGGGGCACATGCTGCGGCGCATCTATGCCGACGGCGGCGGGATGCCCGGCATCTTCGCCGTCGCGCAGGACGCCAGCGGGGGCGCCCGCGCCCTGGCCCTGGCGTACGCGCGCGGCATCGGCTGCACCCGCGCAGGCGTGCTGGAAACCACCTTCAAGGAGGAAACCGAAACCGACCTGTTTGGGGAGCAGTCGGTCCTGTGCGGCGGCGTCACGCACCTGATCCAGGCGGGCTTCGAGACGCTGGTGGAGGCCGGATACCAGCCCGAGATCGCCTATTTCGAGACGCTCCACGAGGTCAAGCTGATCGTGGACCTGATCTACGAGAAGGGCTTTGAGGGAATGCGCCACTCGATCTCCAACACCGCCGAGTTCGGTGACTACGTGACCGGCCCGCGCATCATCACGGAGCAGACCAAGGCCACCATGAAGGACGTGCTGACCGACATCCAGCAGGGCCGTTTCGCCGAGCGCTTCATCGCGGATGCCGAGGCTGGATTCCCGTATATGCAGGAGCAGCGCGGGAAGATGCGCGGCCACCTCTTGGAGACCGTGGGTACCGAGCTGCGCGGCAAGATGCCCTTTATCGAGAAAAAGGAACTGGAAGTTTAGGCCGCTTCCGTTCAGGCCGCCTCTCCACTGGGAGGGCGGCCTTTCTCCGTCCACGCTCGCGGAACGCCAGCATTCTCCAGGAGACCAAAGAACCTAAGTGTAAGGCGTACACTAAAGGCATGACGACCCTTCAAATGCTGAAAAAACTCCGCCCTGAACGTTGGTTTCGCCGTCACGCCCAGCCGCGCCTGAGCTGGGAGGGCCGGGGGGAGCGGATCAGTCGCCGCGCCCTAGTCGTGACCGAGGAGGAGATGCGGACGCACCACCGGCTGGAAGCCCAGAGCGCGGCCGAGCGCTACGCCAACTGAGCCCCGGCGCCGGACTGGCCTGAAGTTGGCCGCCGCACCCTCCCCCCGTGCAGACAACTTGCGCCCCCAGCCTGGCCCGACCCGTAGAGTGACCCCATGCTCAAGTTCAGCGGCCTGCTTCTTCTTCGCGTTCCTCCGGTGGAGTGAGCGGCGGAAGGCAGCGCCCGCCCGGCCCCCGGAGGAAAGCCTCTCCGGGGGCTTCTTCTTTTTCCCCTACCCTTCAGAGGAGCATCCGATGACCCAGCCCCAGGCCGACCGCATCCGCATCTTCGACACCACCCTGCGCGACGGCGAGCAGTCGCCCGGTGTGGCACTGAACCACGGGCAGAAGCTGGAGATCGCCCACCAGCTCGCCCGGCTGGGCGTGGACGTGATCGAGGCCGGGTTTCCCATCGCCTCTCCCGGCGACCTCGAAGGCGTGTCTCGCATCGCCCGCGAGGTGCGCGGGCCGGTGATCGCTGGGCTGGCCCGCGCGGGCCGCGCCGACATCGAGGCGGCAGCGAGGGCGGTGGAGGCCGCCGATAAGCCCCGGATTCACACCTTCATCGCCACCAGCCCGATTCATATGGCTCGCAAGCTGAACCTGGAGCCGGACGCGGTGGTGGAGCGGGCGGTGGAGGCCGTCACGCTGGCCCGCTCCTTCGTGGACGACGTAGAATTCAGCGCCGAGGACGCCACCCGCAGCGACCCCGCCTTCCTGGTCCGCATCTTCCGCGCGGTGGTGGAGGCCGGGGCGAGCACCATCAACGTGCCCGACACGGTGGGCTACACGACGCCCGCCGAGATGCGCGCGCTGTTCGCGTCCCTGAAAGCTGAGCTGCCGGGGCACGTCATCCTCTCCGCCCACTGCCACGACGACCTGGGGATGGCGGTCGCCAACTCCATCGCGGCGGCCGAGGGGGGCGCCCGGCAGATCGAATGCACCGTGAACGGCATCGGTGAGCGGGCCGGAAACGCCAGCCTGGAGGAGATCGTGATGGCCTTCCGCACGCGGGGGGACGTGTACGGCTTTCAAACCGGCATCCGCACCCGCGAGCTGTACCGCGCTTCCCGGCTGGTGAGCCGCCTGAGCGGAATGCCGGTGCAGCCCAACAAGGCCATTGTGGGCGACAACGCCTTTGCCCACGAGTCGGGCATCCACCAGGACGGGGTCCTCAAGGCCCGCGAAACCTACGAGATCATGCAGGCCGAGCAGGTGGGCCGCGAGGCCGCCGTGCTGGTCATGGGCAAGCACTCGGGCCGCGCCGCCTTCCGCAAGGCGCTGACCGATCTGGGCTACACGTTGGATGAAGAGCGCGTGGGGCCGCTGTTCGCCCGCTTCAAGGACCTCGCCGACCGCAAGGGGCAGGTGTCCGCCGACGACCTGCGGGCGCTGGTGGACAGCCGCAGCGACGTGCCGCAGACCTTTGCGCTGGAGGGCTTCCAGATCACCTCCGGCATGAACATGACCCCGGTGGCCTTTGTGCGCCTGAAGACCCCCGACGGGTCCGCCGAGGCCACCGCGCACGGCGACGGCCCGGTCGAAGCGGCGTTTCAGGCCATCGGGCGCCTCACCGGCATCAGCCCCGTGCTGGAGAGCTACCGCATCCAGGCGGTCACGGGTGGCGGCGACGCGGTGGGCGAGGTCAGCATTGGTGCCCGCTACGGCGAGATCAGCCTGCACGGCACCGGGGTCGCCACCGACGTGGTCGAGGCCAGCGCCCGCGCGTGGCTGCGGATCGTGAATCAGGTCGTCGCCGGAATGGGCAAGAGCCGCCAGGTGACGCAGGCTTCGGTGTAGCGACGGGCCTACCTGAGAGCGGGGGCGGACAGCCTCTTCGTTCCCCTGCTGACCGATTCCGCGACGATCCGCCTGCTGAGGGAGAAACTGGGCGGTCCCGTGACGGTGATGGCGTTGCCCGGAGCGCCCTCAGTGCCCACCCTGCTAGACGCCGGGGCCACGCGGGTCAGCCTTGGTCAGAGCGCGATGCTCGCTGTCCTGGGGAACACGGACACCTGATCACAGCAGCCAGGAGCATCACCACCGCAAAGAGCAGCAGTTGAACCACACCGCTGAGCTACACATTCAGCGCCGCGCCCAGAAAGGTGCCCACCACGCCGCGAACGCCGAACCAAAGGACTGAGCGCCACTCGATCTGCCGATTCAGGGCACAGGGAACTGCTCCGATCAGGCTGATACCGCCCACGATGGCGAGCGATTCGGTAATCGCCAGCTTCTCCGGCTCGCCCACGAAGTAGACCAGTACGCACCGTCAGGATCAAGCCGCCCGACCCCAGCAGGCAGAGGCTCAGCCCGATCAGGGCCGCACCGATCCAGGCGAAGATCATGGCTGTTCGCCCCGGTGGAGGTCACAGCCCTCACGCACCCAGGCCGCGGTGCCCCCGGAGAGGTTCATCAGCCCGGCCTTGCCCTGGGAGGCGAGGTAGGCCGCTGCTTGCGAGGAACGGTTGCCGCTCGCGCAGATCAGAACTGTGTTGGGCGCAATCTCGTCCTCTCGCCCGACGAGTTCGCTCAGGGGGAGGTTCACGGCGTCAGGGACATGTCCCTGGGTGTACTCGCTGCGTTCACGCACGTCGATCAGTCGCGCGCCCTCACGCTTCTTGACCTCAAGTTCGGTGGTGAAGATGTCCTGGTAGGTCATGGGAAGGTCACTCCTTTCAGCGAAAGGCGGAGGCGGCCCGGTCCTGCACCGCCTCCGCCGGGTAGGGGTCAGGCGTTCTGGCTTTTCGCCCAAGCGTCGTAGCCCCCGGCAAGCTCCAGCACGTCGAAGCCCTCAGCCCGCAGCAGGCTTGCGGCGGCGGCGCTCCTGGCTCCGCCCTGGCAATGCACGACGATCTCGCGGTCACGCGGCAGGGTGTCCAGCCGCCAGGGCAGGCGTCCGGCGTGCAGCTGGCGGGCACCGGGGATGTGGCCCTCCTCGTACTCGGTCTTCGCCCTCACGTCCAGAATCAGCGCACCTTCGTGCGAGCCGAGTTTGGTCGCGGGGATGGGCTGGGCGGGGACGGTGTCCAGGCCCTCAGCATTGGGGATGAAGCCCGTCACGCGGTCCAGCCCCACCATCCAGAGCTTGCGGCGCAGGGCCTCAGCGCGGTCGGTAGGTGCGAGCAGGATCAACTCGCGGCCCGGCTTGAGCAGCCAGCCCGACCACGTCTCCAGCGTGCCGCCGTCGGGAATGTTCACACTGCCCACGGGCGCGGCGGCCTGGTGCTCTTCCTTCTTACGGGTGTCGATGAGGCGGGCACCGGCGGCGACTCTGGCTTTCACGTCGGCGGCGCTCAGCTCGGCGAGCGGCTGCACCTCACCCAGCAGGGCGGGGCCATCGCGGTTCTCGGTCTTCATGCGGCCGTAGTACAGCGGCGCGTCGGGCTGGCCTTCGAGGAGTTCCTTCGTGAAGCCCTCCTCGTCCCCCTTCTCGACGAGCTTGCCCCACCAGCTCAGCGCCCGCTCGTAGCCGACGGTGGTCGTGGGCACCGCGCCCAGCGCCTTGCCACAAGCACTCCCCGCCCCGTGACCAGGCCAGACCTGCACATAGTCGGGCAGGGTCAGGAACTTGTCGCGCACAGAAGCGAACATTTGCTTGGCGCCCACGTAGCGCGTGTCCTGACCGCCTGCTGCCTCGTCCAGCAGGTCCGGGCGCCCCAGGTCTCCGACAAAGACGAAGTCACCGGTCAAGATCATGCTGGGCGCGTCGCCACGGGGCGTATCGGTGACCAGAAAGCTCAAGTGCTCGGGCGTGTGGCCCGGCGTATGGACGGCCTGGATGCGGATGTTGCCCGCCATGAAAGTGTCCCCGTCATGGAGCTTTTGGTGTTCATCGTCGTAGGTGTACCGCCAGCCCTCGCCTCCCTCGTCCGAGAGCAGCAGCTTCGCGCCGGTGGCCTTTGCCAGTTCGCGGCTCCCTGACAGGTAGTCGGCGTGGATGTGCGTTTCGGTGACGTGCGTGACGCGCAGCTTCTGGGCCTGCGCCTCGTCGAGGTACTGGGAGATGTCGCGCACGGGGTCTACTACGAGGCACTCGCCGGTCTTCTGGCAGCCGATCATGTAGGACGCCTGGGCCAGGTCCGTGTCGTAGAAGCGCTTGAAATACATGCCACGAGCATATACCCCCTCCCCCTATCCTGTCAAATACCCTAGGGGGTATATTGGAGGCATGACTGCGACCCTGCCTGTCAGTGACCGGACCGCCGAAAAGACGAAGATCCTGAACCGCCTGCGCCGCCTGGAAGGGCAGCTGCGGGGCCTTCAGAGAATGGTGGAGGAAGAGAAGAGTTGCGTGGAGGTCATGGGCCTGTACGCCAGCGCCAAGAGTGCGCTGGAGTCCACCGGCGACGTGATTCTGGAGACCTACGTCGAGATGTGCCAGGCGCGTGAGGAGAAGCCCGCCGACCTCGTGAAGCTGCTCAAGCTCGCCCGCTAAGAGAGCTATGAGTCTTCCTTGTTGCTCAGCCCGCAGGACCTGTGCCAGCGCTATGAACCTTGTATCCGTCCGGGGCAAGTCGGCGACCAGGCCGCAAGCCTACGTCAGGACGTTGTCACCTTTGCGGGCGTGAAGCTCAACCGGCGAACACGTGACCTCAACGGCCCACTAGCGCGCCGTAGGCTCGGTTCCCGGGAAGCGGGAGTGTCGCAGGCCTTCGAGGATCGGCCCCATCAGGTGGTGAAGTGGACCGAACTGATGAGCACAGTTCAATGTTGCGCTGCAAGCTCGCCCTGGTCATGCAGTAAGCGGGCATTCGCTTGGTGGAGAGCTGGGGCTTCAGACTCCACTGGTACCTTCCACATATTGAGGGTTGAGCAGGGGTGCCATGGTCAGGACGGACCTTGGTCATTCGGCACCCACTCGGAGAGACCCACCCCAGACAGCCGCCTCAGCCTTTGTAGGTGGCTCTGGTTTTGGAACAGCCCTCACATGGCCCTGACGTCATCCCTGTATGATATCCCTCTATGACGTTGCCCAGTAGTGACAACGCCGAACCTCCCAGTTCTGCCGACAATTCGAGCCCTCTCGCTTCGAGATCCGGTGATGCGCGTTGAGTGCGCTGCTCCCGGTGCTGGTGATCCTGTTGATGGTGGCCGTCAACGCCCTGTACGTCGCCGCCGAGTTCGCGACCGTCGGGTCCCGCAAGTCGCGTGTGCAGGAGGCCGCTGAAGGAGGCAACCGGAACGCGGCGGGGCTGCTCGCGATTCTGCGGGACCCCGCCCGCGTCGACACCTACGTCGCGGCCTGCCAGATCGGCATCACCCTCAGCAGCCTGGTCGCGGGTGCTTACGGCCAGTCGCAACTCACGCCCCTGCTCACACCGGCGCTGGGCGCCGTGGGCGGGCCGGTCGTCGCCACCATCATCGTGCTGGTCCTGATTACGGCACTCCAGGTGGTGCTGGGCGAACTGCTGCCCAAGACCGTGGCACTGCGTTACCCGGAACGCCTCGCCATCGCCACCCTGCGGCCCATGCAGCTGAGCCTGTGGCTCTTCCGGCCGTTGATCGCCCTGTTCAACGGCACCGCCTTCCGCCTGATGCGGGCCTGGGGCCTGAATGCCGACCACAGCCACGCGCACGTCCACTCGCCAGAGGAACTTGAGGACCTGTACCGCGAGAGTGCGCGGGGGGGCCTGATCGACGCGGCCGAGCGCGACATGGTCGCGGGCGTCCTGAATGTGGAGGACCGCGTGGTGCGCGAGATCATGACCCCCCGCACGCGTATGGTGACGGTCCCCGCTCATCTCCCGGTGCAGGAGGCCCTGAGGCAACTGGCCCCTACCTCCTACACACGCTTTCCCGTGACAGGTGAGTCCCCCGACGACGTCATCGGCGTCGTGAACTTGCGTCAGGTGTTCCTGCTGGCCGAGAGGCGACCCGGCGCCCAGGTGGGCGACGTTATGCACCCGCCCCTGATCGTGGCCGAGAGCATGGCCGTGCCCGACCTGTGGCGCAAGCTGCGTGAAGCCTCCCGGCAAAGCGCCCTGGTGGTGGATGAGTACGGCAGCGTGGCCGGGATGGTCACGTTGGAAGACGCCTTGGAAGAGATCTTCGGGGAGGTGCAAGACGAGTTCGACCAGGAGGAGGACCCCGTGGTGGTCCAGGGGAGCCGCGTCACCGTGCGGGGCGACGTCTTGATCGAGACCCTGAATGACCGCTTCGACCTCGACCTCCCCACCGATGAGGTGGATACGGTCAGCGGGTTGATGTGGCAGGAACTGGGTGGGCTCCCCCGCCTGGGCGACGAGGTGCGGGTCGGTGACCTCGTGCTCCGGGTCGAGGCGATGGAGCGCCGCGCCGTGCAGCGGGTGAGCTTCTTGCTGCCCAGCGGCAGTATTGACCGGGATGACCGGGGGAGCCTCTGATGCTGGAGTACCTCATCCCCATCGTGGTTATCCTGGTCCTGGTCGTGCTCAATGGCCTGTTCGTCGCCGCCGAGTTCGCGCTGGTCGCCTCACGCCGCACCCGGCTCGACCTGCTGGCCGAGGGGGGCAGCGCCCCCGCCCGCTGGCTGCTGCGGATTTTCGACCACCCCACGGGCAAGGACCGCTACATCGCCATCGCGCAGCTGGGCATCACGTTGGCCTCCATCGGGTTGGGCATGTACGGCGAACCGGCCATTGCGAAATGGCTGTATGGTCCCTTCGAGAACGCGGGGCTCTCGTATGCGGCGGCGCATACCCTGGGCTTCATCATCGCGCTGAGCCTGATCACGTTCATGCACGTGGTTTTCGGGGAGATGATCCCCAAGGCGCTGGCGCTCCAGACGCCCGAGTCCGTGAGCGTGCGGGTCAATCCCCTGATGCGCGTCTTCGGGTTCGTGTTCCGGCCCCTGATCGCGGTGCTGAACTTCCTGGCCCTGTCGCTCATGCGCCTCTTGAGAATCAAGGATCCCGGCAAGGAGGCGCTGCTCTACACTAGCCGTGAACTTAGCCTGATCACCGAGGAAAGTGCACAGAGCGGGCAGCTTGGCGAAACGCAGCGGGACCTGATCCACAACATCTTTGCCCTGGAAGAGCGCACCGCTGAGGAACTGATGACTCCTCGCCGGAGTCTGGACGCCCTGTCGGTGGACGCTGCGCCCGGAGACGTGCTGGGCCGGATCGCCCGCTCACCGCGCAGCCGCTACCCGGTCTACGAGGGCAATCTCGACGAGATTGTGGGCGTGCTGCACGTCAAAGATTTCATTCGGGCACGGGCGACGGGCGCCTCACTGGATCTGGGGCACCTCGTCCGCCCACTGCCCAGCGTGGCCGCGGCCGCGAGCGCCGAGGATCTGCTGGCCCTGTTCAAGCGCGAGCGGCTGCACGCCGCCCTGGTAGTCGACGAGTTCGGCGGCACCCTGGGCTTCGTGACGATGGACGACCTGATCGAGGACGTCATGGAGGAAGAGGACCTGGACAGCGACTGGGTCCGCCGCAACCCCGACGGCTCCTATTCACTGGACGGCGAGGTGCCCCTCAGTGAGCTGCGCGAAGACCATGACCTGAACCTGCACAGTGACGCGGCGACGACCATCGCCGGGCTGTTGCTGGAAGCCCATGGGACCGTGCCGCCGCCGGGGATCACGCTGCATGTGCAGGGCCACGATCTCACGGCCGAGGCCGTCGACGGTTTTAAGATCACCCGCGTGCGGGTCCGGCCGGTTGCCTCAGCCGACACCTCGCGCAGCGCGTGACGATTACGGTTGTTCCGGATACGCTTCTCCTGCCCCCCAGGTGAGCCCTGTGGCATTACTCTGGCGCCTGCTGCTGCCGACCCTCCCGGCCTGTCTGGCCTGAACCCATGCCCTTCCTGACAGCCCACCCACCAGCGAGAAGGTCAATCACGTCACGCGCACGGTCTCCAAGGCGGCCAGCGCCTTGGTCGTGGTCTTAAGCAGCCTGACTCCAGAATCCTCATTACCAAGAACAACCCCGTCGCTGTCGGGGAGAGGTTTGCTGGCCTGCATCCTGGCGAGGTGTGACTAGCTGTACTTCGGGGAAATTCAGGGGCCGCTGAATAAGGCCGTGCAAGTGTGACATTGGCGGCAAGGAGGTGGCGGGGATAAGTCCTCTGCCACCTCCGCTCGAATGGCAGGAATGGTGTCGCCTCTGAGGTCGTCGGGCTGGGTGAGGCGAAGTCATTGTAGGAAGGTCAGGGCGACCATACACAGCACAGCGTGGTGATGCAGACCGTGCCAGGACCGGCCCTCGAAGTGGTCCAGCCCAACTTCGTCCTTCAGCTCCCGGTGGGTCAGCTCACACGCCCAGCGGAGAGAGGTGACTTCCACCAACCGCGACAACGGCGTGTCAAGGGGCAAATTGCAGACGTAGTATCTGCGCTCCTCACCTCGGCGCTGTTCCCCGATGATCCAGGCCGCTTGACCCGGCAGATGTTGACTGCGAGCGTATTTCTCCCCATCTGCCAGGCGAACGTATTCAGCCGCGAAGCGTCCGGAGAGCGGGCCTTTAGTTCCATGTCGCCATACCAGGTGCTTCCATACAGCACCCGCCAGCACTTCTTCTACCGACAGTCGGTCCTCGGACGGGGTTGGGTACGTCGGTTTCCTGCCCCGGAAGATCCGAGGGCTGGGGATCAAGTAAACGTCCTTGGGATAGACCGTCTGCGTGCGAGTAATGCCGACTGACCATAGCCGTCCTCGCTCGGTGAGTGCCTGCCGGAACTGGGCGTTCACGCCGTACCCGGCATCGGCCAGAACCATGCCGAAGGTGACGTGTGGGCGCACCCGGTCCAACTCCTTCAGGGCCAGTTCGCACTTGGTCTGCGGCGGCTGGTGTTCCAACGGAACACCAGCCGCCCTGAGCCGAGCGGGATCGCTGGTCCACTCCTGCGGCAAGAAGAGCCTTAGGGCGAGCGGAACCGGCAAGTCGTGCTGGGCCAACGTCAGGGAGACGAGGCATTGACAGGGAGTAATCTTCCCGACCTGCCCGGAATATTGACGGGCGACGCCGACAGACTTGGTGCCGAACTTCGCCAAGCACGTATCGTCGACGATTAGTACGGCGTCTTTGCCCCTCAGCATCTGCTGGGCCCGTTGAGCAAGCAGGGTTTCCAGGAGCGCGGTCAGCCAGGGGCTGTCGGTGATGAACTGCTGGAGATGATCCTTTTTCCCCGGCGCCACCACGGCAGTCAAGGACTGCATGCTTTTTCGATGGACCGTACTGCACAATCCACGGACGTACAGTGGCGCCCAGGTCCGCTGGGCTCGGTGGCGAAAGTGCACCAGAAAGGGCGCAAACCAGGTGGGGAAATGTCGGGTCAACCGAGGGGGTCGAGAACGCTTCAACAAGAAGGCCAGCATCGCAGATGCTGGCCAGGACGACGCCGCTAAATATTCCCCGAAGTACAGCTAGCTTCAGGGTGGGGTATACCCCAACACCACGCCGAGCTTCTCACTCCATCTCGACCGGAGCGATCTCTCCTCACGCGTCAGAACGGGGAAGGTACCAGTGGAGGCTGAAACCCTGGCCGCGCACCGTGCGGATGCCCGCCTGCTCCGTCACCGACGCGAGCTTGCGGCGCAGGGTCGAGACATAGGCGTCCAGGGTGCCCCCGGAGTCCATTCCCCCGGCCCCCATCAGCTCTGCGCGGGGGACGACCTGCTGACTGCGCGCGGCCAGCGCCTGCAAAATCTCCGATTCCCGGAGGCTGAGCGTGGTCCGGCCGAGCGGTCCGCTGACTTCGCGCGTCCGAACGTCCAGTGTGGTGTCCCCAAACGTGATGAGCTCCTGGCGGGAGGTGGCCACAGGCTGCTCCGTCCGGTGGGTCTTTCTGACCCGCTTGTCGGCATACAACCGGGTATCCGCCAACGCCACCACGTCGGCGGCGGTCACGGCCTCGTCCGGCCAGCGGGCCACACCGAACGAACAGCCTGCCTCAGCAAATCCAGCTGCTCGGGCGGCGGACACGCCTGCATCCAGGACTTCCAGCACGTTCGCCTGCACCGTATCCGGCGTCGTGGTCCGGCCATGCTCCATCAGCAGCGCGATCTCGTCCCCGCCCAAGCGAAAGACGTGCATCCCTTCCGGGGCGCTGGCCCGCAGGTGGGCCGCGAACACTTGCAGCAGCATGTCCCCAGCGGCGTGGCCGCGGGTGTCGTTGATGGTCTTGAGCCCGTCGAGATCAAGCATCGCCACGCTGAAGGTGGCCTGCTTCGTCGCCTCGCGCAACTGCGCTTCAAAGGCCCGGCGGTTGCCCAGCCCCGTCAGGACGTCGGTCAGGGCCGCTTCATGGGTGCGGCGCACGTGTTCCTGCGCTTCGACCGCCGCGCGCAGGGCTCGGCCCGTCGCGCCCAGTACCCGGCGCTCACGTTCACTCCAGCGGCGATCCTGTTTCATGCGGCCCAGCAGCAAGACATAGGTCAAGCCGTTCGCGGTTCCGGCTGGAAGACTGGCAAAGCCTTGCAAGCCCGCGGCGACCAAGGCCGGGTGGCCTACCCGGTCCTGCGCATACCCGCTGACGAAGGTCGGGTCGTCATGCCGCGCCGAGCGGTGGAGGGGGGGGTCACGGACACCCAACAGGCCCGGCAACTGAAGCTGCACGAACGCACCGTCCTGCTCATCCCGGGCCCAGACGGTTTCGAAGGTCACCTCGTTGCTGTGAATCTGGGCCAGGGTGCACCAGTCGGCGTCGACCAGCCGCATGACGAGGGCGACGGCGTGCCGGGCGAGGTCCAGCGGCTCGAGGTCAAGCTGCATCAGCTGCGAAACCCCGAGCAGGGTCTCGCTCACGAGCTGGCTTTCGTGCAGCGTCTGAATCAGGCCCGCGTTGGCTTCCAGGGCGCGCTGAAGTTCGACGTTCTCGAGATGCTTGAGCTCGGCCTCACGACGGGCCGCTTCGGCTCCGAGACGCTGAAGGTCCGCTTCCCGACGGGCGGTCTCCGCCTGGTGGCGTTCTTCGAGCTTGAGCAGTTCGGTCTCGCGTTCCTTCTTGTAGAGCCCCTTGTTAAAGGCCACGAGTTCCTGACTCAGCGCGTACGCCTGCTCGAACTGCCCGAGCTGGGCGTGGCAGTCGACACGGATGGGGAGGACGGCTTTTTGCTCGAGTTCGGTGAGGGTAAAGTCACGCAGGTGTTCGTAGGCGTCCAGCGCCGCTGCGTACTCCCCAGCATGATGCTCCACGATGACTCGCGCGTAGAGCAAGTTCCGCCGCAAACCTGCCGATAACTCAGGAATCTCCCGCAGCGCGGCGTCCAACTCGCGCCTGGCCTGGCCAGGGTCCCCACGCTCGGTCCAGACCTGGGCGAGGTGACACACGGCGCTGACCCAGGTGCCCAGCTCGCGGACCGAGAGCGCGAGGTCCCGGCCACGCTCCATGCAGGTGACGCCCTCTGCATGCCGACCCGCCTGGTAGTCGAGGATGCCGAGGTTGACGTAGGCCCGGGCGAGGCTGGGCACGCCCCGGGGCCTGGCCTGTTCCAGCACCTCCACCGCCGTGCGGAAATACTCCCCAGCCTTCTCCACGTCGGTGATGAACCACAGCACGCCGATATTGAGCAGCGTCAGCCCCTGCTGGGGGAGATTGCCGAGGGTGCGCGCGACGTCAAGGGCTTCGTGGTGGTGGGCGAGGGCCTGGTCCCGCTGACCCAGGCGGTCGGACGCGAGGGCAGCCAAGTTGAGCGCTCGCCACAGCCACGTGAGGTCTTCACGTGTCCGTAGGCCTGCCGCCGCGGTCAGGGCCATCCTCAACGCTTCGGCGTGCTGACGGTGCGCCAGGGTGATCCCGCTCTGCACCGTCTGGGCCTGGAAGGTCCACTCCGGGTCGTCTTGCCAGGCCTGGACGATGTCCTGGGCGCGTCCCGGTTCGGCGGAGCGGGTCCTCCAGGCAAGGTCGAGTTGCTCGGAGGGGAGGAGGGCACCGGGTGCGGCCGAGGACTGCATTGACCGATTATGAAGCGGCGCTGGCTGGCAGCATATACGCGAGGTAGACGATCAGCTTCAGTTGGCGGGGGTAGGGGAGGGGGGAGGTCTGCGGCCGCCCACACCGCCCCTCTCAACGCTCAGAAGCCAATCGCGCAAACACTGCAGCCGTCGGTGACCCTGGCTCCACGGTGTACACCAGCAGTTTCAGGTGTGGCGCCCCCATTACCTGCAACCACGACGCGTTCAACACCAGTTCCCCAACCTCCGGGTGCCGCATCACCGTCCGCGCCGATCCGTGCGCCCGCACCTGCCGCTCCGCCCACAGGCGCGTGAACTCCGCGCTGGCCTCGCTCAGCGCCGCTACCTGCCGTGCGAACCACCCGTCGTCCGGGTACCGGCTGCTGTCCAGCCGGAACGCCGCCACGAGCGCCCGCGCCTCCTCCTCCCAGTTCACGACGCTCGCGCGGACAGCCTCGTCAAGGAACATCAGCTCCAGCAGCGACCGACCGTCCAGCACGTCCGCCCGTCCGCCACGGTCCAGGTAACGCGCGGCGTCGTTGACGGCGACGGGCCGCCAGTGTCGGTCGAGCAGCACCGCCGGGGCGGGCAGGAACGCGCCAAGCACCTGCTGAAGGGCCGGATCCCAGGTGTCCCCGGGGGGTGAGGCCACGCCGCTCAGCAGGCCCCGCACATACGCACCCTCCTCGGACGTGCAGCGCAGCGCGTCCAGGACGCGCGTCAGGGTCCCCACTGAAGGGTGAATGTCCCGGCCCTGCTCCAGCCACGTGTACCACGACACGCTGACATCGGCGAGCAGCGCGACCTCCTCCCGCCGCAGACCGGGCGTGCGGCGACGTGTCCCGGGCGGCAGACCGACCGATTCGGGACGCAGCGACCGACGCTTCTCCTGCAAAAACGCCCCGAGTTCCCTTCGTCTCGCTTCGGCCACCTTGCCTCCCTTCAGCCTGTCAGCGTGACTCATAGGATAATCCCTTGACTGGTTCTGGTCCGCGCCGCACGCGATGGTGAGGGCATGCCGCGACCCCCCGGAGTCGCGCGGAAAGGACTTCCATGACGAACGATCCCACGCCCATCACCGCGAACGCCTCTATCGGCACGTGGCTCGACCATCCCGTCGGCGGGCCGCTCCTGCGCGAGATGCTTGCGCAGGGCGGGCAGGACGCCAGCGTCTTCACACCCATCCGCAACCTTCCCCTCGCGCAGCTCGTCACCCTCAGTGGCGGCCAGATGAGTCAGGCGGTCATCGACGACCTCGTGCGGCGCGCCAACGGCGGCGTCCTGCCCGACGAGGTAAGCTCCCCGCAGGGCTGGACGGAACGCATCACGCCCGGCCGCTTCGGGGGCCGGACCGTCATCGTGACGGGCGCCGCGAGCGGCATCGGACGCGCTGTCGCCTCCCGCATCGCCCGCGAGGGTGGACGCGTCATCGCTGCGGACCTCTCCGGAGACCGTCTCGAGGCATTCAGGGCTGAGCACGCTTCGCTCGATATTGTCCCCATCGTCGCGGACGTCACGAAGCAGGCGGACATTGAGGCCATCGTCGCTGCTGCTGGGGACCGACTGGACGGGCTCGCGAACGTCGCGGGCATCACGGACGACATGACGCCCCTGCACGAGGTCAGTGACGCGGTGTGGTCGCGGGTGATGGCCGTGAACGTGGACGGCCCATTCCGCCTGACACGCGCGGCCCTTCCCCTGATGCTCGCAGCGGGAGGCGGGTCGGTCGTGAATGTCGCGTCGGAAGCGTCGCTGCGCGGCTCCGCTGCGGGACTGGCCTACACGACGTCGAAGCACGCGGTGGTCGGCATGACCCGCAGCGCGGCGTTCATGTACGGTCCGAGCGGCGTCCGTGTGAATGCCGTCGCGCCGGGCGGCGTCGCGACGGGCATAACCGCCAACTTCGCGTCCCCGCTGGGGCAGCAGCGGCTCGGGCCGTTCCTCGCGCTCATCCCGCCGGTGGCGCTGCCGGAGCATCTCGCGGCGAGCATCACGTTCCTGCTGAGCGACGACGGTGTCAACATCAACGGGGCGGTCTTGCCGTCCGATGGCGGCTGGTCCGTCCAGTAGCCAGCACGCCCAGGAGGAAGGATGAACACCACAAGACGGCTGGGGCTCGGCGTGGCGCTCGGTGCGCTGGGCGCGTGGATGTATTCAAGGCGCGCCGCGTCATACGTCCGGCTACATCCCGAACTGCGGTCCCCACTGCTGCGCCTGCGTCACCCGGCCTTCAGTGGGCCGGTCGTCTCGGCGCTCAGCCGTGTTCCGCGCCGCGTGTCCGACCCGGCAGACGTGCACTTCGAGCGGCGCGACGTGCCCGGTCCGGCGGGGGCGCCCGACGTGACGGTGCTGCTGTACCGTCCCCAGAACGGCCAAAGGAACCCGGCGGCCCTGCTGTACCTCCACGGCGGGGGGTTCATCACGGGTTCGGCGGACGCGTACCACCGGCAGTGCACGCGCTTCGCGAACGAGCTGGGGCTGCTCGTGGTGAACGTGGACTACCGCCTCGCGCCCAAGACGCCCTTTCCGGGGCCGCTGGAGGACTGCTACGCCGCATTGAAGTGGCTTCACGCCCACGCTGCGGAACTCGGCGTCGACCCTGAGCGGATTGCCGTGGCGGGGGACAGCGCCGGGGCGGGGCTCGCAGCAGGGCTCGCGCAGCTCGCGCACGACCGTGGGGAGGTGTCCGTGGCCTTCCAGCTGCTGCTGTACCCCATGCTGGACGACCGGACGGTGCTGCGAACCGATCACGGGGGCCGGGGGGAATTTGTGTGGACGCCCGGCTCGAACCGGTTGGGTTGGACAGCCTACCTGGGGCACGCGCCCCGCCTGGAGGACGCGCCCGCGTATGCGGCGCCCGCCCGCCGGGAAGACCTCTCGGGTCTTGCGCCCGCGTGGATCGGAGTGGGCACCCTGGATCTGTTTTACCTGGAGGACCGGGAGTACGCGCGCCGCCTCGTGGAGGCGGGGGTGCCGTGCGAGTTCTTCGAGGTGGACGGCGCCTATCACGCGAGTGAACTGTTCATGCCGGGTGCGTCGGTATCGGGCCTGTTCCTGGAACGGAGCCTCGACGCGTTGCGGCGTGGATTGCAGCTTCACCCGCCGATCCTGGCACCCAGCCCATCAGCAGGGTGACGAGGCCGGGCGCGGAGGTCGCCACCGAAGAGCCGTGGAGCCGGCACAGATAAGGAATGCCCTGTCGTCGACTTGGACGACCATCGGCAAGGATGGAGCGGACTCCCAGCGGGAGGGCCAGCTCGTGGGAACGGAATAGTCCTTCGGACATGGTGTCAGCAGGACGGCCGCCTCGAAGGCCGCCAGGGAGGGGAGAGGTTCATCACGCTGCTGGCGGCCAGGACGCCCTGGCGAGCAGCAGCGTCCCCCCTCAGCCGCCCGCGCTCCACGCCTGCCAAGCGCGCCGCAGGGTGGCGATCACGGCCGGCGCCCCTCGACGTGCCGGGGCTGCTGGACCACCTTCTCGAGGTTAGCCTGCCCAAGGACAGCGGCCTGGCAGGACTGATCTTCCTGCCCACTGCTCGGAGGACCGCGCCGCCGCCTTGCTCTGGCAGGCCGCCTACAGGGGGCCGCCCCTGCGCTTCTGGGTGCTGGACCTGCCCGAACCGCTGGTGGAGGGCGAGTGGCTGGTCCGGCGGGCCGCCCGCCACGGCCTCCCGGTCGAACTGCACCCGTATCCTCTCACCGCAACGCCCGACCGCGAGGACGACGCCGCCCCCGCGCTGCTGTGTGAGGGAAGTGGGGACGCATGGGGACGCATGCGGCTGGGCGCTGTACGGCTACGCGCTGGTGGACTTGCAGGCGGGCAAGCGGCTCCCCACGCCGAAGGGCCTCGCGGGTGGGCTTAACCGGCAGGGGGGCTGCGGTCGGGACCTGCGCTACCCCGTTGCAGCATTCGCCCCGGATAACCGCCTGCTAGTGCGGGACGGCAACACTTTGACGTGGTGGCAGTCCTGAACCGGTGGCGGCTTCTGAGACTCGTCTCGGCACCTGGCCGTCCGATTTGCTGAGATCTGCTGCGCGTGCGCTTCCTGACTCACGAGGGCCGCCGCACTGCGCATCAGGGCGTCGGTCACTGGGTGGGAATACCAGGCCGGGAGCTCCAGCATGACTTGATGGTGCTCAAGGACCGCATTGAGGTCGTCATCGTCACGAACGCGGTCGAGGTCGAGCAGCAGACGCTGGCGGAGTCAGCGTGCCGTGGGAGAATCCGGGAGGCCTTCCAGCAGCGTGCGGGTCCGCCGGTAGTGGCGCTCGGCTCTGGGGCGGTCTCCCAGTTCGCATTGGCCGATGATGCGAAACTCGGGAGATTCACGGTGGAGCGTGAGCTGTCCCAGCGCCCTCAGCATTTCCCGCTGGTCCCCGGAAGGAATGCCGCCGTCATGGAGCCCCAGCTCCCGGAAGACCGCCTCGTACTCCCGCTCGGTCGCGGTGCCCCGGTTCAGCAGCCTCTCCCGCCACCCGTTGTTCCGCGCGAGGTACTGCTTCCTTCCACCGCTCGAAGAGGGCCTGTTGCTCGGAAGGCAGCTGGATATGAGCCTAAGCGGCCCGCAGGAACATGAGTTCTGCCAAGTGCAACTTCAGCCGCCGTTCGTCTTGGTCGGTTGCGCGTTGCCGGTATCGGTCCCAGATGCTCAGGCTCCCGCCCACCGGACCAACCAGCGTGGCCCCACCACCCATCGCCGCACAGATAGATGTCACGCCCCCCTGCCCGGACTTCCCCCGGTTTCGGCCCCCGCCCGCGCCGTCACGATGCCGCGCGAGGCCGCCCAGGCCCCGATGTCGGCTCCCCCCAGCGCAGTCGCCATCAGCTCGGGGAAGTAGTCCGGCGTGCAGGCGAAGACCGGAATGCCCAAAGCGGCCAGCTTCGCCGCGTTGTCGTGGTCGTAGCTCGGCCTCCCGTCGTCGTCGAGGGCCAGCAGCACGATCACACGGGCTCCCATCTCGCGAAATTCGTTCAGGCGGCGGATCATCTCGGCGCTGCCCGAGCCCTCGTACAGGTCGGAGATCAGGACGAAGGTGTGCTCCTCGGGGTTGGTGAGCAGGCCCCGGCAGTAGCGCAGGGCCAGCGGCGTGTCGTTCCCCCCGCCGAGCTGCACGCCGAACAGCACATCCACCGGGTCGGCGAGGTGCTCGGTCAGGTCCACGACCGCCGTGTCGTACACGACCACGTTCGTCTTCAGGGCCGGGAGGCTCGCCAGCACCGCGCCGAAGATGCCCGCGTAAACCACGCTGGATGCCATGCTCCCCGACTGGTCCACGCAGAGGGTCACGGCCTTGAGTTGCCGCCGGGCGCGTCCGTACCCCACCAGCCGCTCGGGAATCACGCTGCGGCGCTTGGGGTCGTAGGTCCGTAGATTTCTAAGGAGGGTGCGGCCCCAGTCCACCTCGTTCTGGCGGGGGCGCAGGTTGCGCTGCGAGCGGTTGAGGCTGCCCGTCACGGCGCTGCGCAGCGGCTCGGCGAGGCGGGCCTGCAGGTCGTCCACCACCCGCGCCACCACCTGCCGCGCCAGCGCCTTGGCCTGGTCCGGCATGGCGTCCTTGAGGCTGATCAGGGTGGCGGCCATGTGCACGTCGGGTTGCAGGTGCTCCATCAGCTCGGGTTCGAGCAGCAGGGTTTTCAGGTTGAGCCGCTCCACCGCGTCCCCCTGCATGACCTGGACTGCCGACTGCGGGAAGAGGTCGCGGACCTCGCCCAGCCACGCCGCCACCGCCGGGGCGCTCTTGCCGAAGCCCACGTTGCGGTGCGACTTGCGGCCCCCCTGCGGCCTCCCGGTTTGCAGGGTGAAGGGTGCGCCGTCGTACAGCGAGGCCAGCGCCGCGTCGAGGCGGCGGTCGTGCTCGCCCAGCTCGCAGCCGATGCCGTCGGCGCTCTCGCCTTTCGCGGTCTCGCCGCCCAGGAGGAGGCGCCAGCGGCGCAGGCGTTCTTGCTCGGGAGTCAGGTTCTGGGGAGCGGGTTCAGTCATTGAGCGTCTCCTTGAGGCAGCGTCACGCCCAGCAGCCGCAGCACGACGGGCACCACGCCCGCCCCTAGGTCGCCGTTGACCTGCGCCGCCTGTTCGGCGCGTTCCAGCCCGCGCAACTCCTCGCCCAGCCTCTTGCGGGCATGTGGTTCCAGGCGCGAGAGGGCGCGGCGCAGGGGGGGCAGCACCTCGCCGAAGGCGTCCGGGTCGAGTTCCGTCACCCAGGCGTCGAGCAGGGCTAGGGCCGCCGGGTCGTGCCGCAGCGTCCCGCCGTCCTCGCCGATGAAGCCGCCCAGCCACGCGGCCACGTCGAGCGGCGGTGCCCCCGGCGCGAGCGCCGCCGCGAGCCTGGACTGCACCTGTTCGGCGTCGAGGATGCCCCGGTCGCGCAGGCGGTTCACGGCGTCGCCGCGCAGGAGGGGCGCGGTGCCCTCCGCGTCCAAGGCGTGCAGGGCCGCCACCCATTCACCACTCGCCTCCGGGTCGTCGAGGAGGCGCACCGCCGCGTCGGCCCCCACGATCTGGCCGTGGAGCGTTCCGGCAGCCTCCTCGCCCAGCCCGTGCGCGGCGTTGGGCAGCCCGGCGGCGGCGCGGGCGATCAGGGTGCGGAACACGGGTCGCAGGTCGTCGCCCTCGCGCGCCCGCACGTCGCCGTAGCGGGCCAGCCGCGCCAGGGGCGGCAGCGAGAGCAGCAGCGCGGCGGTGTCGGCGTCGGCGGCGCGGGCGTCCAGCCGGGCGAGGGTGAAGCTGGCGGCGCCCGGCAGTCCACACAGCCGCGTCACCTCCAGCAATGCCGAGAGGGCGCCCAGGTCCGGGGCCTGCCGCGCCTGGGAGATGGCCGCCGCGTTCGCCGCGCGCACCAGCGTGTTGCCGTGACGGCTCGCCTCGACGAGGCGCACGCTGAACTCCGGCTCCCAGCGCAGGGTCCACGCCTCCTTGAAGGTGCCCGCGCCCCGGCTGGCCGCCTCCCTCGCCCACGGCACGCCGAGCAGGTTCAGGCGGTGGAAGAGCTGCGAGCGGCCCAGGCCCGCGTCCTCGCGCAGGTCGAGGGTGACTTGGCGGGTGACAGCCTCGCGCTTCAGGCGCAGCCGGGCCAGCGTTCCGGCCAGGTCCTGTTCCAGCGGCACGGCGGGCACACCGGAGGGGACAGTGCCCAGCGCCTCGCCCACGAACAGCTCTTCCGAGAGGAGGCGCAGCGGGGTGTCGGAATCCCAGGCGAAGACGGCTCGCGTGGCGTCGGTCAGCTCGTCCAGGCCCGCGAGACTCCGCCCGCGCAGGGTCGCCAGCGCGTCAGCCAAGCGCACTGCGTCGATCACCTGGGCACTCGACGCATCCAGCCCACGCTCGCGCAGCAGCCGTGCCGAGCGGGTCAGCCAGCGCTCGGTGACCTGCGCAGGCGTGCCGTAGAGGTGCGCGTACCAGCCCGGCGACGTGACGCCCGCCCCGTACCCGCTCGCCTGCGTGAGCCGTCCGTGCGTCCAGGGGGTGAGGGTGAGGGCGACCTTTGCTTTGGGGAGATTCTTGACCCGCGCCGGGTCGGCCTTCGCCTCGCGCGCCAGCACCTCGGGGGTGAGGGCCGGGGCATGCCACGCGCCACAGACCACGGCCACGCTGCCGCGTCCCAGGGCCGCTCGGATGGTCTGGCGCATCTGCGCCTCACGGATGAGGTCGCGCTCCGAGGTGTGCCCGTCCTCATCCTCGCGCACCGCCGCCATGACCTCGGCAATCGCCGCGAAGACCGCCTCGCCCTCGCCGCGCGACTCGACCAGGGCGTCCCACCAGCGCTCGAAGTCGCTGTAGCCCGCCGCCCCAGCCAGCAGCGCGAGCGGGTCGGTGCGCACGGCGTCGGCGGGAGAGGTGGGCACCGGCTCGGCGTCCGGGTCGGCTTCGGCTGGAACGTCCCCTTCCTCCTTCTGCGCGAGGGTCACGCTGGCGGGCAGGTCCATGAAGGCCACGGGAACGCCGCGTTTCAAAGCCCAACGGATCGCCACGAACTCCGGGCTGAACTCGGCCAGCGGGTAGAACACCGAGCGCTCGGGCTGGCCCTGCACATGCGCCATGACCGCGACGGGAGGCGTGAGGGCGGGGTCGTTCAGGAAGGGTAGCAGGCCGTCGGCGTCCACCGGCCCCTCGATCAGCAACGTGGCGGGCGGGTGGGCCTCCAGCGCCCTTTCCACGCTGCGCGCCGAACCGGGTCCGTGGTGGCGAATGGGATAGATGGTGAGGTCAGACATAGCAACGCTCCGAAAGAGGTGTATGGATAAATTTCAGCAAGAGGTGAACCTGTGGCACGCCACCGAACGTTCAAGAGTGGAAACAGTCAGGAGGTCCGGAATCCGCCAGAGCGTCAACCGTCTGACGACGAGGGGCGAATCGCGCGGCGGGGTCGGAAGCTGATCATCACGTTGGTGCAGGGGCAGGATGGCCGGGCCACTTTTGAGGCGCTGGCTGCCTTTGACGGCCCCATCGAACGCGAGCAGCCCGCGATGCAGCAACGGGAAGTGCTGGAGGACGGCTGAGGTCAACGGGATTCCCAAACTTCTGTTAGGGCTTCCAGCACGCCCCGCGCCGCCTCCGGTGTGAACTGAAGACCTTCCGCCGTGGACGCAATCCGGCCCCGTGCCCGCGCGTCCCTCAGCCAGTCCGCCACAAAGTCCGGCGCGTAGCCGCCAGTGGAAAAGCCCTGGCTATCTGCGAGGGCGACCAGCGAAGGGTACACGCCCTCGACGTAGCTCTCCCCGTCCCGGACGGCGTGGCGGTGGCTGTGAAGCAGGAATTGCAGGTCGTACATCAGCGTCGAGTACGGGTCGGCGTGCAGCGCAAAGAAGCCCTTCTCGTGCACGATGACGGCGGCCAGCGCCCGCAGCCGCGCGGCCATGGTCGGATCGGGAAAGGCCGCCAGCAGCGCCTCCAGTTCCGGGCTGAACGCCCCTGTCTGGATACGCTCCAGATCGTCGGCCTTGGTTTCCTCCGGATCGTCCCCGAACGCCTCTTCCGGCAACAAGCCCTTCACGAAGGTGGCGAAGTCCGGGGCCAGCCACGTGATGCGGTAGTCCCCCTCCTGATCCACGTGGACCACAGAAGGCTCACTCTGGGGGCCGCACGCCCGGTAGTCCAGCGCCACCATGTCGTGTCCCGCCGAGGGGCAGTCCGCGAAATAGACCCCGATGGGCGGGTAGCCCCATTCGCTCACCATGAACTGACTGGCCTCCGGCAGCCCAGAGGTGTGCTGTCCGCCGATGCCGAAGAGGCTGGTGATGGCGACGTGATCCTCCGCCCAGGAGGTCGCTTCCGATGTGGGAAAGCAGGTGCGTGCGGGCAGCCCGCCGTTCTGAATCTTCAGCAGTTCCACGTAAAGAGTCGGCAGACGGTAGCCGAGTTGCGCCTCCACCGAGACGACGAGTTCGGGCGTCAGGGGCGGCAGAATCAGGTCCCTGCGCTGGTAGTCCATATGGTCGGTGGACCAGAAGCCCGTCAGGTCATCCACTCAGCTCACCTCCCGGCACGCCGCATAGAACTCCTTCCACCCGGCCCGTTTCTTGACCGCCGTCTCCAGGTACTCGTTCCACACGGCCTGGTCCTGCACCGGGTCTTTCACCACGGCCCCGATGACGCTGGCGGCCACGTCACGGCTGCTCAGCTCGCCGTCGCCGAAGTGGGCGGCCAGGGTCAGCCCGTTCGTGACCACGCTGATCGCCTCGGCCACGCTGAGGCTGCCGCTGGGGGTCTTGAGCTTGGTCTTCCCGTCCTCGGTGACGCCCGCGCGCAACTCGCGGAAGACCGTCACCACGCGCCGAATCTCGTCGAGGGCCGGGGGCAGCTCGGGCAAGCCCAGGCTGCGGCCCAGCGCCTCGACGCGGCGGATCACGATGCTCAGTTCGTCCTCCAGGCTGTCGGGCACGGGCAGGACGACCGTGTTGAAGCGGCGCTTGAGGGCACTCGACAGGTCGTTGACGCCCTTGTCGCGGTTGTTCGCCGTGGCGATCAGGTTGAAGCCGCGCACCGCCTGCACCTCCGTGTTTAGCTCGGGCACCGGCAGCGTCTTTTCCGAGAGGATGGTGATGAGGGTGTCCTGCACGTCGCTCTGCACGCGCGTCAGCTCCTCCAGGCGGGCGATCTTGCCCTGGCGCATGGCGTGCATGACCGGGCTCTCGACGAGCGCGGCCTCGCTGGGTCCCTCGGCCAGCAGCCGCGCGTAGTTCCAGCCGTAGCGGATGGCGTTCTCGTCGGTGCCCGCCGTCCCCTGCACGAGCAGGGTGGAGTCGCCCGAGATGGCGGCGGCCAGGTGCTCGCTCACCCAGCTCTTGGCGGTGCCCGGCACGCCGATCAAGAGCAGCGCCCGGTCGGTGGCGAGGGTCGCCACGGCGATCTCCATCAGCCGCGCCTCGCCCACGTACTTCGGGGTGATCTCAGTATCCCCGGCCCGCCCGCCCATTAGATAGGTCAGGACGGCGCGCGGACTGAGGTTCCACTTCGGCGGGCGCGGGTGACGGTCATGCTCGGCGAGGGCGGCGAGTTCGTGGGCGTAGGCTTGCTCGGCGTGCTGGCGCAGGACTTCGGGGGTGCTGGTCATGGCAGGCTCCTTGAGGGGTCAGAGGTCTGAATGGGCGGCCAGGGCGTCCCGCCACTCGCGGCGCAACCGCAGGGTGTCGGTCAACTCGCGCCAGGCCTGAAAGGCAGCCTGTTCTCGGTAGGCGTGGCTCTGGCGCTCGCTTTCTTCCCAGTCGGCGGGGGTCTGCCAAGAGGGAAGCTGTTTGGGACGCGGCGGCAGCTCGAACGGGAGGGGCGTGGGCGGGGGCACGGTCAGGTCGGGCGAGAGGCGCTGGCCCAGCAGTCCGGCCAGCCCCTGCACCAGTCCGCTCTGGCCCCCGCGTTGAATCAGGTCGAGCGCACGCACGGCTAGGGCCGTCTGGAGGTCAGTGGGTTCGGCTCCGAGGTCCGCCCAGGGGTCCGGCAGTAGGGCCTGCACCGCGAGCAACAGCTTTTCCGGAGACACCCTAGGCTGCCTGGCAAGGTCGCGCAGCCGGGCGCGGGCCGTTTCTGGGTCGAGCGGTGGTGGGGCCGGAGGGGGCGGCCCATGCAGTTCGTTCGCCAGGGACCAGTGACGCGCCCGGGCGGCCTTTTCCAGCTCCTCCCAACCCAGGCCCAGCGTCTCCAGGATCAGCCCGGTGGGCAGCGCGCCCAGCAGGCGGTGCAGGTCGCTGTCGTCGTACTGCCCGGCCCGGGGCTTGCCGAGCGCGGCGGGGAGGTCGAAGGCCCCGAAGGTCACTTTCTTCTTCAGAAGGCCGCTCACCTTGACCGCTTGGGGCAGCAACGCCAGCAGCTCGTCTTGCAAGGGGCCGGGGAGGTGACCGAGCAACTGTCGCACCTGTTTTTGCACCTCGGGCGAACGGTCGCGCGCCGCACCTTCGAGCAGCGGGCGATCCTCGGGGCGCAGGTCCTGGCGCACCAGGGCCAGCAGGTCTTTGCGGCGGTCGGCGGGCTGGGTGGCCCACAGCTCCTGAAGCTCCCCGGCGGCCTGGGCGGGGTCGTGGCGGCGCCCTTCGGCCAGGGCCGCCAGCCGCGCTCCCCAGGCAGCTTTCTCCTCGGCCTTCTGCGCCTGGGCGTGCAGAGGGTGAGCGTCCAGGGTGACCCGAGCACGCCCGTCGGCCAGGGACCAGAGGTCGCGGGCGAGGTCCGGCTGTTGCCGGTGCAGCGCCAGCACCTGCGCGGCGTTCAGGGTCCAGCCGCGCGCCGTCACGGTGTTCAGTGCCTCGGCGGCCAGGACGGCATCCATGCGGATCAGCCTGGGCAGCAGGGCGGCCAGCGCAGGCGGCAGCGGACGCTCGGCGGCAGGAAGCGGGGTGGGCGGCGGCGCGGCGGCTTTCCCGAGGGGCGCTCCGGCGCGGGCGTACAGGCCGAGCAGCGCGGCGCGGCCCAGCAGCAGCGCCTCGGGGGTGTCGCCGGGCACGCTCGCCAGCGCCCCGGCCAGTGGTCCCGAGGGCGCGGGCAGCTCGGCCCGGCTGGTGCCGCGCGTGGCGATCACGGCGAGTTCGCGCAGGTCGCGGCTCACGTGGGCACTCCGGGTTCGGTAAGTTCGGCTCCGGGCAGGGGTACCTCAGCGGAGACTGCCCCCACAGGCACGAAGCTCTGACCGTCCCACTCGCCGAAATACGTCTGCATCCGCGTTTCGGCCTGGGCAAGCATGGCCCAGAGGTCGGCCTGTTCCACCCGCGCGCTCAGCGGGACGGCGTGACCCTCGGCGTCGCACAGTTGCGGCGGGTCGAGGTGGAGGTATGCCGGGCCGACAAACGCGCCGACGCGCTCCAGCCAGGGATTCAGGGCCAGGGCCGCCGCATACCGGGCCTGCATGTCTGACAGGGTGCCGACGGGGAGGGGGAGCGGTTCGCCCGCTGGAGCCAGCTCACCCTGTACGACGGCCCGCTGCGCATACGCCGAGGGCGCGTAAGCTACCGCCGCCGTGAAGGGCCGCCCCGTGACCAGTGGCGCGGCCAGTGCCTGTCCCGTCGGCGCGAAGTCGAGCAGCAGGGCCAACGCCTCTCCTTTCCCCAGCAGCCAGGTGCGGCGCACGGTCAGCTTGCCCTCCTCCTCCTGCACCGAGCCGAGGGCCTGCCACATCTGCGACTCGGCTTCGGGAAGGCTGGCCCGGTCGAGCGGTGCCCCCAGCGCGGTCAGGAGGTCACTGCGCTCGAACTCACCCAGGGTTTCGCGCACCCGCCAGCCCTGGGTGAGCAGCCAGAGCTTGCCGAGGTGCGCGGTGAGGGCCTCACCCGTCTCGTCGTGCAGCAGTTCGGGAATCTGCCGGACCAGCCGCGCCGCGCCCGGAAGCTGCGCGTCCACCAGCCGCGCCGCCTGCCGGTCCCAGTCGCCGTACGGGCGGGCACGGGCCGCCCCAAGCCCCTCCCGCACGAGGTCGCTCAGCCACAGTTCGAGGTCTCCCAGGCCCGCCGTCTTCTTGCGGTCGCGGGTGGCCTGGGCCTTCGCCTGCGCGGCGGGGTCGGCGGGCACGCCCTCAGAGGGCTGCGCGGCCTTCCCGGCCCGTTCGGTGCGGCCCCCCAACCACTTGGCGAGGTCGGGGGGCGGGGGAGAAGCCTGCCACTCACCAGATCGGGCGGCGTGCAGCAGCAACAACCCCAGGGCGTGCTTGCAGGGAAACTTGCGGCTGGGGCAACTGCACTTGCTGGCGATCTCGGCGCTGCGGGCGTCCACGCCCACGAGGTAGGGGTGCGCCCCGCTGCCCTGGCACTCGCCCCACAGCACGTCGCCGTCCCGGTCCAGGGTGGGCCACTGCGCGGGGCGGGCAAGCTTCTGGGCGGCTTTGGCGCTGCTGCTGTCAGGGGCGAGAGCAAGGACAGCGTCAGAAGACCATTGGTCAAGAATCGAATTCAATGCGTAAACTCCCCCTCTATTATGTTTATGACGTAATTGTAACACGGGGGAGATTTATTCGCAAGGCCATCAGCGCGCGAGGAGACTCGCGCCACACGGCCATGATGCCCCGGCCAGCGTCTCACCGCGCGCGGATCCGGAAGACCGGGGCCTGGGAGGGGATGGCCAGCTCCCCATGACTGTCCAGTAGCCAGGCGTGCTCGCCAGGAACATGCAGCTCCGGCTTGAAATACCCGTCCGTGATGATCAGCAGCGGCATGTCCACGGGCACGTCCTTCACCGTGCGGCTCAGGTCCACGCCGGGTTGCAGCACCGTGCCGCCCCCACCGACCAACGTCACACCGCTTCCAGCCGCCCAGGGGCTGCGCCAGCCCAGGTCGTGGGCGCCCGCGTCGCAGGTCACCACCCGGAGCAGGTCGATGTTCAGCGTCTGAGCGGTGGTGGACAGGGCGCCGAGCGCCAGGCCCAGCGTCCGCTCGTCCATGTTCCCGCTGGTGTCGATCAGTACACCGAGCACCTGCGCCTCTCGCTCCTGATCCACGACGCGGGTGGGGCGGATCAGGTCGGGGGTGGAGCCCTGACGCCTGGCCGCCCGGCCGTAGGTGCGGCGGGTGTCCCCAGGCCGGAAGTGCTGCCCCAGGTAGCGGGCCAATTCCACCTGCCAGGGCACGCTGTGCGCGGCCCGCTGCCGGATCAGGCGTCGAGCCCAGCGGGGAGCAGGCCGCGCATCTGGAGCGTCTCCATCTCGGCGACACCACGGCGCAGGCGCTCCAGAAGGATGCTGTCGTGATCGTGGGCCACGCTGCGGCCTTCCTGTTCCCGCTTCAGCAAGCGGGCGTAGCGCTCGTCTCCGTCGCGGGCGACGTCAGCCGCCACGAACGGCTCGATCAAATCGGCCGATTTCTGGACTGGTTCAGCCGGGCGGGGCGGTTTGCCCACCGGGTAATGATGGCGGGCAACTATGACTTTGCCTTCGAGCGCACGCCCTACGTCGCCGAGGGCCTTGTCGCCAACAACGTTACCTATCTCTATACGGAGCCGAGATGGGGGCCTGCGGGTGTGGAGCAGGCCGGTGACGCCTGCGTTCATAGAACCGCATGGAGAGGAACTGGTACAGCCCTGGGAACGGATCCCCGCGGGAACATGGTGCTCACCCAAGGGCTGCTCCGGAGCCTACCCGACACCGTACTCCCGGCTGGGGAGGCCGTCGAATGCCCCCATCTGGGACGGGCAGTCGGACGGGTGTGTCCACGGGTCCACCTGTTCGGCCACATTCACGAGGGGTACGGGCGGGAGGTGCGGGACGGTGTCCTGTACGTCAACGCCTCCACTTGCGACTATTCTGTCAAATGCTCTAGGACCAGTGAGCGTCAACGCGCACAGCAGAGTCAGGTTCCTCCCTCGGTTTCGAGGAATGACTCAATGACGTTCGGGTGATGTCTGTCTGGAAGCTGCTCTCGCCAGGTACACCAGGTCACTCAGCACGACCTCGGCCAGATCAGCGACGACTTGAGCACGCCAGTCCTCATCCCACTCAACTGCGGCCAGCGTCCTTGTTCTCGTCAGTTGCAAGGTCTTGAGCCGGTGGATCAGGCCGCATGTTCAGCTAACGTCAGGTCCGGGGAGTGCTGAGTACGCAACGCCTCATGCTCTGCCTGTGGAATGACGGTCACCGCGCGTCCGGGACGGGGACGAGGGTGCAGCCTCGTCCCTCGCGCACCAACCGCAGGTACCGCTCCACGCTCACGACGCTGACGGTGCAATGGTCAGCCGCCTGTTGTTGGCTTATTCCTTGTTGTGCCGCACGCACGATCTGTTCCCTCAAGTCCAGGCTGTACGTTCGCCCTCGCATCTCCCACCCCGCTTCCTCAACTTCTCCGGCCACCGCTGTCAGTCTCGGAAGCGGGCCAGGAGCTCTGTGCTGGCGCGGGTCAGGAGCAAAACGTCCACCCCGACCGCCACGAAGGTGTAACCCCAGTCCAGATACCGCCGCGCCGTGGCGTCGTCGGTGGCGAGGATGCCCGCCGCCTTGCCCGCCGCCCGGATGCGCCCCGCCGCATCCCGGATGGCCGCCTGCACGTCGGGGTGGGCCGGGTGGCCCAGGTGCCCCAGGCTCGCAGCGAGGTCGGCGGGGCCGACGAACACGCCGTCCACGCCCTCCACAGCGGCGATGCTGTCCAGCTCCCCTAGCGCCGCCGCCGACTCTACCTGCACCAGCAGGCAAATGCCCCCGTTCGCGTGCTGGAGGTAATCGGTGTCCCGCGAGAAGGCGCTCGCCCGCACCAGGGCACTCGCCACCCCCCGGCTGCCCTGCGGCGGGTAGCGGGTCGCCGCCACCATCTCCCGTGCCTGCGCCGCCGACTCCACCATTGGAATCAGGAGAGTGCGGGCACCGATGTCGAGCATCTGCTTGATCAGCACCGGGTCGCCCACGGGCAGGCGCACCACCGGGGCCGAGGGGTACGCGGCCAGCGCCTGAAGCTGCGCAAGGATGCTCCGCAGGTCGTTGGGCGCGTGCTCGCCGTCCACCACCAACCAGTCGAAGCCCGCCCCCGCGCAGACCTCGGCGCTGTAGGCGTCGGCCAGGGCCAGCCACAGGCCGTGGAGGGTGTCGCCACGGGTCAGGGCCTGCTTGAACCCGTTCTCAGCCGCCACGGGCCACTCCCGCGAAGCGGCACGAGAAGGTCCCCAGCGGCCCATAATCGAAGGTGAACACGTCGCCGGGGGCGATGTCCACCGGGCGGGTAAACGACCCAGCGAGCACGAGTTCTCCCGCCTTCAGTCCCTCCCCGTGAGGCGCGAGGCGATTCGCCAGCCACGCGACGCCCGCCGCCGGGTGTCCTAGCACACCTGCCGCCACGCCGGTTTCCTCCACCACGCCGTTGCGAATGCACAGGGCCGCTGCCCAGCGCAGGTCGAGGTCGTCGGGGCGCACCGCCCGCCCCCCCACGATCACCCCGGCATTGGCCGCGTTGTCGCTGATGGTGTCAGTGACCCGGCGGGGCTTACCCGTCTCACGGCTCACCCGCTGAATCCGGGCGTCGATGATCTCGGCGGCGGGGGTCACGTATTCGGTGGCCCGCAGCACGTCGAAGACCGTCACGTCGGGGCCGTGCAGGTCGGCGTTGAGCAGGAAGGCCAGTTCGACCTCGACCTTGGGCGCCACGAAGCGCGACAGGGGAATGTCCCCGTTCGGCTCGAAGAACATGTCGTCCAGCAGCGCCCCGTAGTCCGGCTCGGTGATTTGCGAGGCCATCTGCATCGCCCGCGAGGTCAGGCCGATCTTGTGTCCCAGGAGGCGTCGCCCGCCCGCCACCTTCCGCGCCACCCACGCCCGCTGCACCGCGTAGGCGTCGGCAATCGTCATGCCGGGGAAGCGTTCGGAGAAGGGGGCGAGTTGCGCCCCCGTCGCCTCCGCCCCCTCCAACTCGTCAGCCAGGCCGGACAGGAGGTTGTCGGGAATGACCCGCTCAGATGACATTGCTGGGCATCCCCTTCAGCTCGCTCTCGGTCAGGGCCACCCAGCCTCCGTCAAAGGCTTCCATCCGCGAGCCCTCCTCGAACCAACTCCGGGGCGTCTTGGCCCCCCACAGCGTCTGGCGGCGGGGATCGTCGCGCTGCCAGCGGATCGTCTCGAAGTCGGGGTCCACCGTCACGTAGTCGGAGGTGTACAGCTCGATGCGGTGCCCGTCGGGGTCGCGGACATACAGAAAAAAGGCGTTGGAGATGCCGTGCCGCCCCGGCCCGCGCTCGATGCGTTCGGGCTGCCGCGCCCCCGCGAGGATGTCGCACGCCCGGATGATGCTCATGGCGTCGGGCATCCAGTAGGCCCAGTGGTGCAGCCTCGGCCCGGCGCCGTTCGTCATGGCGAGGTCGTGGACGCCCCCCCGCCGCTGAATCCAGGCCGCCCAGATGCGCCCGTCCTCGTCCTCCGTCAGCTCGGACGCCCGGAAGCCCAGCCGCTCGCCGTACCAGGCCATCATGCTGCCCACATCGGGGGTCATCACGTTGACGTGGTCCACCCGTTGCAGGCCCGGCCCCCGGTGGAGGTGGTAGTCCTGCAACAGCCAGCGGTGCGTGCGGCTCTCGCGGTAAAAGGCGACGGGCACGCCGAAGGGGTCCTGCATCCGCAGCAGCCGGGGCCGATCGAGTTCCTCCTCCCAGCGGTAGGGGAGCCCCTCACGCTCGGCCAGGGCCACCAGCCCGTCCAGGCAGGCGTCCGTCCGGACCCGGTAGGCTAGGTGCCGCACGCCCGCCTCGGGGGCCTGCTCCAGCTTCAGCGTCCACTCGCGGTCCTCTACGCCGCGCAAGTAGAGCGCTCCCGGCTCCTCGTGCAGGACGTTCAGGCCCAGCAGCCCCACGTAGAAGTCGCGCGAGGCGTCCAGGTCCGTGACGGTAAAGACGGTGTGGGCGATGCGGATGACATCGGCGGCTGCCCTTTCCTGAGTGCTGACGGCTGACGCCTGACGGCTCTCAGTCATCGGCCGCCACCCCCTCCGCCTTCTCGCTGCGGTTCAGGAACGCCCCGATGCGCTCCACGTACGGCTGCTTGTTGTAGACCTCGTACAGCGCCGAGTGCATCCGCACGGGGTCCCCGAAGAAGAACTTCTCGTAGAGGCTCTGGCGCCCGCCGAAACTGCTCATGGACATGTCCCAGGCGAGCCGGAAGAGCTTCAGCCGGTCCTCCGCGCTCGCGTTTCCGGCTTGCAGGTATTTGCTGATCTGCGGCCCCAGCGGTCCCTCGCGGTCGGCCTTGCTCGGCATCATGATGATGCCCGACGCGCCGAGGAGTTGCAGCAGTTCGGGCAGGCGGGCGTACACCGCCGGGTAGTAGTTGCGGGCGGCGTCCAGCGGGCCACGCGCCGGGGTCATCACGCCGTACTCGTTGACGGTGGCGCCCGCGACGGCGGCGACCTCCAGCGCCTTCATGATCTCCAGCATCACGATGATCTCGGCGACCTTGCTCTGCACGTGCTGGAACTGCCCGGAGCCGATGGCGTTCACGATGCTCTGCGCGGTGCCCAGGAACGCCTCAGTCTTGGCGACCTTCAGGTTCACGACCTGATAGGCCATGTGCAGCACGGCGTCGGTACCCGCGTAGGCCTTGTTCGCCAGCTCCACGTCATACAGCAGGAACACGCGCTCCCAGGGCACGAGCACGTCGTCAAAGATCACGAAGGCGTCCTGCTCGTCGAAGCGGCTGCCCAGCGGATGGTCCTCGGGGTCGCGGCCCACGTCGAAGGGCTCGCGGCACTGGAAGCTCAGGCCGGGCGCGTTCGTCGGCACGGCGAAGCCCATCGCGTAGCGGCTCTTGTCGGCGTTCTCCTTGAGGACGGTGGACGGGAACACCAGAATCTCGTCCGCGATGGGCAGGGTCGCCATCATGCGGGCGCCGCGCATGACCACGCCGTCCTCACGCTCCTCCACGATCCCCAGGGCGATATAGGGGTCGGGCATCTCGGAGGCCATCTTCGCGCGGTTGACCTGCGGGTTGGTCAGCGCGTGCGTGAGGCACAGGTCATGGTCGCGCACGTACTCGTAGTAGCGTCGCATGTTGCCCGCAAAGTCGGGCTTGTGGTCGCCCTCCACCTCGCAGCGGGCGAAGTAGTCGGCCCCCATGCCCGCCGCCATCACGTTGGCGTTCATGTAATCGGGAGCGCGGCCCAGGAAGCCCAGCGAGTAGTTCGCGCGGATGCGGTGCGCCTCCCCGATGCGGGCGAGGTCTTCCTTGGTGCGCGGCACCATCAGGCTCATCGGGTGGCGTTCGCCGTTCTCCTCGTAGGTGAGCTGCTCGCGCAGCTCCGGCTGGTGCTGGAGGTCGTATAGGCCCGCGAGCGAGTGCGCCATGTTGCGGGTCGCCGGGTGGGTGGTGGGATCCTCGACCCGCGCCCCGTCGATGTAGAGGGTGGGCGGATTCTGCCGCAGGCGGTCGAGGAACTGCTGTCCGGTGATGGCTGCCATGAGATTAAACCTCCTTGCTGGTCGAGCGTTGCTCGACACCCCTCACCCCAGCCCTCTCCCGCAAGGGGAGAGGGAGCAGGTAGGCTTGGGCGTGGACCGGTTTCCGCGAGATGTGACGAAGAGTAGGGCGCGGGAGTTGAGGCGACGCAGCACGCCCGAAGAGCGGTTGCTGTGGAGCCGGTTGCGAAACCGCCAGCTTGGGGCCGTATTCCGCAGGCAGCAACCGCTGGGGTTCTACTTCGCTGACTTCGCGTGCCTCGAGCACAAGCTGATCGTCGAACTGGATGGCAGTCAGCACACGAACAGCGCCTATGACGCCGTGCGCGATGCTGACCTGCGAGCACGCGGCTTCCGCGTCCTCCGTTTCTGGAACAACGAAGTCCGCGACAACCTGGACGGTGTGCTGGAGCGAATTGCTGGAGCGCTTTAGCCCCCTCTCCCCCCGCGGGAGAGGGCTGGGGTGAGGGGGCCACCCAGTGACCTTCATCGCCCCATGCCCTCCTTCCCCGCCAGCCCCCTATACTCCGAGTCCACGAAAATCCCGCCCTGCCGCTGCTCGGTGATGTCCGCAGGGTCACCGCGAATGTGCTCGACCTCGGCGGCGTAGGCTTCGGCGTCGTCCTGGGGCACGTAGCCCAGCACGTCCCAGCCTTCCGGGGTCATCCAGCGCCGGGTGTTGCCGCTGATGCCCGCAACGATCAGAAAGCCGAGATCGGGCGTGGTGACGGCGCGTTCAAAGAGCTGCACCGCATCCCTGGGGCTAAGCCAGGTCGAGAGGTGCCGGGCATCTTTCGGCTTCGGCTGAAACGAGCAGATGCGGACGCCGACGAACTCGATGCCGTACCGCTCGAAATACATGCGGCCCAGCGCCTCCCCGAACACCTTGCTGACCCCGTAGTAGGTGTCCGGGCGCACGGGCACGTCCGGCCCAATCTTCTCCGAGCGGGGATAGAAGCCGACCGCGTGGATGGAGGAAGCAAACGCCACCCGCCGCACACCCGATTGCCGCGCCGCTTCGAGGACGTGGTAGGTCCCGTCCATGTTGACGTCCCGGATGCGCTCATAGGTGTGCTCGTCCGCGATGCCGCCGAGGTGAATCACGGCGTCCACGTCCTCCATCGCGGCGCGAACCTCGCCAAAGTTGGTGAGGTCGGCGGGGACGATCTCCTCGCCTTCCTGCGCCTCCCCCAGGTCGCGGGTGTCGGTCAGGCGCAGGACCGGGAAGCGCCCGCGCAGGCCCTCGCGCAAGGCTGAGCCGACCTGCCCGGCGGCCCCGGTGAGGAGGACGGTGTGGGGCGTCATGAACCCTCCTCCATTTCATCAATAGACACGACCGCGCCGTCATAGACAACGAACCGCTCAGCTTCCAAGCCATCGGCCACCGCTTCCAGATACTCGGTGAGCGACTGATACTGAGGTCCATTGGGGCCGACTTCATGGTCCATGTCGATGATTTGGCCTGCCGTTCCTTCCGGTCCCGGAGCCATGTCAATAACCGCGCCGTTGCCTCCGCCATCAGCGTCCAGCGGAATCCAGGCGGCGTTCCACCACCCGGGCTGCACTGCCTCGGAATCTGCGTTGTGTTTAGCGTTGTCGTCGAAGGTACCGTCCTGGAGCAGTTCCATCCAGATACGGCGCTCGCTGGCGATACGCTCCAGCGACAGCAACTCACCGCTCGCCCATCCCATGACGTTTGAGCCGTCATGCCGCCGCAGCGACTCTTGCAGTTCCGCTGGAAAGCTCACCCCAAGCTGCTTTTCGGCTTCTGCGATGGCCTGATCAGTGGCTCCAGAGTTCAGAAGATGTGAGGTTCCGTGTAACTCGTACCACGCTTCTATGCGCCGCCAGACAGCTTCTATCTCGCTCACCCCTCCGCCACCTCCTTCTGCACCACGGGCGGTTGCCCCACGCCGAGCTGCGCCGTCTTGTGCGTCCCCAGCGAGATGGCGATGTTCTTCGTCTCCATGTAGAACTCGAAGGAATAGTCGCCGCCGTCGCGCCCGATGCCGCTGTTTTTCACGCCGCCGAAGGGCGTGGGCAGATGCCGCACGTTCTCGGAGTTCACCCAGATCATCCCGGCCTCCAACCCGTGCGCGAATCGGTGCGCCCGCGTGAGGTCGTTCGTCCACAGATACCCGGCCAGCCCGTATTTCACGTCGTTGGCGAGCGCCAGGGCGTCCGCCTCGTCGGTGAAGGGGATGGCGGTCAGGACCGGGCCGAAGATTTCCTCCTGGCTGATCCGCATGTCGTTGCGTGCCCCGGTGAACAGGGTGGGGGAGACGTAATTCCCCTCGCCGCCCACGCGCTCGCCGCCCGCCGCGATGGTGGCCCCTTCCTCGCGGGCCTTGTCGAAGTAGGACAGGACCTTCTCGAAGTGGCGGGGGTGGACCAGCGGCCCGACCTCGGTGTCGGGGTCGAGGGGGTCGCCGACCCGGATGTTCCGCGCTCGCTCGGCAATCCGGGCCGTGAACTCGTCGTAGATGCCCTCCTGGATGAGCACGCGGCTGGAGGAGGTGCAGCGTTCCCCGTTCAGGCTGTAGATCATGAAGACCACGGCGTCAAGCGCCTTGTCGAGGTCCGCGTCGTCGAAGACCACGACCGGATTCTTGCCGCCCAGCTCGAAGTGCACGCGCTTGAGGGTGTCGGCCCCCTGCCGCATGATGTGGCTGCCCGTGACCGTCTCGCCCACGAAGGCAATCGCCTTGATCAGCGGATGCTCGGTCAGCGCCTTGCCCGCGCTCTCGCCGAAGCCGTGCACAAGGTTGTGGACCCCCTTCGGCAGCCCCGCCTCGTCCATGATCTCGGCGAGCAGGGTCGCCGTGACCGGGCTCCACTCGGCGGGCTTGTGGACCACCGTGCAGCCTGCGGCCAGCGCCGGGGCGATCTTCCAGGTGCTCAGCATGAAGGGCGTGTTCCAGGGCGTGATGACCCCGACCGGGCCGATGGGCTGGCGGATGGAGTAGTTCAGGAAGCCGGGCGCGGGCAGGCTCTCGCCGTCTCCTGCACCGGGGGCGCGGTCGGCGTAGAAGCGGAAGTTCTCCGCTCCGCGTGCCGCCGCCGACTTCATGAAGCGGATGGCCTGCCCGGTGTCCACGCTCTCCAGCACGGCGATTTCCTGCGAACGCTTCTCGATCAGGTCAGCGACCCTGTGCAGGAGTTTGCGGCGCTCGGCTCCGCTCACCTCGCGCCACGTCTGGAAGGCGTCGTGCGCGGCGCGGGCGGCCCGGTCGATGTCGGCGGCGTCGCCGCTCGCCACAGTCGCCAGCGCGGAGTTGTCGGTGGGCGTGTGGGTCTGGAAGGTCTCGCCACTCTGCGAGTCCACCCACTCGCCACCGATGAAGTGTTTCAAGCCTCCGGTAAGTCGGCTTTCACGCAACTCGCGGGCGAGGTCGTGATTTGGTGTGCTGGCAGTCTGGGTCATGGTTGCTCCTTGACGGGGAGGCTGTAGGAATAGGCGAGAAAAGGCTCGGTTTGCAGTGTCTTTCCGGCTCTACGTGTCTGCACGAACGCGGAAGAGTCGTGATAACTGACGAGGTAGCTGTACCCATCGGCCCCGTTAAAGATGTACTCCGGCCCCAGTTCGTCGTAACTGACCTTCCCACCCGTCACGTACACCCCCGGCGTCCCGTCAAAGTTCCGTGTGGCGTAGGTGGCCGTCCTGCCGTTGTCCCAGACGATCACGGTGCGCTTGGCCGTCGCGCCCATGAATACTGCCTGGGGCTGGTAACGGCAGGAAAAGGAGCCTTCCGGCGTGCGGAATTCGTTCACGCGGGTCATGCGGTAGGCGGGGTCGATGACGTTCTCGACGTTGCTGGTGCGGATGAAGAAGTTGGAAGCCGCCCCAGAGCCGTCTGGGAGGGAGAGGCGGGTGTACACACTTCCCGCCGCCCCCTCGCTCGGTCCGAGGAGGTAGGGCGCGGTCAGCCTGCTCGCGTCCGACTCGGGAAGCGGGCGCTTGAGCCAGCGGTACAGCGTGACAGGTTGCGGAGTCGTCTGGACACCTTTGGCAGGCCGCGTCACCGCCAGCACCCGCCCCGGCGCGTCGCACCACGCGAAAGCCGGTCGCACGGTGCCGTTCACGTTCACGAAGGAGCGCATCTCGTACCGCTGCGGCGCGGCCAGGGCGAGGGCCGGGAGCGCGAGGCCCAGGGTCAGCAGAGTTCTCCGCCTCATGCCCGCAGCTTCCGCCCGCCGCATGAGCGTTGTCCTCCGCTTCGCTGGCCTGTCCGTGCGCTTCACCGCCCGTCCCACTCCCCTTCCTTCGCTTCCTTGCCCTTGATCGGCTCGGCGAGGTCGTCCTCCTCCTGAATGCCGTTTACCAGCACGCCCAGCCCCTCGACCTCCAGCCGCATCACGTCGCCGGGGTGGACATGCGAGATGCCTTTCGGGGTGCCCGTCAGGATTACATCGTCCTTCTGGAGGGTCATGAATCGGCTGATGTGCTCGATCAGTTCGGGAATCGAGAAAATCATGTCGCGGGTGCTACCCTGCTGGCGCAGCTCGCCGTTGACGTGGGCGGTGAGCGCGAGGTCGTGCGGGTCGGCGATCTCGTTGGCGGTCACGTAGTACGGCCCCAGCGGCCCGAAGGTGTCCCAGCCCTTGCCGCGCAGGGGCGGGCGGAAGGTGTTCGTCACGTAGTCGCGCACCACGAGGTCGTTGCCGATGGTGTAGCCGCCCACGTAGTCCATGGCGTCCCCCGCCTTCACCCGGCGGGCGTCCCGACCGATAATGACGCCGAGTTCGACCTCATAGTGCATGAACTCCGCGCCGCGCGGGTAGATCACCGTGCCCCGGTGCGGCAGCAGGGTGGTGTTCGGCTTCCAGAAGAGGGCGGGCTCGCTGGGTTGCGTCAGACCGAGTTCACCCGCGTGGTCGTTGTAGTTCAGCGCGAGGGCGATCACTTTGGGCGGGTCCACGGGCAGGCGGAACTGGACGGAGTCGGGATCATGGGCGACGCCTGCCGCGTCAATCAGGTGACCGTCGTGGAGGTGGCCGCTGAGCATCCGGCCCCCGGCGATAAAGCGGGCGTATTTCAAGGGAGTTCTCCGTTCGTGGAAAGGAAGCGTGGTGGTGTGCCTTTCAGCATACGGTCCACCTCCCCGTGTCCTCCTTTGTGCGGCGCGTGAATCCGGCCCCACCCCGTTATAGGTTGGAACAAATGCGGGACACCTCGCCCGATCTCCTCGCGTTGCCCGGCGTGGCTGCGCTGCTGACCTCATTGCGGGAAGCCGTCGCCGGGCCGCAGCCCGAGCGCGAACTCGTCGCTCGGCTGGCGCGGCTGACCGGGGGCCGGGCAGAGATCCGAGCGAGCTGGGGCGATGTGGTGGCCTCGGCAGGAGAAGCCGCCGGGCCGGAGGTCACCCGTCGCCTGAGCTACGGCGACGCGAGCGGCGAGCGTCACGTGGGCAGCCTCACGCTGGCGGTGCCGCCGGAGTGGGCGGCCCTGGTTCCGGTGGCGGCGGAATATGCCCTGCTGGCACGGCTTCAGGCGGCAGCGGCAGGCGCGGCGCGGCGCCGGGTGGGGGAGAGGACGCTCGACGCCCTGCTCTCGGGCACGCTGCCGGAGGCCAGTCTCCCCGACCCCGAGCCCGTCGCGGTGGCGGTGGCGGCCTTCGCCCGGCCTCCCGCTCCCGGCTCGGCCGCCCGCGCTGCTCATGCCCACGCCCTCGACGTGCTCGCGGCGGTGGGGGAGGGATACTTTCTGGAACGCGGGCTGCCCGCGCACTCCACCGTGCGGGGGGACCGGGCGGTGTGGCTGTGGCCGACCGCCGACCTAGGGCGCGAGGCGCGGGACTTGCATACGGCCCTGCTCGCCAGCACCGCGCAGGACGTGCGGCTGGGCGTCAGTGCCCCTCACCCCGGCCCGCGCCATGCCCGCACCGCCGAGGGCGAAGCGCGGCACGCCCTCGCCGCCACCCGGCAGGCGCGGGGGTACACGACCTATCACGCGATGGACCCCCTGTATGCCCTGCTCGCGGACGGCTCCTTCGCGCCGCTGCGGGGACAGGTGCGGGCACGGCTCGCCGCGCTGGAAGACGGGGGCCGCACCGAGGCTACCCTGCGGGCCTACCTGGGCCACTCGGGGCCACTGCCCGACCTCGCCGCGCGGCTTCACGTGCATGTGAATACGCTGCGTTACCGCCTGCGCCGGGCGGAGGAGGCTCTGGGCGGCTCCCTGCGTGACCCTGCGCTGCTGGCCCGGCTGTACCTCGCCTTTGAAGCCGAGGGGGAGGAGGCTCCCTCGGCGGGGAACTAGGCCCCCGGCCTTCTGCTAAGCTTCATCAACCAACCCTCAAGCAGCTTCCCTGCCCGGTTCCGCCGGGCTGCTCCCTCGCCGTGGAGGTTTTCCCATGAAGCGCCTGCACCCTGCCCGCCTGTTCGTGACCGCCGCCCTGCTCGCCTCGTCCTTTGCCGCCGCGCAGCTCCGGGTGGGGGTGGTCGTGTCCTCGACCGGCCCGGCGGCCAGCCTGGGGATTCCGGAGAAGAATACGGTCGCCCTGCTGCCCCAGACCATCGGCGGGCAGAAGGTGACCTACACGGTCCTCGACGACGCGTCCGACACGACTGCCGCTGTGACCGCGACCCGCAAGCTGATTCAGGACAACAAGGTGGACGTGATTATCGGCACGACGACCACGCCCGCCAGCCTCGCCATGATCGACGTGGTGACTGAGGCGAAGGTGCCCATGATCAGCCTCGCCGCGTCCGAGGCGATCATCAAGCCCGTGGACGCCCGGCGGCGCTGGGTGTTCAAGACCCCGCAGACGGACGCGATCATGGCCAACGCGATCGTCGCGCACATGGCGCAAAACCGCATCAAGACAGTCGGCTACATCGGCTTCAACGACGCTTACGGCGAGGGCTGGCTCTCCGAGCTTCAGCGGGCGGCGGCGGCCCGCAACATCCGGGTGGTCGCCGTCGAGAAGTACAACCGCGCCGATACTAGCGTCACCGGCCAGATTCTCAAGATCGTGGCCGCCCGGCCCGACGCCGTGCTCGTCGGCGCCTCCGGGGTGCCCGCCGTGCTGCCGCAAAAGACCCTGAACGACCGGGGCTACGCGGGCAAGATCTACCAGACCCACGGGGTCGCCAACGCCGACTTCCTGCGGGTGGGCGGCAAGGACGTGGAGGGCGCGATCCTCCCCGCCGGACCCGTGCTGGTGGCCGACCAGCTCCCCGCAACCAACCCCACCCAGCGCGTGGGCCTCGCCTACACCCAGGCCTACGAGCGGCGCTTCGGCCAGAACTCGGTGAGCACCTTCGGGGCGCACATGTGGGACGCGGGCCTGATTCTGCAAAAGGCGATTCCGGCCGCCCTGAAAAAAGCCAAGCCCGGCACTCCGCAGTTCCGCTCGGCGCTGCGTGACGCCATCGAGGGCACCCGCAACGTGATCGGGGCGCACGGCATTTTCAACATGAGCGCGACCGACCACCTCGGCCTTGACGCCCGCAGCCGCGTGATGGTGCAGGTCGTGAACGGCACGTGGAAGATGATCAAGTAACCGGCTGGCAGGGCGCCCTGCGAACCGGGCTGGGCGAGCGCGTCAGCCTCGTTCCCGGTGACCGGAGCGCCCACGCCCGCGACGAGGGCACGCCGCTGACCTGGGTGCCCGGCGCGGTGGTCTATGCCCGCTCGGAAGGGGACGTGCTGGAGACGCTGGCGGTCGCCCGCGACTGGCGCGTCCCTGTCACCCCCTGGGGCGCGGGCACCAGCCTGGAAGGGGCGGCGCTGCCCGTGCCGGGCGCGATCTCACTGGACCTCAGTGGGATGGACGCGGTCGGGGAGCCTGACCCCGTGGGCTTCACCGTCACGGTGGGACCGGGGGTGCGGCGCCTCGCTCTGAACCGCCGCTTGCGCCCGCACGGCCTCTTCTTCCCGGTGGACCCCGGCGCGGACGCCTCGCTGGGGGGGATGGCCGCCACCAACGCGAGCGGCACGACCACCGTGCGCTACGGCGGCATGCGCGAGAACGTCGCGGCCCTCCGGGTGGCGCTGGCGGACGGCCGGGTGCTGACGCTGGGCAGCGCCGCCCGCAAGAGCAGCAGCGGCTACGCCTTGAAACAGCTGTTCATCGGCTCGGAGGGAACGCTGGGGGTCATCACCTCGCTGACCCTGAGGCTTCACCCTCTGCCGCCCGCGACCGCCAGCGTGCAACTCGCCTTCGGGGACGTGGAGGGGGCAGTCACCGCCAGCGTGACCCTGCGCGGCCTGGGCCTGACCCCGGAGCGGCTGGAATTCGTGGACGCCGCGACGGTGGCCGCCGTGAACTGCCACCGCGCCCGCCACGACCCGGAAGCCCCGACCCTCTGGGCAGAGGTTGCGGGCCGGGACCGGGCCGACTTGGACGCGCAACTCGCCCTGCTGCGGGAGGCGGCCTCCCTGCATGGCGGCACCCCCGTCGGCGAGGCCCGCACCCCGGAGGCGCAGTCCGAGCTGTGGGCGGCCCGTCATGGCGTGTACGACGCGCTGCGGGCGGCCTGGCCCGGTCACGCGACCCGCATCGGGGACGTGTGCGTGCCCCTCTCAGCGTTGGCGGGGACAGTAGCGGTTGCTCAGGAATTGCTGGAAGAGCATGGCCTGACCGCGCCCCTGGTCGGCCATATCGGGGACGGTAACCTTCACCTGCTGATGCATGCCCATCCCGACGACGTGGACACCTGGACTCGGATTGACCACGTCCTGCACGCCCTCGCCGCGCACGCGGTCGCGGTGGGCGGCACCTGCACGGGCGAGCATGGGGTGGGGCTGCGCAAACGGACGTACCTGCGTTCGGAACACGGGGACGCGCTGGACGTGATGCGGGAGGTGAAGGCTATGCTGGACCCGCTGAACTTCCTTAACCCTGGCAAGGTGGTGGGCGACCCGGCCCTCCTGCCTGCCTTCCCTGTTTCCGATCACGACGCTGTGGGTGACACTGCTGCCGACTGGAGGCCCGATGTTCCAGCCCGACCGTGAGGGCATGCCCCTCCCCGACCTCCGCGCCCTGCAACTTGCCCGCCTTCAGGCGACCGCCGCCCGGATGCACGAGCGCGTGCCCGCCCACCGCGCCCGCTTTGAGGCGGTGGGGGTCACCCCGGACGACCTGCGGACCCTGGGCGACCTCGCCCGCTTTCCGCTGACCCGCAAGAGCGACCTGCGCGACCACTACCCCCTGGGTCTCAGCGCCGTGCCGCGCCACGAATTGCGCCGCCTGCACGCCAGCAGCGGCACCACCGGCAAGCCCACCGTGGTCGCCTACGACGAGAACGACCTCGCCGTGTTCGCGGAAGTTGTGGCCCGCTCGCTCTACGCGGCGGGGGCGCGGCCGGGCATGACCTTTCACAATGCCTACGGCTACGGGCTGTTTACCGGAGGGCTGGGGCTGCACGGCGGCGCCGAGCGGCTGGGCCTGTGCACTGTCCCCGTCTCCGGCGGCGGCACTGAGCGGCAGGTCAGCCTGATTCTCGACCTCGAACCCGAGGTGATCGCCTGCACGCCGAGCTACGCCCTGGTCCTCGCGGACGAGTTCACCCGCCGGGGCGTGCGGCCAGGGGACACTTCCCTCCGCTACGCGGTGTTGGGCGCCGAGCCCTGGACAGAGAAGACCCGCCGCGAGGTCGAGGCCCGGCTGGGTGTTACGGCGACCAACATCTACGGCCTGTCCGAGATCATCGGCCCCGGCGTCTCCAACGAGGACGCGGCCGAGCAGCGCGGCAGCTACCTCTGGGAGGACCACTTTTACCCCGAGATCGTGGACCCCGAGACAGGCGAGGTGCTGCCCGACGGCGAGTGGGGCGTGCTCGTGCTTTCATCCATCAGCCGCACCGCCCTGCCCATGCTGCGCTACTGGACGGGCGACATCACGCGCCTGCTGCCGGAGGCCACCGAGCCCAACGCCACCGGACGCACGGTGCGCCGCATGGACGGCATCCGGGGCCGCGCCGACGACCTGATTATCCTGCGGGGGGTCAACGTCTACCCCACCCAGCTTGAGGCCGTGCTGGTCGGCATGGGGCAGGTCAGCCCCCATTACCACGTGGTCCTGACCCGCACGGGCACCCGCGATGACCTGCTGCTGCGCGTCGAGGCGGGGGAGGAAACCGTCGCGCTGCGGACCGAAATCGAGCGGCTGGTCAAGGTTCAGGTGGGCGTGACCGTACGTTGCGAGCTGTGCGTGCCCGGCTCTCTGCCCCGCAGCGAGGGGGGTAAGCTGCGGCGGGTGACGGACCTGCGCGGGAAAGGGTAGCCCGGAAGCATAGACAAGGCCCCCTACCGGAAGTGGAGGGGGCCTTTTGTGGGCCGCTCGGGTGAGCGCAGCTCGTTCCTCTAGATGCGGGAGAGCGGCTTCAGTTCCCCAGAGAACGGCCTTGGCTACGTTTCAAGAACCTCCACAGCAGCGCTACGGCCGCCATACTCAGCCCCGCCGTCAGCCCGAACCACAGCCCGCGCGGTCCCAACCCCAGCCCGAAGGCGAGCAGCGACCCCACCCCCAGCCCTACCCCCCAGTACGACGCGAGCGAGATCAGCAGCGGTACGCGGGTGTCTTGCAGGCCGCGCAGCGCCGCGTTCGCGGTGACCTGCACCCCGTCGACCGTCTGGAAGAGGGCGGCGATGGTGAGCAGACTCGCGCCGGTCGCCAGCAGCGCCGCGTTCGCCGGGTCCCCGGCGTCCACGAACACCCCCAGCACCAGCCGGGGCGCCAGCAGTTCCAGTGCGGCGAAGGCCAGCATGACGGCCGCCGCCAGCCCGATCCCAGTCAGCCCGGCGCGGCGCACCCGGCCCGCTTCACCACCGCCCGCCGCCTGGGCCACCCGGATGCCGGTGGCGGTCGAGAGCCCCAGCGGCACCATGAACACCGCCGTGATGACCTGAAGCGCCACGTTGTGCGCCGCGAGCGCCTCGGCCCCGAACCTCGCCATCAGCAGCGAGGTCACGCTGAACATGCCCCCCTCGGCCCCCAGCGTCAGGCCGATGGGCCAGCCCAGGCGCAGCAGTGCCCCCACCTCTGGCCCCACCCGGCTTCCTGGCACGGCGGGAAAGCGGCGCAGCGCGACTGGCAGCAGCGTCAGCGCCATCGCCCACGCGGTCACGGCGCTCGCGGCGGCGGCTCCTGGCAGCCCCAGCGCAGGCAGCGGCCCCCACCCAAAGGCGAGGGCCGGACTCAGGAAGGCGACGACCGTCACCCCGCCCAGCGCCGTCACCGTGACCACGCGGGGCTGCCCGGTGCCCTCCAGCGCCCCCCGCAGGGCCACGAAGGCGAGCACCGGCAGCATCCCCAGCGCGTAGAGCCGCAAGTAGCTCGCCGCGAGGTCACCGCGCACGCCTTCGGGCGCGAGGCCGGGCAAGATCGCCGCGATGCCCCACATCAGCGGCAAGGCAATCGCCGTCAGGCCCAGGGCCAGCCGCAGGCCCCCGCGCAGGGCGAGGGCGACGCCCGCCGGATTCCCCGCCCCATGCGCCTGCGCCGCCCGTGGCCCCACCGCCAGCATGATCCCGCTCAGGATCAGGAACAGCAGGTAGTAGGTGGCGTTCGCGTAGGCCGCCGCCGCCAGCTCCGGGGTGCCCAGCCGACCGATCACCGCCGTGGAAATCAGCGTGAGCGCATTGGCCGCAAACTGCGACACGATCACCGGCCCCGCGAGCCGTACCAGGGGGCCGAGTTCGCTGGTGCGCGGGGTGGGGGAGGAAGAGGCCGGGCCGGACGTCACCGGGAGAGTGTAGTCCCTCTCGTCACCGATTCCCCTCCCTATAGGCCACCTGGCTGAGCCTGCTCCTCCCCCTCCAGCGCCTCCGGGTCCAGCGGTTCCACCTCGCCCCCGGTAAACCGCTTGGTGAGCCAGCGGTCGAAGCGGGCCAGGCCCTCGGCCTGGCGGGCGTAGGCTTCCTGCAACAGCCGCAGCCGGGCGTGAATGACGCGCAGCTGCTCGTCCGAGAGGGGGATGTCGGCGCGGGTCCAGTCGCGGCGATAGGTGCCGTCGAGGGTATGCGTGGCCCGGCGCAGGGTCACCATGTCGCGGGCCTCGTCGAGGGGCACGCCCAGCGCCCGCAGATCCAGCACGTCGCGCAGCAGCCGCAGCGCGTAGGGGCCGTAGAGCGCTCGCCCCGACACCGTCACCTGATCGGGGGTCAGCAGGCCGAGGTCGGCGTAATGCATGACCGTGCGCCGGGTCACGCCCGCCTCCCGCGCGAGTTCGGCGGTCGTGTAGAAGGTCAGCGGGGTCAAGGGGTGACGACCACCTTGCCGGTGACCCGCCGCTCCAGCAGTGCCCGCAGCGCTTCCGGGGTGCGCTCCAGCGGGTAGCGTTCGCTGATCAGGGGCCGCACGGTCCCGTCTGCCACCCACCCCAGCAGCCGGGCGAGGTTGCGGGCATTGGCGCGGGGGTCGCGGCGGGCGAACTCGCCCCAGAACACGCCCACCAGCGACGCGCCCTTGAGCAGCGGCAGATTTAGCGGCAGTTTCGGAATGCCGCCCCCCGCGAACCCCACCACGAGGTACCGCCCGCCCCAGCCGATGGAGCGGAAGGCCGCCTCCGCGAAGTCGCCGCCCACCGGGTCGAAAATCACGTCCGGTCCTTTGCCTCCCGTCAGTGCTTTGATCCGCTCGCGCAGGTCCTCCGAGCTGTAGTTCAGCGTCTCGTCAGCTCCGTGCTCGCGGCAGAGGGCCAGCTTCTCCTCGCTGCTCGCCGCCGCGATCACCCGTGCGCCCAGCGCCTTGCCGATCATGACGGCGGCGAGGCCCACGCCCCCCGCCGCGCCCAGCACCAGCAGCGTCTCGCCTGTTTGGAGGTTCGCCCGGTCCACCAGCGCGTGCATGGTGGTCCCGAAGGCGAGCGGCAGCCCAGCGGCAACTTCGGTGCTGACTCCATCGGGGAGAGGCATGACTGCATTCGCGGAAGCGAGCAACCTCTCCGCGAAGGCCCCGGTTCCGGTGAACGCGGCGACCCGCTGCCCTGGCCGCAGATGCGTCACCCCCTCGCCGACCGCCGCCACTGTCCCAGCGGCCTCCGCGCCCGGCGTGAAGGGGAGGGGAGGCTTGACCTGATACTGCCCCATCACCATCAGGGCGTCGGGGTAGTTCACGCCCGCCGCCTCCACCGCCAGCACCACCTCGCCGGGGCCGGGTGCGGGATCGGGGACAGTCTGAACGCTGAGGGCTTCGGGTTCGGCAAAGGCGGTGCAGGTCACGGCACGCATGGAAAACCTCCGGTGGAACGGGGAGAAAGGGGTCTGAACGTGCCCTATAGTAAACGCCAGCGTTCACAGTTGACGTTCACGGACACTCCGCCCACCGCTGCCTGTGCCCTGAAAGGAGTACCCCCGATGGCCCCCTTCCTGTCCCGCCGCGACCTCCAGTTCCAGCTTTACGAGGTGCTCGATACCGCCGCGCTGCCCCAGCGTCCCCGTTTTGCGGAGCACTCGCGCGAGGTCTACGACGACGTGCTGAACCTCGCCTACAGCGTGGCCGAGCGCCACTTCGCCAACCACCTGCGCGAGGCGGATGTCCACGAGCCGCACGTCGTGGACGGCAAGGTGAAGCTGCCGCCCCAGATGGCGGACGCGATGCGGGCCTTCCGGGAGGCGGGCTTTTTCAACGCCCACCACGACGAGGAGTTGGGCGGGCTGCAACTCCCCTGGGTGGTCATGCAGGCGGTGCAGGCGCACTTTCAGGCGGCCAACATCTCCACGAGCGGGTACCCCTTCCTGACCATCGGCAATGCCAACCTGCTGCGCGAGTTCGCGTCGGAGGGGCAGCAGTCCAAATACCTCACCCCGCTGCTGGAAGGCCGCTGGTTCGGCACGATGGCCCTTTCCGAGCCGCACGCCGGGTCCGGGCTGGCCGACATCACGACGACCGCCACGCCAAAGGAAGACGGCACCTACAGCATCACTGGGACCAAGATGTGGATCTCGGGCGGCGAGCACGAACTCTCGGAGAACATCGTTCACCTCGTCCTAGCGCGGATCAAGGGCGCCCCGGCGGGCGTCAAGGGCATCTCACTCTTTATCGTGCCGCGCTACCGGGTGGGGGAGGATGGGAGGCCGGGCGAATCTAACCACGTCGTCCTGGCGGGCCTGAACCACAAGATGGGCTACCGGGGCACCACGAACACGCTGCTCAACTTCGGGGAGGGCGGCGAGACGGTCGGCGAGATCGTGGGCGAGCCGGGGCAGGGCCTCGCGCAGATGTTCCGCATGATGAACGAGGCCCGCATCGGCGTCGGGATGGGCGCGGTCATGCTGGGCTACGCGGGCTACCTTGCCAGCCTCGAATACGCCCGCGAGCGGCGGCAGGGGCGCTCCCCCGGCAACAAGGACCCCCACGCCGAACCCGTGTCCATCATTCAGCACCCCGACGTGCGCCGGATGCTGCTGCGTCAGAAGAGCTTCGTGGAGGGCGGCCTCGCGCTGGGCCTCTACGCTTCCTCGCTGGTAGACGACCTGCACACCGGGCCGGAAGAGGGGCGGGGGGATACCGGGCTGCTCCTCGACCTGCTGACCCCCGTCGTCAAATCCTGGCCCAGCAAGTACAGCCAGGAGACCCTGAGCGACGCGATTCAGGTGATGGGCGGGGCAGGGTACACCCGCGATTACCCAGTGGAGCTGTACTACCGCGACAACCGCCTCAACCCTATCCACGAGGGCACCGAGGGCATTCAGGCCCTCGACCTGCTGGGGCGCAAGGTGACTCAATCGGGCGGGCGCGGCCTGACCGTGCTGCTGGAGCGGATGTCGGCGGACCTCGCCGCCTCCGAGGAGCTGGAGGGGGTGGCCGAGATTCGCACCGCGCTCGCCACCGCCGTCGCCCAGAGCACGGCGGCCCTGCGCGGCCTGCTGGCCCAGGCCCCCACCCTCGGCCCCGACCGCTTTCTTGCCAACGCTCACAGCGCCCTGGAGATGCTGGGGCACACAGTCGTGGGCTGGATGTGGCTGCGGCAGGCGGCGGTCGCGGCCCGCAAGCTGCCGGAGGCGAGGGGCGAGGGCGCCGACTTCTACCGGGGCAAACTCCACGCCGCACGCTTCTTTGCCGTGCACGAGCTGCCCAAGGTCAAGGCCCACGCCGACCTGCTGGCGAGCGCGGACCCCACGACGCTGGAGATGCAGGAGGCGTGGTTCTGAAAAGGGCGGCCCGGTCCGCCGGAGCCGAGTATCCGCCCTGACCCCACGGGCGTCTTCCCCTACTGCCCGCCCAGGCGGTGATTCCCCCAGCTCAGGGCACCGAGCGTGAGGGCCGAGTCCACCGCCCGCACGCTCAGCTCCAGCGGTCCCGTTCCGCCCGGCCCGCTCAGGCCGAGCCAGCACCCCGGAGTCAGCACGCCCCCGAACACATGCTCGACCCCGTCACTGAAGTGGTCGGGAACAGGTTCGGTGCTGTACACCACGCGGGGGCCTGAGCCGACGCGCACGCCCAGCACGAAATTCGGCGGCCAATGCGCCGCGGGTCGCCCGCTGGCCGCGAGGTCGTGCCGCAGCGTCAGGCTCCAGGCCGGGGCCGAACCAGGGAAGCAGAGGGTCAGCAGGGGCGGCAGGCCGGGATGCCCCCGGCGCAGGATGCGGAGCCTGCCGTCTTCAAAGGCCACCCGGTAGCCCCCGGCGGTCCAACCGTCGCGCCCGGCGTGGGAGGGAGGGGCTTCTGGAGCAGGGACTGGGCGGGGCTGCGGGCCGCGGGGGAGGGCGGGGGCCGTCAGTTCCGGCAGGGCGGCGCGGGCCTGCTCGGCAAGGTCGGGGCACTGCGCCCGTTCGGCATACAGCAGGCTGCGGGCCGGGTCCGTGGTCTGGAAGTGCCGGGCCAGCGTGCGCCGCGCGGCGTGGCGTTCGTGGGGCGGCAGCAAGGAGGCCAGGGCGCTGCGGGTCAGCTCGTGCGCGAACCCCAGGTGGCCCTGCGCGTCGTCGGCGCGGCCCGTGAGCTGGGGCCAGGTGAGCTGCGGCGACATCGGTTCGGGCCAAACCAGCGCCTCGGTGCGTGGCACCGGCACGAGCACGCTCCGGGCCGTAGGGGTTAGCAGCAGCGTCCCAGCGCCCTCGCCCAGCAGGGCCTGAGCAGTCGCCGGGTCGAACCGGCCATGAATCTGGGCCAGCCGGGCCCAGCGGTCGAGGTCGGGGGCCGTCAGCGGCCCCAGTTCGGCCAGCAGCAGGTCGCGCACGCCCTCCGGCAACCGGTGTTCCAGCCGGGGTGGGTCGGCGGCGAGCAGGACGTCCAGATAGGGCAGGTAGCCCTCGCTGCACTGCACCAGCCGGGTCGCCAGGACACGGTCGTCCTCCAGCGCGGCGCTTGCCAGGCTGGCCGGGCGCCGCGCCTGAAGTGCCCCGGTGACGGCGGACACCCCCAGCGGCGGCAGGTTCAGCACCTCCAACCGGGCTCCGGCGGCCCGCCGCAGCAGGGGCCGCAGCCCCGCCTCGGCCGCCTCCGACGTGACGGTGACCATCACGGCGATGGGGGCAGGCAGGTCCAGCAGGAAGCTCAGCAGCGGGTGCAGGCCGGGTGTCTGCGGAGAGAGGTCGTGCAAGACGAGCAGCAGCGGGGTCTGGAGCGCACTGAACAGCCCCGCGAGTTCGAGGAGTGGGTCGAGCAGTGGGTCGGACGCGGCGGGGGCAGAGGCCGCGGGCAGCAGGCGGCGCAGGTGCAGCCGCAGCGACTGCTGCCACAGCAGTGGGTCGGTGGACGCCTGTACCTGCACGGTCTGCCAGGGGGTGTGGCAGGTCAGGCGGGCGATCAGGCCCCGGCGCGTGCCGCCGCGCCCCCGCAGCAGCAGCAGGTGCGGCGTGTGTCCCTCCAGGATCCGGCCAAGCACCTCGCGCAACCGGGCCTCTGGCTCGGGCCAGTGCAGACCGGATGCGGGCGAATTGGACGGATGCGGCTCCGGGGCCTCCGGTGGAGCAGGCGGTAGGGCGGCCGGGACGGGCACGCTCAGGTGCAGCCCCAGTGCTTCCGCCCGCGCCTCGATCAACCGGACACCGCTCGCCTGACCCCGCGCTGCCAGCGCTCCGGCAACCCGCGAGAGCCGCGCCTCAATGCGGTCGTGCAGCGCCCCGCGCTGGCCGTCCAGCCACTCCCGGAAGGCCGTGGTGCCGAGGTCCTCCAGTCCACTGAGAACCGGTCCTCGCAGCGGCGCGAGCCATTCGAGCACCTCCCCGTCACCCTGGGAGGGATCGGGCAGGGCCTCCCATTCGGTCAGATCGGTCGCACCAGGCAGGCTGAGCATGGGCTGTCGGGCAGGCAGACTGACCCCGCGCTGGCGCAGCCGCACGAGCTCCACCCGCAGGTTGGCCATCGCGTCTGCCGTGTCCCACAGCAGGTTGGCCAGATGTTCGCGGTGGTGTGGGCGGGCCTCAAGCGCCAGATAGGTCAGCAGGGCCAGCCCTTTACTGGACACGGCGGGCAGCGGCCCGGCGCCCCACAGGTACACGTGCCCCAGCACCCGCAGGGTTGGCTGCTGCGCCGGTTGATCATCACCGTCCCGTAACCTTTCAGTCATGTTCAGAGCCTCGTTTGTTAAAGGTCGTTCGGCCCCATCGGCGGAGGTCGGGACGCGCGTGGAGCCTGTTTCCCTACGCATGAAAGTCGCGGGAGACGGTTGACACGAGAGGGTCGCGGCAAGTGTGGAAGACCCTTAGACTCTACCTTTTAACGAGCCCTTCACGTCGTCGACATCTTGTTAGCGAACTGTTAACGCCACTCTCATTACCTTCTGGACAGCAGAGGGCGATCGGGCCTTCAGCGCCGTACACAGGCTTCTTGGGTTGGAAGGGAGAGCAATATGAAGAAGACGATGATGGGGCTGGCGCTGCTGACGATGGGGCTGGGCGGAATGGCCGGAGCGCAGGCACAGGCGCAGGGTGGTCAGGCGGAAGCACAAAACTTTTGCAACCCCGTCTTTGGGTGCAACCCACCCTCCAACAACGGCGGTAACTACGATATCGACGACAGAACCGCGCAGCTGTACGAGGACGTGCGTGTGACCATCCCCGCTGTGGTCGCCATGCATCTGCACGAGACGAGTTGGAACATCAACCTGGCGGACCTGGACAAGCAGAAGTGCTACCGCGCTGGCGACCACAGCAAGACGACCGGGCGCGATTTTACCTACCCGCTGCTGGAGATTCTGCGGGCCTCCACCTGGAAGGGTGACGGCAACATCGTCACAGGCAACAACTACTCGTTTGTCGGCAGCTTTAGCTTACCCACATCGCTCACGGGAACGAACTCGAATGGGACGGCATTCACTGGGAATCCCAGCTCGCTGATGGCCCCGCAATCCAGCTACCCTGGGATCGTCTTCACTGGCGGGGACCGTAGCAAAGTGGAGTGGAAGGGTCCCATGATCTGCATGAACCAGAAAATTGTGCAAAAGTTCAGTAACGCTCAGGGCGGCTGGACCTTCAAGGCACAACTGGAAGGCAAGACGGGCGGCAATGTGCCCGCAGGTTTCCCCACCTTTATGCTCGGTGATCAGGTAGCGGACTCCTCCGTCAAGAAGGTGGAGATGCTCTACAACGCCGCGAACCCAACCGCCGCCCGCCCCACGCTTCAAGTATCCAACACCGACCTCGGCAGCGCCAAGACCACCGGCGGATGGCTGGATGATCACATTATTGAAGCCATCGTCCTGGACGGGAACGAAACCAACGGCGTCAAGGAAGCCCGCGTCTCGTTTACCCTGACCGGCAACTTCTGAGCCAGATGGAGGGAGGGCCGGACCGTGGCGTCCCGCTCTCCCTCTGCCCCGCCCGCCCCGGGGCGGTCACAGTCGCGCAACAGTCGGGAACGTGTCGCGGGGCGTGCCACGTTCCCATCTTTCATGTCCGCTGGTTCTTTGGCTGCACCCTTTTGACGTTCCGTCCAACATCAGAGCCTCCGTTTGTGTCCGCACGCCCCGGCCCCCCGCTTTCCTGCACTTCTGGAGGACACCGTATGCCCCGAGTCTCCCCCCCCCGCCGCGCCCTGCCCTGGGCATTCGCCTCGCTGTCTCTGTTCGCTGCCCCGGTCGCCCGCGCCGCGACGGGAGTCAGCGTGGACGTGTCGCGGGTTGAACTGAGTGCCCAGCCTGGCAGTACCGTCAACCACGCTGTGACGGTGCTGCATCCCGGCGCGGCCAATTCCGGCCCGATGGTGGTGGGCGCGGCCCTGCGCGACTTCCGCTTTCCCGAGTCAGGCGAGGTGCAGTTCCTGCCTGCTGGAACGGCCCGCAACAGCCTGCAACGCTGGCTTCAGGTGTCGCCGCAGAGCTTTCAACTCACGCCGGGGCAGCGTCAGCAGGTGCGCTACACCCTCCAGGTCCCGGCCGACGCCGAGCCGGGGCTGTACTGGGGGGTGCTGTTTTTCTCCAGCAACTCGCCCGAGCAGGCGGCCCAGGCCCAGCCCGGCAACATCCTGGGGGTGACCTACACCATCGACGTGGGGCAGATCATCTACCTCCAGGTGGGCACCCCGCGCCTGGACGCGAAGCTTGTGGGCGTGCAGGCGGCCTACGATGGCGGCCGGATCGCGGTGCAGGCCACCGTCCGCAACGCGGGGACCGGGCTGGTCCGGGCGGCGGGCCGGGCACAGGTCGTGGACAGCGCGGGCAAGGCGGTGGGCTTCTTGCCCATTGAGGAAAGCGTGGTGCTGCCCGGCTACAGCCGCCGCTTCGGGGGCGGGGGCGACCTGAAGCTGGCCCCCGGTCAGTATCAGGTGCTTGTGGCCCTGCAATACGCCAAGGGCAAGTTCTTCACGGCCCAGACGCCCCTGGTGGTGAAGGCGCCATGACAACCGCGCCCGCCCCGCTGGTCCGTGCCCTGCAATTGGGGACCACTCTCCTCGTCCTGGGCCTGGGTGGACCGGGGCAGGCCCAGACTGCCCCCGCGCCGCCCCCGCCGCCCGCGCTGCTGTGGGACGGGCAGCGCCTGACCCTGGACCTGAGCTTCCAGCCGGGGGATCCCTCGGGTCCGGCCTACCCGCCGCGGGGGGGCTTCTCGCGCACGCAGCCCGCCTACTACCCGCCGCTGGGAACCCCCGGCCCGGTGCGCCTGAACGTGACCACCTACCTGCCCCGCGCCGCGCTGCTGCTGCGGGTGCGCGGGTTGCCCGACGCGCGGGGGGCGACGTTGCCCGTAGGCCGCCTGGAGTACCGCGTCGGCACGGGGCCGTGGCTGCGGGCGGGACCACTTCAGGTTGTGGCGCTGGTGCCCGACACCGGACGGGCGATCTACGACCTATCCTTCCGGTTGCGGCTGGAGGGCGACGAACCGGCCGGACAGTACCGGGTGCTGCTGACCTGGGCGCTGGAGGCGCAGTGAGGTGGCGGGGGTCCTGAGGATGCGGCGCCGGGCAATTGGTCGGCGGCTGGCCCCGGCCCTCGGCCTGACGGCCCTGCTCGCGCTGGGAAGCACGTGGTCGGGCGGGGCGCTGGCCCAGACGCCGCCAACCTCCTCCTCCCTCACCCTGGCAGCCGAACCGGGCGACTTCCTGACCGTGCCGCTGACCCGGCCCGGCGCGGGAGCGTACCAGGTCACGGCCGAGCTGCCCCCCGGCTGGGCGCTGCTCACGGAGGCGCTGGAGGCGGGGGAGGGCGGCCCGGCTTTCGCGGCGCTGCACCTGCCGGAGGACGCCCTGGCCGGGCCGCAGGCGCTCGTCTTCGTGCTGACGGACGCGGCGGGGGCGGCGCAGCGGGTGGCGGTCACGGTGGTCGTGGGGGCGCGGCCCGAGTTCACGGTGACCCTCCCCGACACCGACCGGGTGCGCCCCGGCGAGCGCAAGACCTACGTGGCCCGCGTGACCAACCTGGGCAACGTGCGCGACACGCTGCGGCTGGAGGTGGAGGGGAGCGCCACCGTCACCCCCGACCGGGTCACGCTGGAGCCGCTGGAAAGCGCCGAGGTGCGGGTCGTCTACACCCAGCGCGGTCCCGGTGACGGCGACCTCGTGCGCCTGACCGCCCGCAGCAGCGTGGATGCCGACCTGAGCCGCGAGGCGCTGCTGGGTCTGCGGGTGGGGCTGGGGGCCGGGGCGGGCGCGGGGCCGCAGCTCACCTGGAGCGTGGAAGTTTCGCCGGGGGTGGGCGTGGGCGCCGTTCAACCCGATGTGATCCAGCCGGACCTGACCCCGGTCCCCCTTCCCGAGGTGCCGACCCTGCCGGGGCTGCCCACTTTACCGGGGAACCCGGAGGACGCGGCGGCCCCGGCGGGAGGGTGGGCCTGGTTCGGCGGCGTCTCGGCGGCGGTGCAGGGGCAGCTCAGCGACTACGCCGCCGGGGGAATCACCTACGCGGCCCGGCGCGACCTGGCGGGGCAGCTGCGCGACGAGGGGACGGCCTCGCTCCAGTGGGGAGATTTCGGCGTGCAGGCCCGCACCCGCGACCTGTTCCGCACAGCCGAGGTGGGGGCCGAGTACCGCCTGGGGGCCTACTCGCTGGGGCTGAACACCTGGCGCACGGTGGGCGAGGGGGGGGAGGCGACCTATGGGGTGGCCGCGAGCGCTTCGCACCGCTCGGGTGCGTACCTCAGCGCCGCGCAGACCTTCGGAGCCGACCCCGGCAACGCCTTGACGGTGGGCTGGTCCCGGCCGTTCGGGGCCTGGACCCCCCTCATCGGCGTGAGCGCGGTTCGTCATGGGGATGAGTGGGGCTATGGCCTGAGCCAGGGGCTGAGCTACGAAAACGCCTGGCTGCTGGTCCGGCAGACCTACGCTTTCGACAGTGTGCGGGAGGCGCACGACCTTCAGGTGCAGGTGAGTTCGCGCCAGCAGCAGCCCTTCGGGGTGAGCGCCGCCGCGCAGCTCAACCGGGTGGGGGACGTGACCCGGACGGCGGCCTCCGCGCAGCTCAGCTACCGCCCGAACGAGGACCTCGGGGTCGTGGCGGGCCTGAGCTACGGCAGCGACGGCTTCGGCGCCCGGCTGCTGGCGGTGCGGGAGTGGCAGCTTGGCCGCGCCGACCTCTTCGTGCTCGGTCAGGCCGAGTACCGGCGCGGCGAAGTCAGCGGGGCGGTGCAGGCGACCGCCGCTCTGGACGGCCTGGGGGGCGAATGGCGGCTTAGCGGGCTGCTGGGCTACGCTGGGGGCAGCCTGCTGTACGGGGCCGGGGCAGGCTACCTGCGCGGCCCGCTGGAGGTCTCGGGCGGGGTGCAGGGCCGGGGCAGCACCCTGGAGGGCACCTTCCACGTGGCCTACCGGCCTGAGCGGGGCCTGTACGCAGGGGCCGACTACGTCATGAAGGCCACCGGCCTGAGCGGCACTGGCCTGGGCCTGACCCACGACCTGCGGGCACAGGTGGGCTACGGCACCGACCGCTGGAGCGCCGGGCTGGTCGCGGCCTACGCGCCCGGAGCTGGGGAGGGTGGGAGGCTGAGCTACGGGGTCACCGCGAGCGGGCAACTGCTGCCGTGGCTGAGCGTGCAGGGGCAGGCGCTGCTGGACGGCGGCCATCCACGCTTCACGGTGGGGGGGCGGCTCACGCCGGGGGGCAGCTTCGCCACCCCGGACGCCGTCGTCTCGCTGTTCGGGGGCCGCAACGCGGGCACCCTGACCGTCCGGAGCTATGCTGACCGCAACCGCAACGGCGCCCGCGACCCCGGCGAACCGGGCGTGGCGACTGAGCTGCTCGTCGGCGGGCAGGCCCTGAGCACGAATGCGGCAGGTGAGGCCAGCGTGCTGCTGCGGCCGGGGCCATACACGGTGGAGCTGGGCGAGGGGGTGCTGGCACAGTACGTCATCCCGGTGCTGCCCCCGGTGGAGGTCCGCCTGCGCGGGAGCGTGACCCTGGAGATCCCGGTGCGCGAGGTCGCCACCCTTCAGGGCCGGGTGCTGGACGGGGACGGCCGGCCGGTGGTGGGGGCGCAGCTCTCGCTGAGCGGCCCCGGCGGCGCGGTGCAGGCGGTGACCGACAGCACGGGCGCCTACCGCCTGAGCGGGCTGGACTTCGGCCCCTATCAGCTTGGAGTGGGACTTGACCCGGCCCTGTACCTGCCGCTGGCGCCCGTGGCCCTCACCCTGAGCCGCGAGGCCGCACTGGTGACCCGTGACCTGCGCGTGACGGGCACTGCCGACGTGCAGGGGGTCACGGCCGACGAGCTGGGCGTGCAGGTGTACCTTCCCGACGACCCCCGCCCGCCCGGCACCACCCTGCCCGTGACCGTCGAGGTCGAGCCCGGCGCGGACGCGGTCACGCTGGAGGGTCTGGGCGTTCCCCTGGCCCTGCGCCCCGAGGAAGGCGGGCGCGTCTGGCGCGGGCTGCTGCCCCTCCCCCCGGAGCAGCGGACCTCCACCGAGGTGCAGGTCGTGGCCCGCCGGGGCGAGGCGCGGGCCACCGCGCGGGCGCTCGTGCTGATCGACGCCGAGCTGCCCCTCGCGACCCTGCAGGTGGTGCCGCTCAATGCCTTGCCAGGACAGGTCATGGAGCTCCGGGCAGTGGTCTACAGTGCCGCCACGCGGGTGCAGGTGCGCAGCAGCTCGGGGCAAGTCACCGAGTTGCTGCCCGGCGCCGACCACACCTACCGGGCCGAACTGCGGGCCGACCCGACGCCGGGCGAGTACAGCTACACCCTGCTCGTGGACGGCCAGCCCCGCGCCGAGGGGCGATACCGGGTTCTGGGCCGCCCGTGATCGCCGGAACCTGGCGCCTAGCCTGCCCCCTCCAGTTGCCGCCGGTGGTGCCCGACGTGATAGGCGGCCATCCTGAGCCAGTCCAGCGCAGTCAGGTCGCCCATGAAGGGGTGAAACAAGGTCCGCTCCGGGTCGTCCCCGGCCCCTTCCGCCAGCGTCAGCAGTTGCGTTCGCACCGCCGCGTGCCGCTCCGCCAGGGCCTCCCAGGGCTGATCCGGTCCGGGGCGGGTGCCCTCCGGAGCCTGACGCTTGCCGCCCACCTCCTTGCCGGGAACGCGCGGCGTGGGCCGCAGGGGACGGTCAGAGGCCAGCAGCGCAGCGATTCGCGCGCTGCTCTCGTTGACGAGGAGGACGTGCTCGGCCTCCTGCGCGGCGGTCCACTCGCGGCCAGGCAGGAGCTTGTGCCAGCGGTCCTGCGCACGAGCGACAGTGGCCTCGAAGGCGTCCAGCTCGCGGGTGAGCCGCGCCGCCACTTCGTCCCCCGTCGTGCCAAGGCGGCGCAGCCCGGCGGCGGCCTGGGCCCACGCTTCTTCTTGCGGTTGGGTCATGCCGCAGTGTAGGGCGCCCGCATACCAGAGAGGCGGAAGAGAACCCGGCGTGGGTTCCACCTCCCCCTCTCGTGACGGCTGGTCTTTAGCGGCGCACCAGCTTGTCCACCTCGGCGGTGCCCGTGTAGGTCGTGGACCCGTTGAGGAAACCCTTTAGAACAACCTTCCAGCTCCCGGCCACCGGGCTGGGGATGCTGACGGCCTCGCCCGTGCTGGTGCCCTGGGCGCTGGAGCCGACGAGGCGTCCGGCGGGGTCGTAGACCTCCAGGTCGAGGTCGTAAGCGGGGTTGCCCCACTCGGTCGCCACCCGCAGGGCCGAGGCACCGCTGGGCACGCTGATCGTCTGGGTGTGCTGGGCGGTCATCACGCAGTTCAGGAGGGGAACGCAGACGCTGGGAGCCACCGTGCCGGTCCAGCCGGGAAGGGCGGTGGTCTGGAGGGTGTAGCGGCTGGTGTTCAGGCGCACGGCCTCGCGGACGGCGGCGTTGGCGTCCACGTAGCCGTAGCCTACTTCCCACAGCTCACGCCTCTTGGTCACGACTTGGTTGGGGTCGAGGCCGTTCGTGCTGGTCTGGGTGTAGTACATCGGGCGGCTGGTCTTCTTGAAGATCTCCAGCACACGGTCGAGGTTGAGGGTGGGATTGACCTGAAGCATCAACGCCACGACGCCGCTGATGTGGGGGGTCGCCATGCTGGTGCCGCTGATGGTCGAGTAGAGCGGGTTGTCGAGGTCAGGGACGGTGGTCGCGGCCAGTCCGGTGAGCGCACGGGCGGCGCTGATGTCCACGCCGGGGGCAGTCACGTCGGGGTGAACCAGCGTGTCCCCAGCACGGCCCCGGGAGCTGAAGTCGGCGAGATAGCCCTGCTTGTCGCCTGCCGCCACACTCAGCACACAGGGGCTCGCCGAGTAGGGGTTGAGCGTGTTGGCGCCCGGTCCCTCGTTGCCCGATGCAAAGGTCACGATGATGCCCGCGTCGTAGGCCCGCTTGGCCGCCAGGCTGATGGGGTTGTAGGGGGCGAACTCGCCGCTCGAGCCCCAGGAGTTGCTGATCACGCGGATGTTATGGGTTTCGCGGATTTCCGGCTTCAGCACGTAGTCGAAGCCCTCCAGCGCGTACAGGATGCTCAGGGCGTCCCCCGCCCCCACACCTACCAGGGTCGCGCCGGGCGCCACGCCCTGCCGCTTGTTCGCCCCTTCCGACGCCGCCCCGCTGCCGCCGATGGTGCTCGCGACGTGTGTGCCGTGGCCGCTGGAGGTGTCGGTGTTGGGCAGCTTGACGTGCAGGTAGCCGCCCACGCCGAGGTCCACGACCGGGCCGACCAGCTTCACGTTCTCCGCCATGTGGCTCAGGTCGGCGTGCGTGCCGTCCACCCCCGAGTCGATGATCGCCACGCCCACGCCTTTGCCGTCCACCCCGTAAGCACTGCGGGCCACGTCCGCGCCGATGTACGAGACGCTCTCCTTGAGCAGGTACCGCAGCGGGGCGTCCTGATAGATCGACACCAGACCGGGTAGGTTCGCCTGAAGGTTCTCGATCAGGTCTGGGGTGACCAGCAGCTTGGCCGCCACGACGGGTAGGTTCTCCAGCGCCCCCAGGCCCTTGCCGAGGTCCAACGGCAGGTTCGAGTCCATCCAGTGGACCGCGCGGCCCTTGCTGGTGTCGTCCACGAACGAGAGGATCAGGGTGCCGACCTGCCCGTAGCTCATGCTGCTGTCCACCTGCACGCCCGAGGGGGCCGTCGCATACAAGGCCTGGCACTCGGAGAGGGTGGTGGAGGCCGTGGTCTTCACGGCCTGGGTCTGGAGGGTGGCGCCCTGCGCAGTGGGGCTGCTCTGGGAAGTGCGGACGGTCGGGGTGCTTTGCCCACAAGCGGCGAGGAGGACGGTCAGGCTCAGGGCGGCGGGGGTCAGGTTCTTCATGGGCGGTCCTCCGGAACTGGGGTAAGCGGCGAGTGGATCGGGGCTGACTTGAAGGTTGGAGTTATTCCAACAAACCCGGCTCAAAAAAAACGCAAACGCTCATGCCAGACGAGGTTTCTGGGAGTTGTATGAAGCAATGCTTTACACTGGGGTTGCGATGCCTCTGCCCCCGTGCCTGCTTCAACGGCTGTCTTCCCTGCCCACCCGGATCGTGGCTCCCGTAGAGGTGGGGGCCGGGCAAGAGGAGCTGACAGAGTGGGCCCAAGGTCATAACCTGCCCGTCTGGCGCGACCCTCCGCCTCCCGGCGAGGCCCGCTGGCTGTGGTGGCCGCGCTCACGCCGAGAGCTGGCCGTCTGGAGCGAACAGGCGGATTCTCTGGAGACAACCCCCCTGGCCCTGAGTGGCGCCGAACTGCGGTTGACTCAGAAAGAGTGGCGGGATGCCCTGGGAGGGGACCCGACTTGGGCCGACCACACCTTTGAACTGGCGCAGGGCTGGCCTGCGGCCCTGGAGGTGGCCCGTGGGCTGGCGGGTCACCTCCCTGAGGAGGAATGGGAGGAATGGTTCCGCCACCCCCTCGCCGACGTGCGGCTGCCTCCCCTCCTTCCGCCCACCGAGCTCCGGGAGGCGGCCCGCGCCCTGGCCCTGACCCCGCTCGTCACTCCAGAGGTCGCGGCGCGGCTGGGGGTGGCCTCTTCACAGTTGGAAGCCCTGGCGGACGGCGGTTGGGTGTGGCCTGCCGCCGGGGGCTGGAGCCTGCCCGGGGTGCTGCGGCGCTGGTTGTGCCCCCTGCCGGATCCGGCCCTCGCCCGCGAGGTGGCGGGGCTGCTGCACCGGGCCGGACGCACGCCCCAGGCCCTGACCCTGCTGCGCGAGGCGGGGGCCTGGGACGACCTGCTGACCTTGCAGGCCCGCGAGCTGCGGGTGGGCGCGGGGCCCGACGCGCTGCGGGCGGCGTTGCGCGGCCTGCCTCCTTTCTGGCGCGAGCAGCCCGCCGCGCTGTACCTCGCCGGATTGCTGGCCCGCGCCTGCGGCGACCCCACCCGTGCCGAGGAACTGTACAGCCGCGCCCTGCCGGACCTGCCCCCCGCGCTGCGGCCCTTGGCCCTGAACGCCCGTGGGGTTGTGCGGGCGATGCGCGGTGAGTCGGCCGGGGCGCTGGAGGATCTCGGAGGCGCAGCGCGGGCGGGCGGTCTGACCGGGGGCGAGGCCGCGCACAACCGCGCGACCCTGCTCGTGCAGCTTGGCCGTCATGCTGAGGCCGAGCGCGACCTCGGTGACGCGGTGGCTGCCTTCCGCGAGGCGGGCGACCTGGGGCGCGAGGCCCGCAGCCTGGAAGCCCTGGGAACGCTGCACTTCGGCCGGGGCCTGTTGACCGAGGCCCTGGGTCCCTACGGGCAGGCGCTGGCGCTGCTGGAAGATCACCGCCCCGAAGCGAGCGCCCTGACCCATGTCAATCTCGCTGAGGTCCACGCACTGCTCGACGACCCTGGGCAGGCCCGCAGCCACCTCACCCGTGCCCGTGCGCTGAGCACCGACCCCGACCTGCGCGGTTGGGTCGCGCGGGTGCAGGCGCTGCTTGCCCTGCAAGGCGGACACCCCCGCACCGCCCGCACCCTGCTGGAGCAAACCCCGACCGAGGACCCCAGCCTGCGGGCTGAAACCGCGCTGCTGCTGGCCCGCACCTGCCGCGAACTCGGCGACCCCGACGCCGCCCACGCGGCGCTGGAGGAGGCCCGGCCGCTGGGCCTGCGGGCCGACCTCGAAGCGGCCCTCCAAGGCGAGAGGGATCTCAGCGCTGTGGTCGAGGAGGCCCGACGTGAGGATGCCCGCCTGGAACTCGCCACCGCCCTGCTGCATCGGGGGACGCCTGAGGACCTGACCGAAGCGCTCGCCCTGATCCGCACCCACGGCTACCGGCCACTGCTGCGCGGGGGCACGGCGCACCGCCTGGTCGCCCACGCCGGGGATGAGGTCACCCGCGCCCTCTTCCCGTTGGAGGTCCGGGTGCTGGGGCCACTGCGGGTCACGCAGGCTGGACGGGTCTGGGAGTCGGGCGACTTTCCCACCCGCAAAAGCGCGGCGCTGCTGGTGGCCCTCGCCCTTTCAGGGCGCTCGCAGCCGCGCGAGGCGCTGGCCGAGCGCTTCTGGCCCGGTGCCAAGAATCCGGTCGCCAGCCTCCAGACTGCGATCTACCATCTGCGCAGCACCTTCGGGGTCAGTCTGATCAGCAGTGCACGGGGGCGCCTCACCCTGACCTTCCCGGTGCGCAGCGACCTCGCCGACCTGTATGCCGCCGTCACCGACCGCGATCCGGACCGCCTTGGGGCGCTGATTCGCCAGGAGGCCGTCCCGCCCACCGTCCTGCCCGACCTCGCCGCCGAGCTGCACGAGGAACGGGAACTCGCCGAGCGGCTGGTGCTCGACGCCCTGCAGGTGTACGCCGTCGCCCAGCCCGGCGACAGTGTGGAGCGCCGCGACGCCTTGCGGGCCTTGATCGGCGCCGATCCCCTGGACGTGGGAGCACGCGGCCAACTGATCGACTGGCACCTGGCCCGTGGCGAGCACGAAAGCGCGTCCCAGGAACGGGTCCGCCTGGAAGAAGTCCAGCGCGAACTCGAATAACAGGGTGTGGCTACAACGACGCCCGCAGAATGGCCTCCAGGTCGGCGGCGCTCGGCGTGCGGGGGGCCACCGCTAGGAGCCGCTGCTGTTTCAAGGCCCCCTCCACCAGGGCGGGCAGGTCGGCCTCGCCGTACCCCAGTTCGGTCAGGGTGGTGGGCGCCCCCACGTCGCGCATTAGGTCCCACAATGCGTTCGGCAGGGCGTCCTCATCATCCGGGGTGTACTCGCGCCCAGTCAGCAGGGAGGCGGCCCGCACATGCTTCTCCGGGTCCGCCGCGAAGGTGAAGCGGAAGGCAGCGGGCGCGGTCACGATCACGCTGTAGCCGTGCGGCACGAAAGCGTGGTCCTGCGGATACCCGGCTGCCCGGTAGGTGTGCCGCAGCCCCGCAATGGGGTACGCGCAGGCATGCGGAAGATGCACCCCCGCCGACCCGAACCCCACCCCCGCCATCGTCGCGGAGAGCATCATGAAGCCTCTCGCCTCCAGGTCGTCGGGGTCGGCCACCGCCCGGCGCAGGTACTCGCCGCCCAAGCGCAGCGCCTGCGCCGACCACACGTCCGCGACCGGATTGCTGCCCTGGTAGGGGGGGCGGGCGGCGGGCGACTCCGGCCGGGGACGCGAGGTGTAAGGGCGGCTCAGCAGGCTCTCGGCCGCGTGGCACACCACATCCAGCCCCGCCGAGGCAATCACGCCTGCCGGGGCCGTGCGGGTGAGTTCGGGGTCCACCAGCGCCTGCGCGGGCCGCAGATACCTGTGGCTGATGCCGCTCTTGATCCCCAGCTCCGGCAGGTCGAGGATCGCCACCGTGGTCGCCTCCGACCCCGACCCCGCCGTCGTGGGAATCGCCAGCAGCGGGCGCAGCGGCCCCGGCACGGTCCGGCCCCCACCCACCGGGGCATTCACCCAGTCCATCACCGCGCCGCCGTGGGTGGCGAGCAGGTTGGCGACTTTCGCCGTGTCGAGGGTCGAGCCGCCCCCCAGTCCCACGAAGCCGTCAGCCCCCGCTTCCCGTGCCGCCGCCCCCGCCCGCTCCAGGCTGGGGAGGTCCGGTTCGACCCGCACATCGGTATAGAGGACGACTTCCACCCCGGCTCCGCGCAGGCTCTCCAGCACGCGCTCCACTGCCCCGCTGTGCGCCAGCGCCGGGTCCAGCACCACGAAAGCGCGGCGCATTCCCAGCCGGGCCGCCTCCCAGCCCGCATCATCGGCCGCGCCGGGACCGAACTTGAAGGGGGTGGCCTCGACGGTAAAGAGGGTTTCGTGGAGCGTCTCAGGGGTAAGGGTAGGGGGCTGGGACATGGGTGAACCTCCTGCGCTTCAGCCTACGGGGTCCAGGCGGCAGGGGAGGTACGGACGTTCCTGCCCGCACCCCCTTCTGGACAAGCCCGTGAGACGCGGGCCGGAGGACCCGTGACCGAAGAACGGTGCCCTCCAACTGGACTTGCAGGGCTGCGCCGCAGAGGGAGCAGGCCAGGGGAGGGATGGACGCCCCGCAGCGACGTGGCATCGTCAGGTGCCGCAATGATCCGGAAGCCATCTGCACGGAACCATACCGTTGCTCGTCACGTGACGAGCAACGCCGCGTCTTTGCCGCAGACGCCCCATGCCCTACACTCGGGGCACGCACAATTCACGCTCGGGCTGCCCGTCTCCCGGCCTCGGGGGCAGGTGGCCCGGCTCTCCCCCGGAGGTTTCTCATGTCGCACGACCCCGAACTCCACCTGCCCACCGAGCCTCCCCGCCCGGTCGCTCCGGCCACCCGCACGGCGGGCCGCTACTGGCCCCCCGGCAAGCCGCGTCAACTGACGCTGCCGCGCACCGGGCTGATGCACAACCTGCGCGTGTCGGCCGAGCGGTATCCCGACAAGGCGGCGATGTGGTTCTACGGCCGTGAGCTGAGTTACCGCGAACTGCGCGAGTCTGCCGAGCGCCTCGCCGGGCACCTCGCCGCGCAGGGGGTCAGCAAGGGGGACCGGGTGGCGGTGTGGATGCAGAACAGCCCCGCTTGGGCCGTCGCCGCGCACGCCATCTGGCACCTCGGGGCGGTCGTGGTGCCGCTCGCGCCCATGCTCCAGGCCCGCGAGTTCGGTTTTTTCCTGCAAGACGCGGGCATCCGGGCCGGTGTGGTGGGCGCCGAGCTGTACGAGAAGGCCAAGCAGGCGGGCCTCGCGCACGCGGTCGTTGCCAACGTCATGGTCGGGACCGACGCGGAACGGGCCGGAATTCCGCTCCCCACCGAGCTGGACGTGACCCCGGAGCTGCACCCCGGCGACGTGACCCTGGAAGAGGCCCTGCAGGCTGCCTCTGCCCCCGCCGCCGAGGTCGGCCCCGACGATCTGGCGGTCATGCCCTATACCAGCGGCACGACCGGGCTGCCCAAGGGCTGCATGCACACCCACCGCAGCGTGCAGGCGAACGTCTTCGGGGCCGGGGCCTGGGTAGACGGCACGGTCGAGGACGTGTTTCTGGCCTCGCTGCCCTTCTTCCACGTCACCGGCTTCATCAACAGCTTGCTCGCGCCCCTCAACGGTGGCGGCACCATCGTGGCACTGGCCCGCTGGGACCGGGACGCGGCCCGGCACCTCATCCGCGACCGGGGCGTCACCCTCTGGACGAACACGGCCACGATGGTGATCGACCTGATGGCCTCCCCCCATTTCAATCCGGCGGACCTCGCCAGCCTGCGGAACGTGACGGGCGGCGGCGCGAGCCTCCCGGCGGCGATCGGGCAGCGGCTGCTCGACCTGACCGGCATCACCTTCACCGAGGGCTACGGCCTGACCGAGACGATGGCGCAGTCGCACTCCAACCCCAAGGGGCGCCAGAAGCTGCAATGCCTGGGCATCGCCCTGTTCGGCGTCGACGCCCGCGTCCTCGATCTCGACACCGGGCGCCAGTTGCCTCCCGGCGAGGTCGGCGAGATCGTGATGCACGGCGAACAGGTCATGCAGGGCTACTGGAACCGCCCCGAGGCGACCGCCGAGGCCTTTGTCGAACTGGACGGCAAACGCTTTTTCCGCTCCGGTGACCTGGGCTACATGGACGAGGAGGGCTATTTCTTCTTCACCGACCGCCTCAAGCGCATGGTGAATGTGTCGGGCATGAAGGTCTGGCCCGCCGAGGTCGAGAACCTGTTGCACGGCCACCCCGCCATTCAGGAAGCCTGCGTGATCTCGGTGCCCGACGAGCGCACCGGGGAACGCGCCCGCGCCCTGATCGTGCTAAGACCCGGCGAGCAGGCCACCGCCGAGGAGATCGAGGCCTGGGCCAGAACCCAGATGGCAACTTACAAGGTGCCGCGCGACTACGAGTTCGTGGAGAGCCTGCCGCGTGGAGCGACGGGCAAGGTGGCGTGGCGCCCCCTACAGGAGCAGGCCCGCGCCGCGATGGCTGCCCATCAGGGCTAGCCGCTGCCAGCTCTGGCAAGGTCATTCCGGGTGGTGCCCGGCAATCGTCGCAAGTTCGGGAGCAGGTCATGAGCAGGCGCCTCTCCACTCCACTTCCCTGACAGGAAGGGGGGGGTGGCGCCTGGGACAGTCATGTCTCGGCGGCGCCGTCAGCACCAGTTCCGGGAGAGGATTGCCCCACCAGGGGCCGTTTCCCCCGTCGGACGCGGCCACTTCTAAAGGCAGGCTTCATGCAATGGGCACCGATGGGCACTGAGCGCTCACTATTTTTGGCGTATTTTCAAGCGTCCGGGTGCCGGGGGTGCTTCCCTCAGCCTCGCTCAGTTTCTGCCCCCAGGAGTCCGCCTGCCCCATGACGTCCACCAAGCCCATCGAGATCCTGCTGGTCGAGGACAACCCGGCCGACATTCTGCTCACGGAAGAGGCCTTTGAAGAGGCCCACTTTCCCCACCGCCTGCATATCGCCCGCGACGGGGTCGACGCGCTGGCCTTCTTGCGGCGCGAGGGTCCCTACGCGGGGACCGCCACGCCCGACGTGATCTTGCTCGACCTGAACATGCCGCGCATGGGTGGGCTGGAAGTCCTTGACGTGCTGAAGGTCGACGACGCGCTGCGGAATATCCCGGTGGTGGTCCTGACGACCTCCCGCGCCGAGGGCGACATCTGGCGGTCGTACAACCTCCACGCCAACGCCTACATCCCCAAGCCGGTCACCATCAGCGAGTTCGTGGACGTGATCAAGTCCTTCGGGACCTTCTGGTTCGCCACGGCGGCGCTGTCGCCCAAGGAGCGGCCCTGACCCATCAGCGGTGCAGTTCGGCCAGGACGGATTCAAGCACGTCCACTGCCCGCCCGTACTCCGCGAGGCAGAGGCGTTCGTGTGGCGTGTGGTCGAGCGCCGCGTCGCCCGGCCCATAGGCGACCACCGGGCAGCCCCACACCGGGCCGACCACGTTCAGGTCGGCCGTGCCCGTCTTAAGCACCAGCCCCGGCTGCTCCCCCTGCGCCCGGATCGCGCGGGTGAAGGTGCGGACCAGGGGCGAGGTGCGGTCGGTTTGAAAGGCGGGGCACTGCCCCAGCACCTCCAGCGTGAGGGCGGGGAGGTCGGCCGCCAGTCCGCGCAGGCCCTCCAGTACCGGGCCGGGTGGGTGCGCGGGGGGCAGCCGCAGGTGCAGTTCCGCGACCGACGTCTCGGTCCGGCCGTCGCTGGCGGTGTTCAGGTGCAGCAGCGTGGGCTGAAGCTGGTCAAAGACGCGGGGCTCGTGCCCGGTGAGGTCCGAGGCCCAGCCCTCCACCCGCCGCCAGAAGGCCACCATCGTCTCTGCCGCCGTGCGCCGCTGGTGGGCGGAGTGTCCACAGGGCACCGCGAGCCGCGCCCGCAGCCGCAGCGACCCCTTATACCCCAGGGTGACCCGCCGCCAGTCGCTGGGCTCGCCCACGATGCAGAAGTCCGGGGCGTACTCGGCCAGCGCGTGGTGCGCTCCCTTGCTGGAGGACGCCTCCTCCTCCACGCAGCCCACGACGACGACCTGGCCGCGCACGTCATCCCGCCGGGCCAGCCGCGCCGCCGCGCTCACGAAGGCGGCGAGCGCTCCCTTGGCGTCCACCGCGCCCCGGCCATGCAGCACGCCGTCCTCGACCCTCACCGGAAGGTCGCCGGGCACGGTGTCGATGTGGCCCAGCAGGACGGTCTGCGGCGAGCCGTGGCCCAGCACGCCGACCGCGTTTCCAGCGCCGTCTGTAGAGGAGGTCAGGCCCAGTTCCGTCATCCTCTCCACCAACCAGCCCACGGCGTCCCCCTCCTGCCCGGAGAGGCTGGGAATGGCGACGAGGCCGTGGACAAGGGCTTCCTCGGCGGTGAGGACAGGAGCGAGTGTCACGCCAGCACCTCGTCCACCGCCTGCACGACCTGTTCCAGCTCGGCGTCCGAGATCACCAGCGGGGGCAGCAGCCGCAGCACGCTCGGCCCGGCGGGGAGGGCGAGGACGCCGCGCTCCTGAAGGGCGGCCAGGTGGGGCGCCACCCGGTCGCGCAGTTCCAGCCCGACCATCAGGCCCCGCCCGCGCACCTCGCGGATGCGGCGGTGGGGGAGCGCCCGGAGCCGGTCTATCAGCCACTCACCCTTTCGGGCAGCCTCGGCGGGCAGATTCTCCTCGCGCAGGATGTCCAGCACCGCCCGCGCCGCCGCGCACGCCAGCGGATTGCCCCCGAAGGTCGAGCCGTGGGTACCGGGCGTCATCTGCGCCACGCGCGGGCCGAGGGCCACCGCCCCCATCGGCACGCCGCCCGCGATGGCCTTGCCCAGAATCAGGAGGTCGGGTTCCAGCCCAGTGTGCTCGCAGGCGAACATCCGCCCGGTGCGCCCGAAGCCGGTCTGCACCTCGTCAGTCAGCAGCAGGGCGCCGCGCTCCCGGCACAGCCGCTGGGCCCCGCGCAGGAACTCCTCGGAGGCGGGCCGCACCCCACCCTCGCCCTGCACGACTTCCAGCAGGACGGCGGCGGTCGTGTCGGTGATCGCCGCCTCCAGCGCCGCCAGATTGCCGTAGGGGACGTGCCCGAACTCCGGCACCAGCGGCGCGAAAGGCTCGCGGTAGTGGGCCTCCCAGGTCGCGCTGAGTGCGCCCAGCGTGCGCCCGTGAAAGCCCCGCATCGCCGCGACGACGCCGGGGCGCCCGGTGCTCGCGCGGGCGAACTTGATGGCCGCCTCCACGGCCTCCGCGCCGGAGTTGCACAGGAAGATTCGGTCCAGCCCGGCGGGCAGCACCCCGGCCAGTTCGGAGAGGTAGACCGCCCGCACGTCGTTGTGCACGGCTTCCTGACAGGTCACCAGCGTGGCGGCCTGCGTCTGCACAGCGGCCACCACGCGGGGGTGACTGTGCCCCACGTTCGCCACCCCTTGCCCGGAGGCGCAGTCGAGGTAAGCCCGGCCCGCGTCGTCCCAGAGGGTCGCCTCCTGCCCGCGCACCAGCGTGAGGGGCCGCTTGGCATAGACGCCCGTGCCGTGCCGGGCTTCCAGCGTGCGGGGGTCCAGGGTGACGGTCATGCGGGCCCCGCCCCGGCGAGTGGCGTGCCCAGCACGGTGCCGTGCCCGGCGAGCGCGTCGCCAACAGGTGCAGCCCGGCGGCCATCCCCGATCACGACGGTGGGCACGCCTGCCGTCAGAGCCTCACCCGCGCCCAGCACCTTGCGCTTCATGCGGCCTTGCGCCCAGCCCAGCGCCTCCTCGACCCCGTGGGCGGGGACGTGCCCGACCAGGCTGCCCTCGTCGGGGTAGGAGCGCAGCAGTCCGGGCACGTTGCTGAGCAGCAGCAGCGTTCCGGCCCCCACCGCCCCCGCGACGGCCGCCGCCGCCCGGTCCCCGTCCACGTTGAGGAGTTCGCCCCGGTCACTGATCGCCAGCGGCGCGATCACCGGGAGGTATCCAGCGTCCAGCAGCAGGCGCAGCAACTCGCCGTTCGCCGCCGTCACCGTACCCGTCCAGTCGTCGCGCACCAGGCGCACCCGGCCCCCCTCCACGCTGCGCTGCACCTCCTTGCGCCGCGCCCGCAGCAGGCGGCCGTCCGCCCCGCTGAGGCCCAGCGCGTTCACGCCGAGGCCCTGCAAGGTTTCGACCAGCAGGCGGTTTACGCGGGCGGTCGCCATCGCAAAAATCTCCAGCGTGCGGCGGTCGGTGTAGCGGCTCACGTGGCCGGAGGGGGCCGTCAGCGTGCGTGAGGGGTGGCCCAGCGCGGCGGCCAGGGCGTCCGTTTCCGCCGATCCGCCGTGCACGACGACGAGGGAGCGGCCCGAGTGCCACTGCGCGGCGAGGTCGTGGCACAGCGCCTGCTGGTCCATGCCTTCGGCGCCGCCGATCTTGATGACGAGGGAGGAGGGAGTCATGAGAGGGAAAAGTCCTTTCACCCTCTGCGGAAAGAGGGCCTAGCGAGGTCAGGGGTGAGGGGTAATCAGATCGGCTGGCTTGCACTCACACCGGATGCAGCCCGATCAACCGCAGCCCGGTCATTTCCGGCCAGCCGTGCATGAGGTTCAGGCACTGCACCGCCGTCCCCGCCGCGCCTTTCATCAGGTTGTCGAGGGCGCAGAGGGCAACCACGCGGCCCGTGCGGGGGTCCACGCTCCAGCCCACGTCCGCGGCGTTGGTGCCCGCCAGAATCTTGGGTTCGGGGTGGCGGTAGTTGCCGCCCTTTTCATGGACGATGCGGACGAACGGCTCGGCGCTGTAGGTCGTGCGGTACACCTTCCAGAGCTGGCGGTCCTCCAGCGGTTCGCGCAGCCAAGCGTGGACGGTCGCCAGCGCTCCGCGCACGAGTTCCACCGACGTGACCGACAGTTCGGCGTCCACCCCCAGCACCTGCCGCACTTCGGCGGTGTGGCGGTGGCCGGTGGGCGCAAAGGAGCGCACGACGTGGGAGCGCTCGGGGTGGTGGCTGGACTCGCTCGCCCGGTCGCCGCCCTCCGAGGAGCCGACCTTCACGTCGGCCACGATGGGCCGCGCAGGGTCCAGCAGCCCGGCCCGCACCAGTGGCAGCAGCGCGAGGTTCACGGCGGTCGCGTTGCACCCCACGCCGGAGACGTACCGCGCCTCGCGGATGGCCTCCCGGTTCGCCTCTGGCAGTCCATAGGCAAAGCGTCCCAGCCACTCGGGAGCCGGATGTTCGCGCCCGTACCATTCGCGGTAGGCCGCCGCGTCGTCCAGCCGGAAGTCGGCCGAGCAGTCAATCAGGCGGGGCGCGAGGGTGGAAAGATGCTCAATCTGCTCCGCCGCGTACCCGTGCGGCAGGGCCGTGAACAGCACGTCGCACTCGGGCAACTCCGCGAGCGGCACGAAGCGCAGGTCGGTCCATCCCCGCAGGTTGGGATGCGTGGACGCCACGTACTGCCCGGCCCGGCGCTCGGACGTGACCGCCACGACCTCCACCTCCGGATGCCCCAGCAGCAGCCGCAGCAGCTCGCCGCCCACGTAACCGGAGCCGCCCGCGATGGCGACCCGGATCACGCCACCGCCTCCGGGGCCGGGGCCGCCGCCCGTGCCTGCGCGAGCAGGTAGTCAATCATCGCGCCCGGAATATCCACCCCGGTCGTGTCGATGGAGTTGCGGAATTCCATCGTGTGGTTGACCTCGTTCACGAGCAGCTCGCCGTCCGCTGTCTCCAGCACGTCTACGGCCAGGATGCCGCCGCCCACCGCCCGCGCCGCCCGCAGCGCCAGCTCGCCCACGCCGCCCGTTAGCGGGCAGTTCGACGCCTGCCCGCCCCGCGCCGTGTTCGTGATCCAGTGCGCTGAGCTGCGGTAGATCGCCGCGACCGGCTCGTCGCCCACCACGAAGGCGCGGATGTCGCGGCCCGGCTTGCGGACGTGCTCCTGCACGTAATAGATGTGCTGTTGCCATGAGCCCAGCACTTGCAAGTGCTCCAGCACGGCCTCGGCCGCGTCGCGGTCGTTCACGCGGGACACCAGGCGGCCCCACGAGCCCACCACGGGCTTGAGCACCGCCGGATAGCCCAGCCGTTCCACCGCCTCCAACGCGGCCTCCGGCGTGAAGGCGATCAGGGTCCGGGGGGTGGGCACGCCCGCCACCTCCAGCGCCTGGGTCGTGCGAAACTTGTCCCCGCACGTCTCCACGACCGCCGCCGGATTCACGCAGTGCACCCCCCGCGCTTCCAGCGCCCGCAGGGTGTAGAGGGTCCGCCCGTAGGAAATGGACCGTTCCAGCACGGTGTCACAAGGAAACTCACGCTCTCGCAGATCGAACACGAGGTCGCCGTCGTCTATCCGGGTATAGGCCACCCGGCGGCGGTCGAGTTCCGCGAGCAGCAGTTTCTCCTCCGCGCGGATGCGCGACACGAGGACGCCGAGGCGGGGACTGCTGGTCACTCGCCCCAGTCCTCTTCAACCGAGGGCGCGAGGGCCAGTTCGACCGGCGACACCGACAGCACTTCCAGCTCGGCGCCGCAGTCGGGGCAGGGGATAATCTCGCCTTCAATCACGTCGGCGGCGATGGTGAGGGGAGCGTCGCATTCGGGGCAGGTCATGGGGAACTCCTTGGGGGGCTAGAAGGGTGAGAGGGGCGAGGGCACGCCGGGAAAGCGCCCGTGCGTGCGGTAGTAGGGCACGATGCCGCCCGCCTGCCAGACCTCGCGCATCCAGGCGGGAGGCTGGGGGAGCCGAAGCTCGCCGCGCCCGGTGTGTAGGACGGCCGCGTCGAGGTCGAGGTGGACCCGTTCGCCGTCCTCCAGATCGGTCAGGTCGGCCTCGAAAACGGGGATGCCGAGGTTCAGCGCGTTGCGGAAGAAGATGCGGGCGAAGCTGGGGGCGATGATCGCGCCGACTTCCACGAGCTTCAGGGCTTGCGGGGCGTACTCGCGCGAGGACCCGCAGCCGAAGTTGTTCCCCGCGACGATCAGGTCGCCGGGCTGCACCGTCGGGGCGAACTCGGGCCGCGCTTCGATAAAGGGCGCCTTGCGCAGCTCCGCCTCCGAGGTCATGTAGGGGGCAAAGCGCCCCGGCACGATCTGGTCGGTGTTCACGTCCGCGCCGAAGCGCCAGACGCGGGCGGTGCGGGTGGGTGGGGTCAGGGTGAGGGAAGTGGTCAGGGTCATGGATACCTCGGGGGGAGTGGGGGGCTGGAAGCTGGCGGCTGGACGCTTGGACGCTCTCAAGCCGGACTCGCCCCCAGCGCACGCGGATCGGTCAGAAATCCCGTCACGGCGGTAGCGGCGGCCACCTCCGGCGAGCCGAGGTAGATTTGCGCTTCCGGGCTGCCCATCCGGCCCCGGAAGTTGCGGTTGCCGGTAAACAGGCACACGTCGCCGGGGGCCAGCACGCCCATGTGCCGCCCGATGCACGCGCCGCAGCCGGGCGTGCCGATGGCCGCGCCCGCCTCCAGCAGTACGCTCAGGGTGCCGTCCTCGGCGGCCTGCTGAAGCGCTTGCGACGACGCGGGCACCACGATCAAGCGCACCCCCCGCGCCACCCGCCGCCCGCGCAGAATCCGGGCCGCCGCTGCCATGTCCTCGTGGCGCCCGTTGGTGCAGGTGCCCAGGTACACGACATTCACGGCGATGGGGTCCCCGCCCGCCACCGCGCCGAGGTCGGTCACGTTGTCCACGAAGCTGGGGGCGGCAATCTGCGGCTCCAGGGCGCCGAGGTCAACCTCCAGCACCCGGCGGTAGCTCGCGCCGGGCTGCACGCCGAACCACTCCGGCACGTCGTAACTTGCCAGCGCCGGACCCGTGGGGGCGACGATTCCGGCCTTCGCGCCGACCTCCACCGCCATGCTCGTCAGGGTGGTGCGCTCGCCCAGCGTGAAGGCGTCGAAGCCGTGGTACTCGACGGCCTCGTAGGTGGCGCCGTCGGCCCGCAGTTCGCGGGCGATGTGCAGGGCCACGTCCTTGGCGGAGACGCCGGGGCGCAGCTCCCCACGGGCACGCACCAGCACCGTCTCCGGCACCCGCAGCCACGTCTGCCCGGTCGCCAGCGCAAGGGCGATATCGGTCGCGCCCATCCCAGTCCCGAAGGCCCCCGCCGCGCCATACGCGGTCGAGTGCGAGTCCGAGCCCACGACCAGCATGCCGGGCCGCGCCAGCCGCTCCTCCAGAATCACCTGATGGCAGATGCCCCGGCCCGTCTCGAAGAAGTGGGGGAGGTCCTGTTCTATCGCCCAGCGCCGCACCCCGTCCTGCGCGGTCGCGGTCTGGATGGTGGCGGCGGGCGCCACATGGTCGATGGCGACGGCCACCCGCTCGCGGTCCCACACGCCAGCGGCCCCCAGGTCCCCGGTCAGGATGCGAATCACGGCGGGCGCGATGGAGTCGTGGACCATCGCCAGGTCCACCGCGCAGGTGACGACCTCGCCCGCGAAGGTGGGCCGCCCGCAGGCGTGCGAGAGAATCTGTTCGGCCAGCGTCTGTGCTGGCTGGGTCTGGGGTGGAGAGAGAGTCATATCAGGTCCTTTCAGGCGTTGGAGGCGAGGGCCGTCGGGGCGGGCAACGTCCCGGCGAAGGCGAGAATCAGCGCGTCCAGCTCGGCGTCTGCCAGCGCCCCGGCATCGGCGGCGGCCTTGACCTGGGCGGTCAGGCGGCGCAGGTCGGCGGGGGAGAGGTGGACGCCCAGCCCGGCGGCGCGGTGGGCGACGGCGTGGCGCCCGGTGAGGCGGCTCCCGCTCAGCAGGTGCCGCTCGCGCCCGAACACGCCGGGGTCCAGCGCCTCGTACGCCCGTGGCTCGCGCAGCACGGCGTTGGTGTGCAGTCCGGCCTTGTGGGTAAAGGCCGTCTCGCCCGTGATGCAGGCGTTGAAGGGAATGTTCACGCCCACCATCTCCGCGACCAGGGCGTCCAGGGCAGGCAGCGCCGCGAGGTCGTAGGCACCGACCAGCGCGGGGTTCGAGAGGTACAGCCGGGCGATCAGCCCCGACAGCGGCGCGATGCCGTTGCGCTCGCCGATGCCCAGCACGGTCACGTTGAGGTGGGTGGCCCCCGCCTCGAACGCGGCGGCGGCGTTGGCGACCGCGCAGCCGCCGTCGTTGTGGCCGTGGAACTCGATGTCGCAGCGCACCGCTGCCCGCACCGTGCCCACCAGCCGCTCCACCTCGCGCGGGGTGGCGACCCCCACCGTGTCGGCCACGCCCACCCGGTCCACCCCGCAGGCGTCCACGGCGGTGTAGACCCGCAGCAGGTCGGCCGTCTCGGTGCGGAAGGCATCCTCGCAGGAAAAGCGCACCTCCACCCCCGCGTTCTGCGCGAGCCGGATGGCCGCGAGCGCGTCAGCCAGCAGCCCCTCCACGCTGCGCCCGTGGCTGGCCTCCCGCAGCACCGCCGAGGTGCCGAACAACAGGTTCACCCCGTCCGCACCGCAGTCCAGTGCCCGGCGCACGTCGTCCTCGTGGCATCGGACGTGGGTCACCACGCGGGCCGAGAGGCCCAGCCCCACCAGCGCCCGCAGGTCGCGCTCGCTGCCCGGCGAGGCCACGGGCGAGGTGTGTTCGAGGTACTCCACCCCGAAGGCGTCGAGGGCGCGGGCCAGCCGCAGTTTCTGCTCGGGGCTGAAGTGCGCGGCGGCGAACTGCTCACCTTCGCGCAGGGTGGTGTCCACGATCAGGGGGCGGCGCGGCAGGGTCGGGGTCATGTCTCTCTCCAGGGTTGGGGGTGGGATGAGGGGCAAACAAAGCCCCGCCTGCTCGGGTCAGGCGGGGGCACACGTCTCACGACAGCAGCGGCTCACCTCACCCTGGGGGCGCGGTGGGTTTTTTGCTGGCGGTTGCGAGAACGGTCATGCGTCGAAGGTTACAAATAGATAATAAAAATGTCAATAGATTTACATCTGATAACTGCATCTACGAAAAAAGGGCGCACCCGCAGGCACGCCCCTTCTGACCAGCTCTTTCCTCAGCGCGGCTCGTTCACCAGCATGATGCGGCCTTCCGGCTGCGCGTCAATGGTGGGGTTGGCCTTGAGGTAGTTCACCAGAATGTCGATGTCGAGGGTGCCGGTGTCCAGGCGGCGGCCCTGCGCGTTCTTGAACACGTCGAAGCCGTCGCCACCGTTGGCGGTGAAGGTGTTCATGGCGACCGTGTAGGTCTGCGTGTCGCTCAGCGGCTGGCCGTTCAGCGTGACCGAGGTGACGCGGCTTCCGGCAGGGCGGGCAAGGTCGAAGGTGTAGCTCATCCCCTTGGACACATGCAGGAATTGGCCCTTGTTCTCGCTCCAGGTCGCCACGCCGTGCTCCAGCGCCCGCTTGATCTCGGCACCCGTGAGGTCGAGGATCGTCAGCGTGTTGCCGAAAGGCTGCACGGTGATCGCTTCCTCGAAGGTGATCGGCCCCGCGTCGATGGAGGAGCGCACGCCGCCCCCGTTGATAAAGGCGATCTGTGCCCCGGCCCGCTGCCCGGCGGCGAGCGCCGCGTCGGCCAGCACGTTCGCCATGCCGCTCTCGCGCTTGCGGACAATCTCGCGGGCACCGTTCAGGCCCGCCGTGGTCGTGCCGACCACCTGACGGCGCAGGTTGGCGATGGGCACGCTGAGCGTCTCGATCATGCGCTTGGAGGTGGGGTCCTCGGCGACCGCCGCCGACACCACGATGGGATTGCCCTCAAAGCTGTCCACCGCGCCCGCGTCGTTGAAGGTGACTTTCAGGCGGCCCAGCACCTTGCCCCACTCCCAGGCGGCGACCAGCAGGGTGCGGTTGCCGTCGGGGTTGGGCACGATGGTCGGATAGGGGCCTTCGGGAGCCGGGAAGTCCTTGTTGTCGAAGGTGCCCAGCAGCGTGTGCGAGTGCCCGCCCACGATCACGTCGATGCCGGGCACCGTCCGGGCGACCTGCTGCTCGACCGTGTAGCCCAGGTGCGACACCAGCACAATCTTGTTGATGCCCTGGTCCTGAAGGGCCTTCACGCTGTTGTTCAGGCTGCCCATGAGTTCCAGCATCTTCACGTTCGGGCCGGGCGAGCTGATCAGCGGCAGGTCGGGCGTCACGGCGCCGATCACGCCCACCCGGTCGCCGCCCACGCTCATGATCGCGTAGGGCTTGATCAGGTCCCGCAGCAGCGGCTCGGCGCTGAGGTCGAGGTTGGAAGCCAGCAGCGGGAACTGCGCCTTCTGAGCGAAGCGGGCCAGCGCCTCCGGGCCGTTGTCGAACTCGTGGTTGCCCACGGCCATCGCCTGATAGCCCTGGTAGTTCATGAACAGCACGTCCGCGAGGCCCTGGTAGACGTTGTAGAACAGCGTCCCCTGGAAGGTGTCGCCGCCCGAGAGGATCAGCGGATTGGTGTCCTGCGCGGCGTACTGCTTGATCAGGGTGGTCTGGCGGGCGTAGCCGCCGTAGGTGCCCTCCCCGATCTTGACCGGGTCGAGGTGCCCGTGCAGGTCGTCGGTGTGGAGGATGGTGACGGTGAGGGGCGCGGCCGTGGCAACGGAGCCCAGCAGCGCGGCGGTCAGGAACCAGCGTTTCATAGCGGGTTCATGATAGGCGCAGGAGGCTGGCGGTGGGTGATGCCAGGGTCAGCCCGGCAGGACGGGGCGGTAGACCCACACTTAGAGTCCGCCGCCCCCCCCCTCCCACTCAGCGCTGCGTCTGGATGTTCACCCCGCTCAGGTTGCCACTGATCTGCACATTGCGCGTCCCAGTGACCGTCTCGTTTGGGTTGGTCAACGTGACGCGGGCGTTCAGGGTGTATGTCCCCGCCGCGAGGCCGTTCAGGCTGTAGTTGATTGCCCGCTGCCCCTGCGGCAGCGTGCCCGTGAAGGTCTTGCTCGTCACGACGCTGCCGCCGCGCCGCGCCTCCACGAGGAGGGAGTAATTACGGTTGGCGGGCGGCGTGGCCGTGAGGCGTTCGGCCTGAGCAATCGCGCCCTCCACATTCAGAATCCGCTGCCCCCCCGCCGACCGCGCTCCCGCCGTCAGCGCCTGCCGGACCTGCGCTGCCGTCAGGCTCGGGAAGGCCCCGCGCAGCAGCGACGCCGCGCCGCTGACTTGCGGGGCCGCCTCGCTGGTCCCGGCCCGCAGGGTGTAACGCCCCAGGCCCACGGTGGTCAGCGTGAGGATGTCGTAGTCGCTGGTCACGTAGCAGTTCGGGCCACCCGTGCCCGCGTTGCCCCCCGGCGCGACGAGGTCCAGCGCCTTTTGCCCCGCGACGGGCCGGGCACTGTAGCAGGCCAGGCTGTCCTCGCGCCCGAGGGCGCCCACGGCGAGTACGTTGGGATCGCTGGCGGGGTAGAAGATGCCAGTGTTCGGTGCTTGATCCAGAACCTCTTCATTTGGTCTGTTGCCCGCCGCTGCGACGACAATGACATCACGGGCGGCAGCGTTGGCGAGGGCCTGGGCAATGGTCGGGTCAGCGGGGGCAGGACGTCCGTCCTTGCCCGCGAACCCCAGGCTAAGGTTGATGACCCGCGCTCCCTGCCTCACCGCGTAGTTCAATCCCGCCGTCAGGCTGGCGCTGGTCGCCCCGGAGATGCGGCCGTCGGTCCCGAACACCTTGACCGGCAGCACCGTGCCGCCCCAGGTCAGCGCGGCGATGCCCTGACCGTTGTTGGTGTTGGCGGCGATGATCCCAGCCGAACTTGTGCCGTGCCCCACGTCGCCCGCTGTGACCTCGGCGGGGTCGTCGTCGGTGCCCTGGCAAGCGTCCCCGACCAACCGCGAGCAGAAGTCCCGCCCCTGCCGCAGCCGCCCGGACAGCTCAGGGTGCGAGCGGTCCACCCCGGTGTCCAGAACCGCCGTCAGCACGCCCGACTTGCGCTTGCCCAGGGCCTCCAGCCGGTTCCACCCCTCCAGCGCCCGGATGCGCGTCAGATAATCCTGATCGTAGAGGTAGGGGCGGCCCGGCACCGCCAGCCCCGGACCCGCCGGGAATCCGGGATCGTTGGGCACCGCCAGCGGGCGGTAGATCAGGTTGGGCTGCACGTCCAGCCCCGCCGCCGCGAGCCGTTGCGCGAATGCCTCGTCACCCTCGCCCGCCGGGGTCGCCGCCCGGCTGAGGTCGGTGCCGGGCACGGCCTGGAGGGTCAGGCCCGACAGCACCGAGAGGCCCTGTGCCCCCAGCCCGCCCGTCCCCGCGTCCGCGTCCCGGACCAGCACCTCGCCGGGGACGTGCGGCAGCGCCCAGAGGGCTTCCAGCTCGGCGCCCGTCAGCGACGCCGCGCCCGCTCCCGGCAGCAGCACCTGCCCGCTGACCGAGTAGGTCGGGGTGCCGGGGTTCGGAGTGCCAGGAGTCGGGGTGCTGGGGGACGTGCCGCAGCCGACGAGCAGGGCACCCAGCAGCGCGGAACCGATCAGCTTTTGCATGCTTCCAGTGTGCGCCCGGTGAGAAGCTGCCGGATGACTCGGGCGTGAATGGGACGGTCAGACGGGCGTCAGTTCCCGTCTGCTGGGGTCACTTTCCGGTGTGGCGGTGCGGGGCCTCTACCTTTTTAGACTCGGCGGAGCCGCGCTCGCGCAGGAAGATAATAAGCGCCACCATCGCCCCGACCGACAGAAACTTGCTCTGCCCGCTCTGGAAAGGCCGTTGCCAGAAGTCCGCACTGCTCAGAAACCTCAGGGCCGAGATGGGACGCGCCGTGCAGGGCTTTTTCCCGCTGGTCCTCGGAAGGATCACGTCCCACAGTGTTGGGCTATCGCGGGGGCGGTGGGCGACGGTATCCCAACTCCCACTCCACCTCCGCCGCTGCTGCGTGCAGGGTCGCCAGCAGCGTCTCGCGCCCGCGCAACCGGGCGGTCGGCAGGCTGACGCCCAGCGCGGCGAGCACCTCCCCGCCCGCCCCGCGCAGGGGCACGGCCAGGCCCCCGGTGCCTACGGCCCACTCGTCGGCGGTTTCCGCGTGCCCGGCGTGGCGGATGGCGGCGGCCCCGGTCTCCCACACGGCGGGGTCCGTCAGGGTCTGCGCCGTGTAGACCGGGGCAGGGGAGGGAAGAGGCCGCCCCGCCAGCGCCAGCAGCAGCTTGCCGCTCGCGGTGGCGTGCGCGGGCAACTCGAAGTCCAGCTCCCCGGCCACGGGCGGCCCGTCCCGGCCCTGCACGCTGCGGGCCACGCACAGCAGCCGCCCGCTCTCTCCAGGTGGGCCGTCCAGCACGCACAAAAAGGCCAGCAGGTGGGTTCCCCGCGCCACCCGCTCCATCGCCGCGTGGGCGGGGGCGTACCAGGGCAGGCTGCCGTACAGGGCTGAACTCAGCTTTAGCAGCCGCCATCCCAGCCGGTAGCGGCCCCGGCCCACCCGCGTCAGCAGGCCGGTGTCGGTCAGCGCTTCCAGTTGCTCGTGCAGGGTGGAGGTCGGCCGTCCCAGCGTCCGGGCGAGGTCGGAGAGGTGCCACTCGGTGTGGTCGGCGTCGAACAGTTCGAGCAGGCGCACGGCCGCCGCGACGGTGCCCCGCCCGGCCCCCGGTGTCCCGTTGCGGGAGGGTTTCAGGCGTCCACCTCTAGCTGTTCCTCCCAGACCCGGACCTGATTGCGCCCGGCGCGTTTGGCCGCGTACATCGCCTGATCGGCTCGGCGCAGGCCCTCCGGGAGCGGCACCCCGGCCACCGTGACCCCGACGCTGAGGGTGACGGGGACAGCAGCCCCCAACTCGTCCCAGCCGCGCTTCTCGCAGGCCCGCCGCGCCCCTTCCAGCCTCCGGGAGAGCCCGGCGGCGTCCGCTCCCACCCGCGCCGCCACGAACTCGTCCCCACCGAGGCGGGCCAGCAGGTCGCCCGCGCCCAGATGGGCCTGCAGCAGGGCCGTCACCCCGCGCAGCACCGCGTCGCCCACGTCGTGGCCGTGGGCGTCGTTGACCTCCTTGAAGTGGTCCACGTCCACGAAGGCGAGGGTGATCCTGCGCCCAGCCTCCAGATTCTCCCGGCTCCAGGCCACGAAATGGCGGCGGTTGGGCAGCCCGGTGAGGTCGTCGCGCAGGCTGAGTTCGGCGGCCTCGCGGTGCAGCGAGCGCAGCGTCTGCGCCTCGGCCCAGAACTGCTCGGCGGTCCGGCGCGTCTCCTCGGTGCGGTGCATGGTTTCCGTGACCTTGAGGCCCATGTCCTGCTCGCGCCTGTGGCGCTCGCGCACGCAGTCCAGCAGGGCGCGGAACACGCGGGCCGCCCCCTGGAAGTCCCCCAGCCGTTCCAGCGCGTGGGCCTGCGTTTCCAGAAAGTCGTCGCGCATGTCGTCGCGCCCGGCGAGCCACCCGGAGAGGGCGTCCAGCCCCGTCAGCGCCCGCGCGGGGTCGCCGTGCAGCGCCTCCAGTTTCGCGGCGAAGAAGCGCAGGGTGTCGTGGCTGTCGGCAGGCAGGCCAGGGGGAAGGTCCGTGACGAGGTGCCGGGCCGCCTCCAGGTCTCCAGCGGCGGCGATTCGCAGGGCCTGCTGACTGACGGTGCCCACCCAGTACGGCCACGCCCGCGCCTCCCGCACCAGCCGGGTCGCCTGTGCGAGCAGGGCGTCGCTGCGCTCCCGCTCCCCCAGCTCCGCGTACACCACGCTGAGGTTGAAGCTCGCCAGCCCGAGGTTGGCCCGGTGGGCCTCTCCCGCTTCCTGAAACACCTGATAGGCCATCTGATAGCGCAGCAGCGCCCGCTGCGGATCGTCCCAGACCAGCAGCACGCCGATGTCGTTGTGGGCCAGCCCCTCCATCTCGGGGTCGTGGGCCTCGCGGGCCAGCGTCAGTTGGCTCTGGAAGGCCGTGAGGGCGGCGTCACCCCGCCCCAGGTTGAGCAGCACCACCCCCCGCACGTTCGCGGCGCGGGCGGCCCAGACGGGTGGGGCCTCCTCCATCCGCGCGTCGGCCCGCTCCAGGCACAAGAAGGCCTCGTCGTACTGGGCGTCGCGCCAGTGCAGGTAGGCCCGCAGGACCTCGTGCCCCACGCTTCTGGGCTGCTCCTCGGCCGTCTCCAGGGCCAGCGCCCGGTCACTCATACGCACGGCCCAGGCCCGCTCCAGACGGCTCCACATGAGAGGAGTATGCCGGGCCGACTCTTGCAGCAGTAGCACACTTCCACACGTTTTCCGGCTCAGGCGGAAAGGGGCCTGACAGCGCTGCGGCGCGGCGCGACGATAGAGACGTTTTCCCCCTCCCGGACGCCCACCCTCCCGGCCCAGTCGCCGCGCAAGGAGCCGAGCATGACCCAGACCACCGACCCGTCTGCCCCCGTCGTCCGCGCCCCGCGTGGTTCCCAGAAAACCGCCAAGGGCTGGATTCAGGAAGCCGCCAAGCGGATGCTGATGAACAACCTCGACCCGGAGGTGGCCGAGCACCCCGCCGAGCTGATCGTGTACGGCGGGCGCGGCAAGGCGGCGCGGAACTGGCCCGCCTTCCACAGGATCGTGGAGACGCTCGACCGCCTGGAGAACGACGAGACCCTGCTGATCCAGTCGGGCAAACCCGTTGCCGTCCTGAAAACGCACGAGTGGGCGCCCCGCGTGCTGCTCGCCAACTCCAACCTCGTGCCGCACTGGGCGACCTGGGAGGAGTTCGACCGCCTCGACCGCGCGGGCCTCGCCATGTACGGGCAGATGACGGCCGGAAGCTGGATTTATATTGGCACCCAGGGCATTCTCCAGGGCACCTACGAGACGTTCGCGGCGGCGGGCCGCAAGCACTTCGGCGGTTCCTTGAAAGGCACCGTCACCGTCACGGCGGGCCTGGGCGGCATGGGCGGCGCTCAGCCTCTCGCCGTGAAGCTGGCGGGTGGGGTGAGCATCACGGTCGAGGTCGACCCCACCCGCGTGCAGAAACGGCTGGACACCCGCTACCTCGACGAGGTGGCCGACTCGCTGGAAGACGCCATCGCGCGGGCCGAGCGTTATAAGGCGGCTGGAGAGGCCCGCTCTATCGGCCTCCTCGGGAACGCCGCCGACCTGATTCCCCGGCTGGTGGAGATCGGTTATACCCCTGACCTCGTCACCGATCAGACCAGCGCCCACGACCCCATGTGGGGCTATCTCCCGCCCGTCGCCGCCGACGAGGACGCCTCCCGGCTGCGCCAGGACGAGCCGGGAGAGTACCGCCGCCGTGCCTACGACGCGATGGCCGCGCACGTCCGGGCGATTCTGGAACTCCAGCGGCGGGGCGCGGTCGCCTTCGACTACGGCAACAACCTGCGGCAGCGGGCGCGGGAGGCGGGCGTGGAGAACGCCTTCGACTATCCCGGCTTCGTCCCCGCCTTTATCCGCGACTCGTTCTGCGAGGGGCGCGGCCCCTTCCGCTGGGTGGCCCTCTCCGGCGACCCCGAGGATATCCGGGCGACCGACCGGGCACTCCTCGACCTGTTCCCGGAAGACGAGCGGCTGCAATCCTGGTTGACCTATGCCGCCGACCAGATCGCCTTTCAGGGCCTGCCCGCCCGCATCTGCTGGCTGGGCTACCGCGAGCGCGACCGCGCGGCGCTGCTGTTCAACGAGATGGTGGCGGACGGGCGGCTGAAGGCCCCGGTCGTGATCGGCCGCGACCACCTCGACGCGGGGTCGGTCGCCAGTCCCTACCGCGAGACGGAGGCCATGCGCGACGGCTCGGACGCCGTGTCCGACTGGCCGCTGCTGAATTTTGGCGTGGGCATCGCCTCGGGTGCGGCGTGGATGAGTTTTCACCACGGCGGGGGCGTGGGGATGGGCTTCTCGCAGCACTCCGGGCTGGTTGCGGTGGCGGACGGAACGCCGGAAGCCGCTGCCCGCCTGAGCCGCTGCCTCACGAACGACCCTGGCCTGGGCGTCATCCGCCACGCGGACGCGGGCTACGACCTCGCGCTGGACGTGGCGCGGGAGCGTGGGCTGGACCTGCCGAGTCTGGGGACCAGGGACCACACCAGGGAGCAGGGGTGAGCCAGCCCACCCACCTCCCCTACGGCGGCATTCCCACCTTTGCCCGTGGCCCACACGGGGCGCCGGACGGCGACTGGCGCTCGGACGTGGCCGTCTTGGGCGTGCCCTTTGATATCGCGTTGGGGTTCCGCCCTGGTGCCCGCTTCGCGCCGCGTGCGCTGCGGGAAGCCAGCCTGCGCTACGTGCCGCCCTTCACGGGCTTGGACGGTGCCCCCCGCTTGCAGGGCGTGACCTTCACCGACGCGGGCGACGTGGTCCTGCCTTCCCTCGAACCCGAACTCGCCCGCGACCGCACGACGGACGCGGCGCGGCAGGTGCGGGAACGCTGCCGACTTCCGATCTTCCTGGGCGGCGACCACTCCGTCACCTTTCCCCTGCTGCGGGCGTTCGACGACGTGGCCGACCTCCACGTCGTGCAACTCGACGCGCACCTCGACTTCACCGACACCCGCAACGACACCCGCTATTCCAACTCCAGCCCCTTTCGCCGGGCGGTGGAAGTTCTGCCGAACCTCGTCCACATCACCACCGTGGGCCTGCGCGGGCTGCGCTTCGATCCCGAGGCGGTGGCGACGGCGCGGGCACGGGGCCATACGCTGATCCCGATGGAGGACGTGGCAAGCGACCTCGCCGGGGTTCTGGCCCGCTTGCCAACTGGCAAAAACGTCTACCTCAGCGTGGATGCCGATGCCCTGGACCCCGCCGTGCTGCCGGGGACGAGCAGTCCGGAACCGGATGGACTGAGTTACGGTCAGGCGATGCGAGTGCTCGCGGAAACGGCCCGCCGCAACACGGTCGTGGGCCTCGACCTCGTGGAACTCGCGCCGAACCTTGATCCGACCGGGCGTAGCGAACTCATTGGGGCGCGGCTGATCATGGAGACGCTGGCGGAGGTCTTCCGTGACTGACACGCTCTACACCGGGATTTCCCAGCTCGTCACCCCCCGCCCCGGCCCGCAGCGGGGGCGGGCGATGCGCGAGCTGACCGTGCTGGAGGACGCTGCCCTCCTCGTCTCCGGTGGGCTCATTCGCTGGGTGGGCCGCCGCGTCGAGGCTCCCGCGACGGCGCACGAGCGCGACCTCGGGGGCGTGGCGGTGGTGCCTGGTCTGGTGGACCCCCACACCCACGCGGTCTGGGCCGGGGACCGCCTCTCGGATTTCGAGGCGCGGGTGGAGGGGGTACCTTACGAAATCCTCCTCGCGCGGGGCGGCGGCATCCGCTCCACCATGCGGGCGACGGCGGCAGCTTCGCGGGACGAGTTGGTCGCTCTGGCCCGGCCACGCCTGCAAGCCCTGCGGGATTCGGGCGCGACGACCGTGGAGGTCAAGAGCGGCTACGGGCTGGACTTCGAGGCCGAGCTGCGGATGCTGGAGGCCGTGCGCGAGTTGGCGCTGGAGTTCACGCTGCTGCCCACGCTGCTGATTCATGTTCCGCCGTCCGAGGGCCGCGCCGAGTACGTCCGCGCCGTCTGCGAGGACTTGATTCCGGAAGTGGCCCAGGAAAATCTGGCTCAGGCTGTAGACGTGTTCTGCGAGAAGGAAGCCTTCAGCGTTGCGGAAACCCAGACCATTCTCGAAGCTGCCAAAGCCCACGGCCTCGCCACCAAGCTGCACGCCGACCAGTTCCACGCCGTCGGTGGGGTCGAACTCGCCTGCGAGTTGGGGTCGCTGAGCGTGGACCATCTGGAGGCGAGCGGTCCGGCACAGATCGCGGCGCTGGCGGCCTCGACGACAGTGGCGACCGTCCTTCCCGGCGTCACCCTTCACCTCGGCCTGCCCGCTGCTCCCGCCCGTGCGCTGGTGGACGCGGGTGCGTGCGTGGCGGTGGGGACGGACCTCAACCCCGGTTCCTCGCCCGTGTTCAGCTCGCAACTGGCCCTCGCCCTCGCCGTGCGGCTGTGTGGATTGACCCCCGCCGAGGCGCTGACCGCCTGCACCGTGAACGCCGCCGCCGGGCTGGGCCTGACCGACCGGGGTGCCCTCGTGCCCGGGGCGCGGGCCGACTTCCTCGCCCTGCATTCCGCCGACTGGCGCGACCTCGCCTATACGCTGGGGGCCAGTCCGGTGCGCGGGGTGTACGTGAGCGGCCAGCCTGTGAAGGAGGTCAAGCTGTGATTCTGGACCAGACCCTCTCGCTGGAAGATTTTCTGATCGTCGTGCGCGGCGGCGAGCCGGTCACGCTCGCAGACGCGGCGCGGGAGCGTATCCGGCGGGCACGGGCGGTTGTCGAGCGCATCGTGGACGGCGACGAGGCGGTGTACGGCGTGAATACCGGCTTCGGCAAGTTCGCCTCGGTGCGGGTGGGCCGGGACCAGCTCGCGCAGCTTCAGCACAACCTGATCGTGTCGCACGCGGTCGGGGTGGGGGAGGCCCTGCCCGCCGAGGTCGTGCGCGGGATGCTGCTGCTGCGGGCGCAGTCGCTCGCGCTGGGGCATTCGGGCGTGCGGCCGGGGGTCGTGGAGCTGTTGCTCGCGCTGCTGAACGTCCGTGCCCACCCCGTCATCCCCGCGCAGGGCAGCGTGGGCGCGTCAGGCGACCTCGCGCCGCTGGCCCACCTCGCGCTGGCGCTGATTGGGCTGGGGGAACTGGAGGTGGGGGGAGCGGTGCGTCCCGCTGGAGACGTGCTGGCCGAACTGGGCCTCGCGCCATTGGTACTGGAGGCGAAAGAAGGTCTCGCCCTGATCAACGGCACCCAACTGATGGGCAGCCTGCTGGCCCTCGCCCTGGCCGATGCCCGCACCCTGCTGGGCACCGCGAACCTGGCCGCCGCGATGACGGTCGAGGCCCTCTCCGGCTCGCACCGCCCCTTCTCGGCGGGCGTCGTGGCCCTGCGGCCCCACCCCGGCGCGGTGGCGGTGGCCGGGGAGGTCCGCGCCTTCCTGCGCGGCTCGGACATCGCTCCCGCCCACGCAAACTGCGGCAAGGTGCAGGACGCCTACAGCCTGCGGGCGGTGCCCCAGGTGCATGGGGCGACCTGGGACGCGCTGGCACAGGCGGAGCGTGTGCTGGCGGTCGAGTTCGCCTCGGTCACCGACAACCCCCTGATCTTCCCCGACACCGGGGAAGTGATTTCCGGCGGCAACTTCCACGGCCAGCCCCTCGCCCTGAGCGCCGACGCGCTCAAGGTGGCGGTGGCCGAACTCGGCAGCGTCTCCGAGCGCCGCACCGAGCAACTGCTCAACCCGGCCCTCTCCGGCCTGCCCGCCTTTCTCGCGCCGGAGGGGGGCCTCAACTCCGGCCTGATGATCGCGCAGTACACGGCGGCGGCCCTGGTCAGCGAGAACAAGGTGATCGCGCACCCGGCCAGCGTGGACTCCATCCCCACCTCGGCCAATCAGGAGGACCACGTCAGCATGGGGGCGCACGGGGCGCGGCAACTGCGGCAGATCGTGGACAACGTAACGTCCGTGCTGGCCGTCGAACTGCTCGCGGCGGCGCAGGCCCTCGACTTTGGCGGGCTGCGGGCAGGCGCGGGCGTACAGGCGGCGTGGGAGCGGTTGCGGGGGGAGATCGCCCCGATGGAGCGCGACCGCTACTACCGCCCCGATCTCCTGCGGGTGCGCGAACTGATCGTCAGCGGAGAGCTGCTGCGGGTGGCGCGAGAGGCGTGAGGGCGCGGGCGGGCGTCCCGACCCACCGCCTTCATGCCCCCTGAAGACTGTCTCCCGGCGAAGGAACACCCCGGCAGGGTATGGCAGTCTGGGACTGGAGGCCAGGACACGGCCGGGCACCTCGCCCGGCTGCACGCTGAGCCACAGGAGGACCCATGAGCGACCAGAAGCTTCCCGAACACAACACCGCTGCCGAGGGCGAGCGCACCCTGACCACCCGGCAGGGCCACCCCGTCCGCAACAACCAGCAGCAGCGCACCGTGGGCACGCGCGGCCCCGCCACCCTGGAGAACTACCAGTTCCTCGAGAAGATCAGCCACTTCGACCGCGAGCGTATCCCCGAGCGGGTCGTGCACGCGCGCGGCGCCGGGGCGCACGGCTACTTCGAGGCCTATGGCAAGGTGGGCGACGAGCCTATCAGCAAGTACACGCGGGCCAAGCTCTTTCAGGAGGCGGGCAAGCGCACCCCCGTCTTCGTGCGTTTCTCCACCGTGATCCACTCCAGCCACTCGCCGGAGACGATGCGCGACCCGCGCGGTTTCGCGGTGAAGTTCTACACGGAAGACGGCAACTGGGACCTCGTGGGGAACAACCTCAAGGTGTTTTTCATCCGCGACGCGATCAAGTTCCCGGACGTGATTCACTCGCTCAAGCCTGACCCGGTGACGAACCGGCAGGACGGCGGGCGCATCTTCGACTTCATGAGCAACACGCCCGAAGCGATGCATATGCTGACCCTGCTGTTCTCGCCCTGGGGCATCCCGGCGAACTACCGCCAGATGCAGGGTTCGGGCGTGAACACCTACAAGTGGGTGAACGACCAGGGCGAGGCCGTGCTCGTGAAGTACCACTGGGAGCCCGTGCAGGGCATCCGCAACCTGACCCAGCGCGACGCCGAGCAGATTCAGGCCAAGAACATCAACCACGCCACCCAGGACCTCTACGAGGCCATCGAGCGCGGCGACTACCCGCAGTGGGAACTCCTCGTCCAGATCATGTCGGACGACGACCACCCGGAACTCGACTTCGATCCGCTCGACGACACCAAGATCTGGCCCAAGGAGCAGTTCCCCTGGCTCCCGGTCGGCCGGATGACCCTCGACCGCAACCCGGAGAACTATTTCGCGGAGGTCGAGCAGGCCGCCTTCGGCACGGGTGTTCTCGTGGACGGGCTGGACTTCAGTGACGACAAGATGCTGGTGGGGCGGACTTTCTCGTACTCGGACACCCAGCGCTACCGGGTGGGCACGAACTACCTCCAGCTCCCGATCAACGCGCCCAAAAAGCACGTCGCCACCAACCAGCGCGACGGGCAGATGGCCTACCGGGTGGACGTGGCGCCGGGGCAAAACCCCCACGTCAACTACGAGCCCAACTCCACGAACGGCCTGCGTGAAGCGCCGCGTGACGTGGTGGAATACACCCCCTGGGTCGAAGGTCATCTCCAGCGGGCGCCCATCGAGCGCACCAACGACTTTCAGCAGGCGGGCGAACAGTACCGGGCTTTCGAGGACTGGGAGCGTGACGACCTGATCTCGAACCTCGTGGAAAACATCTCTGCCGCCACCCCCGAGGTGCAGGCGCGGATGGTCGAGCTGTTCACGAAGTGCGACGAGGACTATGGCCGCCGCGTGGCCGAGGGGCTTGAGCAGGTGCGCCGGGGCCGGGAGGAGCGCGAGCGCGAGGCCGTGGCGCAGGCCGAGGAGCGCAGCAAGGAGGCGCAGCCTTACTGAGGCCCCCTCACCCCCTTGCCCCGCAAGGCCCCTCTCCCACCAGGGGGAGGGGTTTTTTTATGCTCTGGGCATGAACTGGCGGGCTGTGCTGGAGGACACCTACCGGGAGGCGCTCGCGGCGGTGGCCCCAGCCCGGCTGCTCGTGCCCCATCTGGACGGGCCACGCCCTGACCTGGTGGTTGCGTTCGGCAAGGCAGCCCTGCCCATGCTGCGGGCCGCACTGGAGGCCCATCCGGGGGTTCCCGGTCTCGCCGTGGCCCCGCGTGACTCGGCGGACCTTCAAGCCCCGGCGGGAGCAGAGATTTATCCCGCCTCCCACCCCGTTCCCGGTGAGGACAGCGTGCGGGCAGCCGAGGCGGTGCTGGCCCGCGTCTCGGCGCTGCCTGCCGGAAGCCGCGTGCTGGTCCTCGTGTCCGGCGGTGGCAGCGCCCTGCTCTCGGCGCCCTGGGGGGTCACGCTGGCGCAGAAGCAGGCCCTGACCCGCGAGCTGCTGGCGGCCGGGGCGGACATTACCGCGATCAACACCGTCCGCAAGCATCTGTCGCGGGTGAAGGGGGGGCGGCTGGCGGTGGCGACCCAGGCGGAGGTGCGGGCGCTTCTCATCTCCGACGTGATCGGGGACGATCCCTCGGTGATCGCGTCGGGGCCGACGGTGCCCGACCCCTCGACCTTCGCGGACGCGCTGGCGGTGCTGGACCGCTTCCGGATCGCGGCTCCCGAGGCCCGCGCCCATCTGGCGGCGGGAGCGCGGGGCCACCTCCGGGAAACTCCCAAGCCCGGCGAGGTGCCCCATGCCCAGACCCAGATCGTCGGCTCCGGGCGGGTGCTGCTGGGGGCGGCCCGCGACGCCCTCACCCGGCGCGGGATTGACGCCCACCTCCTCTCCGCCACCCAGGACGGCGACGTGCGCGACCTCGCGGCCTGGCACGCGGCAGAGATCCGGCGGCGCCTCCCCGGCCTGCCTGCCCCGCTGGTTCTCCTCTCCGGCGGCGAAGCGACCGTCACCCTGCGCGGAAACGGGGTGGGCGGGCGCAACCAGGAATTCGCCCTGTGGCTGCTCCGTGACCTTGGGGAGAAGGGACTCCACGCCCTCTCCGCCGGGTCCGACGGGGTGGACGGGAGCAGTGCGGCGACCGGAGCCTTCCTGACCCCCAACTCGCTCGCGCGGGCGCGGCGGCTGGGTCTCGCCCCGGACGCTTTTCTGGCCCGCAATGATTCCGGCACCTTCTTCACCCGGCTGGGCGACGCGCTGGTGACCGGGCCGACTGGCCACAACCTCGGGGACCTGCGGCTGCTGGTGCTTCTCCCCGGCGTCTGAAGAAGGGCTCTAGGCTGCCTCTGGGCTCACTGAACGGGAGACCGTGGCAGCTGGATCGGCGGCCCCGCACACTGGACGCATGGAACTGACCCTGGTGATGGCCGCGACCACCCTGCTGCTGGTCGTCCTGGGCTTTCTGTCGCTCAACGACGAACCCCGACCCTCCCGAACCCCGGCCGGGCGCGGACCCGCTGCCCCCGGCAGCCGCCCAGGCGTCCCGCTGGAAGTCCGGCGAGACTGAACTTCGGCTGCTCTGGATTCCGGTTGAATAGTTTTTGTGGTTGTTCCACCCGAGCGGCCCTGTAAAGCTGCCCAGCAGAACGGGCAGGAACACGGCGGTCGCCGGAGAGGACCTTCCCCTGTCGGTGCTTTCCCGATTCGAGAAGGCATGAGAGGGCGACCGGGTGAGCGGCCCTTTCTGGCCGCCTGTCGTCATGGTTTTTCTAGGTTCTCTGTGAGGAGGACGTGACAGCCCGTGTCCTACAGTGGCCGGGCATGTCTCCCATCCTTCCTGCAGAGGAATTCGTGCGCCTGGAAGCCCTGGCCCGTTATGCGGTGCTGGATGACCTTCCTGCTGAAGCCTTCGCCCGGCTGGCTACGCTGGCTGCCCAGTTTTTTCAGGCACCCATCGCGCTGATCAACTTTGTGGCCGAGGACAGCGCCCGGTGTCAGGCGTGCGTGGGCGTCGACCTGCGGGTGCTGGACCGGCAGGTGTCGTTTTGCAGCTACACCGTGATGCAGCCTGGCGTGCTGGTGGTTCCAGATCTGCAGCAGGACCCTCGCTTCGTGGACAATCCGCTGGTCACGGCGCCGGGGGGGTACCGTTTCTACGCCGGAGCGCCCCTGACCACGCCGTCCGGCCACAACATCGGGACCCTCTGCGTGCTGGACACGCAGCCGCGTGGGGGGGCCAGCACCGCCGAGCGCGAGGCCCTCCAGAATCTCGCGGCCCTGGCCGTCGACGAACTGGAACTGCGGCGGGTGGCAGCCGAGCTGGAACGTGAAGTCCGCGCCCGCGACCGCCTGATGCATGACCTTCGCCGGGTGACCCGCCACAGCGAGACATTGCTGGCCATCTTCGAGCTCGCCGACCTTGACCTGCTTCCGCAGGAGCTGGCCGAACACGCCGCCGCCCTCGTCGCGGACGTGACGGACCTCGGCTGGGCCGGGCTGGTCACCACAGACGGCGACACGTGGCACACCCGCACCGTCTGGCAGGCGCCGGGGCTGAATCCTCAACTTGCGGAGCGGCTGACCCAGCCGTCTCCTCGCGGAACAGACCCCAGCGGCGACGCCGTGCATTTTCTGGACACCCCGGCCGCGCTCGCCCGCACGCGGCCGGACCTCCTGGAGGCCGGAGTGTGCGTGGCGGCGCAGGTCCCGCTGGGAAGCTCCGGCGATCAGCCCTCCCACCTCCTCGCCGTGCGGACCCGCCCGCTGGCCTGGGCCGCTGCGGACCGCGTCCTGCTGGAAACGGTGGGCCGCTGCGTGGTGGCCGGTGTGCGCCGCAAAGCCGCGCTGGACGCCGCCCAGCGCGAGGCGACCTTCGACGCCCTGACGGGATTGCCAGGCCGCCGTTCCTTCGAGCGCGATCTCGACGCGCGGGTGGCCGGGGAAGAGCCGTTCGCCTTGGTGCGCTGCGCGTTCACGGATTTCGCGGCTCTCAATGGAGCGCTGGGTCATGTCGAGGGCGACGTCCTGTTGGCGCGGTGTGCGGAAGCGCTGGGCCGTGGACTGACGGACGGGGACCGCGCCTACCGCCTTGACGGCGTCCACTTCGCCCTGCTGCTGTCAGCCTCCCCGGAAGGCGACCGGGAGACGGCCGAGCGCCAGGCCCGCGAGGCGCCCGCCCGCGCCCTGAGTGCGGCGCGGGACGCTGGACTCGAGTTGCCCGGCGTCAGCGTGGGCACCGCGTTGTGGCCGCGCGACGCCCGCTCGGCCCGCGCTCTCCTGCACCTCGCCAGCCAGCGCCGCCAGGCCGACGAGCGCCGCAACAGTTCGGCGGCCAGATAGGGGTCAGAGAGCTGCCGTCAGGCCCATGCGGGCAAGCGTGCCAGGCAGTTGAACCATCCCCACACCCGTGGGGGTTCTGGCCACTTAACCTCAGCGGGGCCACTTAGCGCAGCAGACGGCTTAAGAGTCGAGCCATGTGCTGCATCGCCTCTCGCCACGGGAGAAGCGCTGCGGTCTGGTTGCTTCGTCGGACTGGAGCGGGCACGGTGGTGTGTATGTGCTGGTGGAGGCTCGAGACGCGGGCGTGCAGGGCCAGGAACTCCGGAGTCCGTCGTCGCTTGAAGTTCAGGGGTGCCGGTCTTGTCGCCGGGTCGAGCGGTGCGACTGCTCGACGAGAGTGTTGCAGCGCGTGGTCGAGGCGACTTGGACGTGCTCCACGACGCGGAGCACAGAAGGTTCCCGGATGGCCGCACGATCGCTCCACAGCTTTGCCGTGTAGATGGCCTCCAGCGTGTCGTATTTCCCCAGCAGGCGCTCGAAGAACGGTGTAGCAGCTTTGGTATCGCGGTGTTCCTGTAAAGAGACGTTCAGCGCAGCTTCGTGTTCATCCACTGCCTGCCGCAGCCAGTATTTAATACCGCCAACGTCCACGTGCCGTAACGTCAAGGTGCGACCGAGAACCCCGCCGGGATTCTCAGTGGCGCAGACCATGAGTAAAAAGCCCGCTGAACTTGATGCACAGGCCCGGACGGCTTCACGGGTAACGCAGATCCCACGTTCCGGCAGGAGTTTTTCAACATCCCGGTAGCTGAGGGTAAACCGGTGGTAGAGCCACACGGCGTAACCGATGACGACCACGGGAAACCGACATACAGGAAGCTTCTGGCCGCTCAGCACCGCGTCACCCCACCTCAGCAACTTGCCACAACACTTCGCGATGACGGCCCCGGCGAACTTCCTTGCTCTCACAGGGCACCGCAGCACGGATGCACACCATCGGGCCATCATCCTGGGTTCGCTACGGTGCCCGGCAAGGAGTTGCCATGTTTCAGGAACCCGAAGTGCCCCCCGCCACTCACCCACCGTCTCCGGGACGGGTGTATGTCCTGCGCATCTGGCATGAGCCCGGGGATCTTCCGACCGGGTCCGCCTGGCGGGCTTCTATCAAGGAGGGTACGCTGGGAGATCGGCGGTACTTCGCCAGCGTCGACGACTGCATTGACCACCTGTATGGCGAACTGATTCGCCGGTGAATTCGCAAGATGGTCGCGCACGGACCCACCTCACTTGATGGGAGAATGCCTATGACCCACCTGCGAACCGCCACCCTCTCCGCCGGGACGGGCAGATTGTCTCGGTCGAACCCGCCGCTCAGGTCACACAGCGCGACATGCTCAGCGGGGCCTGGACCGGCAAGTTCGATTGGATCGACGTGACGGCCAACCTCAAGCGGTCCGGCGCAAAGGTCCCCGGCACCCTCGCCCTCGGTGGCACGGCCTGTCCCGTCCAAGTCACCTGGCTCCTCTCAAACGGGCAGCTCTCCCGGTGGGCCGCAGACAGGGTCTCGGTCAACCTCACCCTGAAGGCGGGCAACGGGTGGGCACTGCCGTCCTGAGAAACCAGGCCGCTCCCGTCCGGCCCCAGCGGGCAAGTGCCGTCCCCAGGGCCAGGCCCGGGTCACGTCCGACGTCATGCCCGGCGTGGTGAAGGACAGCGCCGGACAGCCCCTTACCGGAGTCCAGGTCTTTGCGGATAACACCCTCTACTCCACCACGAACGCCCTCGGCAAGACCGACGCGTGGGGCTGCCACCGCATCACGCGGCCCCGCGAGGTGGGAACGTGGCGTGCTGGCGCCTCCGTGCAGCGGACCTCCGGCGGCGAGGCTTGGGAGCCCTGGCTGCACGCGGACAATGGCGCGGCCTTTCCCGGGGACCAGGGGGCGGTGCGCCACTTCATCTGGCGCCGGACCGGGCAGTCCCAGTGACTCGCCTGCCAACCTGGCTCCCCTGACCCTGGCATTCTTTCCCCCAAAGGAGAACTCACCATGCACCTGCGTTCCCTGGGCTACCGCACCGACCTGATCTTTGCCCGCTCCCGGGGCCGCGTCACCGACCTCGGCGAGGCGGTCGCGGTCGCCAACCCCCACAGCCCCAGCCACTACTTCGGCAACCTGCTGATCTTTCGCCGACCGCCGCAGCCGGGGGACCTGCCCCACTGGGAAACCTTGTTCGCCCGCCACATCGGCCAGCCGCCCGAGACCCCGCACCGCCTGTTCGGCTGGGACGTTCCGGCCGAGGGGAAGGCCGATTGGACCCAGTTCCTGCGGGCGGGCTACCACTTGGAGGAGAACGTCGTGATGGCGGCCCCCCGGCTGCGCCCCCCGCCTCAGCCCAACACCCGCGCCGAGTATCGCCCCCTGGCCGACACCGACGAGGAGTGGGCACAGGCCCTGGGAAACCAGATTGCCAGCCGGGAGGACGGCTACGACGAGGACCGCTACCGCCGCTTCAAGGAGGGCCAGTTGCGTGGGCTGCGCGAGATGTGCCGCGCGGGGCAGGGCTTCTGGTACGGGGCCTTTCTGGACGGGCGGCTGGTCGCGGACCTGGGCGTGTTCTCGGACGGCGAGGGGCTCCTGCGGTACCAGAGCGTCGGCACCGACCCGGCGTACCGGCGGCAGGGGCTGTGCGGCTCCCTGACCTTCTTCGCCGGGGAACATGCCCGCGCGCACTTCGGGGCCGAGCGGCTGGTGATCGTGGCGGACGAGCACTACGTCGCCAAACGGGTGTACTCGTCGGTGGGCTTCCAGGACGCCGAGCGCCAGCAGCTCCTGCTCCATGTCAGCCGCTAGATCGCCCCCGCAAGGGCAGAACGGCCCCCGCGTGCTCCGGCCCGGCCTGCGTCATCCTCCAATCATCCCCTCCCCGGCACACTGCGGGCATGAAAAAGAACCCCCTGCTGCTCCTCGCCGCCCTCTCACTCGCCGCCCTGACCCCGGCCCGCGCCGCCACCGCGGACGTGCTCGATGCCAAGCCCGCTTCCCTGGTCAAGGTCCTCAGTGAGGGGGGGTACAAGCCACAACTGCGTCCCGGTGACAGCAAGACCCAGCCTTCCATTGCCCTCAAGGTGAAGGGCGACGACGTATATCTCTACTTCAGCGGCTGCAAGGACGGGATGTGCCGCCGCGTGACGGCCAGCAACGGCTTCGAGTTCCCCAAGGACCGGAGTGGGCTCGCCAAAGTCTTGGCGGACTGGAACGCCGAGTGGTACAGCCAGGCCTACGAGGGGGAGGACGGGGTATACCTCGACGCCTCCTACCTGCTCGCGGGCGGCTATACCAAGGCCAACTTCACGGCGTGGCTGGACGCCTACCTGGAGGAGTACGGCGACTTCGGGGACAAGCTGTACTGAGCGGCGGGTTCAGGAGCTGGCCGGGAAGGGAGATGCCTTTCCCGGCCCCGCTTCTTCTGGGGGGTGGCCCTCTCCAGTGGTGCGAGAGGCTGTGACGGAAGAGCCTCCACCCGTCATTCCCCTTTTTCCAAGCTTTTCCCATCACCGGACGGCCTTTTTGAGCAAGAACGCAAAGGTGGTGGCTCTGCTGGTCGCCGGAGAACTCGGAAGCCTCTCCCTCGGTGCCCGCCACCGACCTCCGCCTCCGCGCCGTGCTTCTCTCGCTCACCCCTTCACGCGGGGCTGTGCGGAGCGGTGGGCCTAGGCGCTGCCGCTGTGGCGGCTATGGCAGGAAAAAAGGCGCTCTCCTCGCCTCCGTTGGGGTCATGATCAGGAGGGACGGCCGCCCCCTCCCTGTTGGGCTTTGTGCTCCACCCTCAGCGCACGCCGCTCAGGTCGTACACGTAGGCCCGCCCGGAGCCGTCGGTCAACATGAGGCTCTGCGCGTTCACGTTTGCCGGAAGGGCGAAGAAGAAACGCACGCGGGCTTCCTCGCCCGCCGTGAGCGTGCCGCCCGCCTTCTCGTCGCGGCTGGCCTTGAGCATGGTCTGGTTGTACTCCATGCGCTCGCCGTCAGCATCCTTGAGCACCGGCTTGAAGTCCGACCAGAGGTAGCGGCCGCCGCCCGGCTCCATGTTGCGGATCGTGAAGACGGCGCTGAGGTACCGCTGACCCGTGGGGGGCGCTTTGCCGCCTAGCGCCTCCCCCGTAAATTTCACCTCGTCGAGGCGCACGTCGAAGCGTTCCAGGGGGCTGAAGGTGTTCGGGGCGGTGGGCACCTGGGTGAGCGGCGTCGCGCCGCTGGTGTCGGCAGGATCGGCAATCCCCCTGGCAAGGGGCGTCACCTGACCGCGCAGGTCGTAGCGCAGCAGGGCGGCCTCACGCTGGACCATCAGCTTGGGCACCACGCCTGCCGCCGGGACGCGGATCACCGTCATCACGTTGATCTTCTGGGCGGGCTTGAGCCGCACCTCCAGGCTCTCGCCCGTGCCGTCACGTGCCACCGCCTGCACAGAGGGGGAGTTGCGGTCCTGGGCGTCTACCGCCGTGAAGCGCACCTCCGGCCAGTAATAGCGCACCTCCGCTTTCTGCGGGTTGTGGACGGTGTAGTGCAGGATGAGGAGCTTCTCGGCGGCCTTGGGGAAGTACACCGTGTTGCCGATCACGACGCGGCCCACGCTGTACTCGGCCTTCAAGAGCGTGAAGTTCAGCGGGCTCTGTTTGCCCAGGGTGAAGGTTTCGCCGAACTTTGCGGCCACGCCGTCCAGTTGGGTGGTTCCCTGCACGGCGCGGGTGGGGACGGTGGCGTGCGCGGCTCCGGCGAGCGTCAGGGCGGCGAGAAGGGGAAGGAAGCGGCGGGTAGCGGTCTGGTTCATGGGGTTCTCCTGTGGGCCGGTGCGGCCTTTGAACTGCGCCCACCGTAGAAAAATGGGGATGATGGCGGCATGGTGGGCAGGACTGGGGAGGCCTCGGGACAGGGGGCCTCCCCAGTCCTGCTTCCCCTCAGCGTTCGCGCCAGTACGCCACCGCCGCCGCCACGCCGAACTCCTGCTCGATCTTGCCCTCCCACAGCCCGGTGGAAGCGTCCGGTCCGGCGCCCAGCGATCCCTTGAGTTCCACGCGCATCCCGGCGTCCTGAATGCCGCCTTGGCCGAACTTGATGTACACGCCTTCCTTCGCCCCGAGGCCACCCGTGGCGGGTGCGCCGCTCGGCAGCTTGAGTTCGGCCTTCACCCCCGTGAACAGGGTGGCGTTGCCGTTCCAATCGAGGCTGGCCGAGGCGAAGCCCCCGAGCCACTTGGCGTCCATCAGCGACGAGGTCGAGAGTTCGATATCGATCTTCTTGCAGCTCAGCGACCAGCTCAGGCCCAGCCCCGCGCCCTTCAGGGCCGCCGAGGGTACCTTGGACTTGAGCTTCATGCTGGACAGGGCGCCGCCGCAGGGGTCCAGGTCGAGGGTCGGGAGCGCGGCGAGGTCGAGGGGCACGTCCGGCACCTTCTTGTTGCAGACGAGGGGAAACACGTCGCTGATGAGGATCGCACCGTACACGACGGGGCCGTAAAAGGACGACTTGGCGGACGCCTCGATGGCGGCGCGTTTGGCCGCTCGCACCTGCGGATCGGGGAGGTTGGCGGCGAGCGCCGTCTCGAACCGCACGCGGGCCGACACGAAGCGGGCCATCGCCTGCTCCTGGGCCCTCACGTAGGGGCGCAGGGCGTCCATGTACGTCTGGTAGGCGTCGTCGTATACCTTGTCCACGTCCTCGCAGGTGTGCGGCGAGGGCAACGCCTTCATCCCTGCCTCGATGGTCGCGTTGCGCGTGTCGGCGAGGGGGCGAAACGCCTTGTTCAGGGCGTAGTGCGCCGCGTAGGCGGACTGGTACGCAGGCCAGACCTCGGGCTCGTAGACCGAGGTGGTGATGGCGCCGTTGACCCGCTCGAACCAGCGCCGCTCGCCGGGATCGAGCACCTGGGAAAGATTCACGGCGGTCGCGCGGGCCTGCAAGCCGTTCAGCACTCCGCGCCCCTCACGCTCCAGCGCCTCGTACTTGGGGTGCAGCGAGATCGCCTCGCGGCGGTCGCGCGGCAGTTTGAGCTGCGGCAGATCGAAGGTCGCGCCGCGCGACAGGTCGAACATGGTTCCCGCCGAACGCCGGGTGGACGCCTGCTCACGGGGCTTGAGGGCGTCGCCGTGCGTGCCCGGCGTGTCCTCGGTGAGGATGAGGTCGCTGCTCTCGGGGGCCACCGTTCGCCGCAGGGCCGTCCGCAGTTCGCGCGTCGCTCCGGTCACGTCGCCGGAGCACAGCAGGGCCTTGGAAAGGTTCATGCGGGCCTCGGACAGGTCGGGGGCGAGCGCGAGGGCCTGCTTGAGGGGAATCTGCGCCTCGCTCCAGCGTCCCAGGCCCAGGAAGGCGTGCCCCCGGTTCGTCAGGGCGATGGCCTCTCCGGGCACGCCGCCGGGCGCGGGCAGCTTGCCGCCCAGTTCCGCCGCCCGGTCGAGCACGGCGATGGCCTCGCGCGGCAATCCCGCCAGCGTCAGCACGCCCGCGAGGTTCACCAGGGTCATCGCGTCCTTCGGCTTCGCGCGGTGCCCGGCGAGCAGCAGGGCGAGGGCGGCCCGGGGACTCTTCGCCGCCAGGGCCGCGGCCACGTCGGACGAGGTGCCGCCCGTCGCCTTCCGGCCCGGCGCCCCCACCAGGGTCTCCGCCGTCTTGATGGCCGCCTCAAAGGTCATCGCGCCCTGTTCGCGGCGAACGGGAAGGGGCAGGACCTTGGTGCCCTTTTCCTTCTGTTCGCGCAGCCGCTTCAGGGACTGCTCGACCGCCTCGCGGCCCTGAGCGCCGGGCGCCATCGTCTTCAGCATGTCTTCGAGCGACTTGATCGCGGCGTCAATGTCGAGTCCGCCGCCCGGGGGCAGGCCCGGCGTCTTGTAGTCGCGCACGGCGGGCTTGCAGGCGTCGGTGCGAAGTTCGCCGACCTGTTTCCGCATCTCGGCCTCGGGACCCAGGATGGTCTGGTCGCTGAGGGACACCCAGGACCCGGCGGCGAGGGCGGAGGGGGCGAGGAGGAGGGCGGCGAGGGAAAGCAGATGGGCTCCTCTGTTCATGGCCGCAGGGTGACGCAGGGGGGATGATGGCCGGATGGTGGGCGGAGACCGCCGGACGGGGCATAAGGAAGAAAAGGCCCGGCCAGCCACGGGGGAGGTGTGGCTGGCCGGGGCGCGAAAGCTCAGGGGTTCTTCCAGAACAGTTCCAGCGTGGGTCCGTAGTGGCTGTCCGGCAGGAAGCGGGCCAGGGCGCGGGGGGTGAAGTTGGGATTGTCGCGCGTGGCGATCAGCAGCTGCTCTTTCACGCCGCCGCGCATCTGGCTGGCGGTCACGTAGTACTGACCCAGGGGCAAGTCCGGCAGGCCATAGCCATAGGGATACTTGATGGTCACCGTCTCGGTGCTTTTCGCCGCATTCGGGCCGTCGGGCGTGAAGGTCACCTCCAGGGTGCCGTAGTCAATCTCCACATCCGAGTTACTGATGTAGTCAAACACCTTGCCCCTGGGGGCGTCCTCGGCGCGGTAGACGAAGTCGCGCACCGCGCCCTGGGCCCCGGCAAACGGCGTGTCAATCTCGGGGGCCAGGCGCAGGTCGAAATCCTGTCCACCGAAGGTCAGGGTCATGGAGGCGGCCACGTCCCAGGAGCCGAGGGTCTGGGGCAGCGCGATGCGGTATCTCCCCTGGGCATCGGTCTTTGCCGTGCCGTAGGTGTAGGACACCGTGTGGGTGGCCGTGACCTCCACCCCCGCCAGTGGCTCGCCGCCTTCGGTCAGGATGCGGCCCGTGACGGTGTATGCGCCGGGGGCGGGCGCCGGGCTTGGGGTCGGGGCGGGCTGCTCCTGACCGGGCGGCGTGGGGCCGGGTTGGCCGGGAGCCGCGCCGCCCCCGCAGGCGGGGAGAGTGGTGACGGCGAGGGCCAGCAGCAGCAGTTTCGCGTTCTTCATGGCGTTCCTCCTGGAAAAGGTGCGGTGCAGGATGGGGTGGTGACTGCGGCCACTCAGGGCAGTAGGGTCACGTCGAGTTCCATGAGCACGCCGTACTTGGCAGAGTTGCGAAACAGGGCTGTGACGGAGGGCGCGTAATGGCTGCTGTTGCCGTCGTAACTGGACTTGACCCGCATCGCCCTCTTCACGCCGCCCACGCCGATGTGGTTCGCAGTCAGGACATAGCGGCCCAGCGGCACATCCTCGCGGGTGTAGTCCTCGCCGAGCCTTCAAGTGATTGCCCTGCCCACGCTGCCGTCGACGAGCGGGCCGTCCGGGGTCAGCGTCAGTTCAACGTCGTTCGTGTCGTAGTCCACGCCGCCGTACTGGGGGTGAATCCAGACGGTGCCGCCGATAAGGCCCTCACTGGTCTTGCCCGTCAGCCGCCAAGTGAAGTCGCGCACGGCCCCGGTCCTCGCGTCGAAGGCGGTCTCTTCGTCGGCGTAGACCCGCAGCGTCCACGTTTCGCCGCCGTACTCGTGGGAGACGTAGGCCCCCGGGCGCCAGGTGCCAACTTCGCGTGGCAGTTCAATGCGGTATCGGCCCTGGGCGTCGGTGGTGCCCAGGGCGTTCATGTTGTGGTACAGCGTGTTATCGGCAAAGACTTTCACTGCGGGCACGGGCTGGCCCGCCGAGTTTCGCACCACCCCGGTCATGACGTAGGGCGCGGGCTTTACAGCGTTGCCCGGAGGATTCGACGTGCTCGCGGCGCGGTGCAGCGCGACCGGCCCCGAGGCACCGTTCAGACTGTAGGTCCCGGAAAAGCCGCCGTCCTTGACGGTTCCCTGAACCGTGACCGTCCCGGCGGCTCGCCGGAAGCTGAAGGTCAGGCGCCGCGAGGCCGCGGTCCAGGTGCCCTCCAGCGGATACGGGGTTTCGGCCAGGACGAAGGTGCCGGTGACCCGGTCGCCCCGCACGGTGAGCGTCGCCCCCGCGTCAATCCAACCATCGAGTTTGCCGCTCCATGTCCCGCTGGGGGTAGCCGCGGCGGGGGACGTGGGGCTGGGGGAGGGCCGGGACTGCGCCGCCACGGCGGAACCTGCACCGCCACAGACCGGGACGGCCGTGAGAGTCAGGACGAGCAGCAGCAACTTCGCGTTTTTCATGGCGTTCCTCCTGAGAAGGGCGGCGGGGATAGGCCGCCCTCAGTGACCGGAGCGTAGAAGGCCGCCAATGATGAGCGGATGGCGCTGCGGGAGGACGGCTCATACGAAACTGTGGTGAGTCGCAGACGAACCCGAACGGAGTGAGTGACAGAAAAATGCCGAATTCAGGAGATGGACGGGCAGGTCGAGGGGCGACGCTGTTCCGTATGACCGGGAACCTCAATGAATTCGGCATCTGGTGGCCGAGGGCCAGGAGGGAGTCCCGCGGGTCATATCCGCACACCCCCAGCCGCGCCGGGCAGAACGTCCGCGCTGGCGGGGCCGGGAGGGTCCTGACACTGGCGTTTCCCGTCACCCGGAGGCGTCATCCGCCCATCATCCTGTCCCCGACATCATCCGGCCAGTTCAAGCGCACCCGCTCTGCGCAACTGGAGACTCCCATGACCCACGCCCGACTGCTGTCTCTCGCCCTCCTCGTGCTGCCCGTCGCCCCCATGTCCGCCGCCCTCGCCGCCCCCGCCAGCACTCTCGGCGGCGCCTGGAAGGGCAAACTCGACGGCTTCTACGAACTGGACGCCCGGTTTACCGTGCAGGGGAGCAGCGTCACCGGCGTCCTGCGCTTCGCCAAGACTGACTTTCCTTTCAAGGGCACCTGGGACGCCGCCAAGAACCTCGTCACCTTCAAGTACACGTATGCGAAGGAAGTGCACACCGTCAAGGCCACCCTGAAGGGCAGCACCCTCACCGGGTTCAACATCTCCCCGGGGGGCAAGCAGACGGCGGTGAGCCTCACGCGTGTCACCGCCGCTGGAGCTGGAAAGGCGGGCGCAAACGCCGGGGCTTACGTCATGACGGGCGTGGTGCGAGACGACAAGGGCAACCCCATCGCGGGCGTCGAGGTCTTCGCCGACCACACCGCCTACTACAACATGAACGCCGTGGGCAAGACCGACGCCCAGGGCCGCTACCGCATCCCCCTCGCCCAGCAGCCCGGCACCTGGAACGCGGGCGCCTACCTGCGGGGGGAGGTCGGCGGGCAGCCGTTCGAGGTGCGCCTCTCGCCGGACGACGACACGCCCTTTGACGGCTCGAAGGGCGCGGTCCGCAACTTCACCTTCAAGGCCAGCAACGCCCCGAGCGGCAAGGTGGAGACCTACGCCGAGCACTCCAACGTCGAACTCGACTACGGCTCCCTGGAGTTCACCTTCACGCCCGAGGGTCCGAACGCGGCGGGGAACACCACGCCCTTTACCCGCAAGTACGTGGAGGGCGTAGGCGTCCCGGCCATCCCCCTGGGCCGCTACAAGGTGAGTGCGACCCAGGTGTTGAACGGGGTGAGGCAGCAGCTCCTGCTCAGCTCGCGCCAGCAGAAGAACGGGGCGACGAGCGTCCTGGCGGAGTTCACCCACGACAGCCACTACGGCCAGACCCTCGAACTTTTTCTGAAGAACCCCTGAGCGCACGGAAGTGCGTGACGGGACACGGCTTTGTTGCGCCGCCACATGCAAAGAGCTTCGCTTCACCACAGGAGGACACACCATGCGAACCCTGACCCTCGCCCTTTCGTTGCTCATTCCCCTCACCCCCATGTCGTCCCACACGTACGCCGTCGCGCAGAGTCAGACGCGGACGGCGCCCGCCAAGGCCCGGCCCTTCCACATGACTGGCGTGGTGAAGAACTCGCAGGGCAAACCTCTCGCGGGTGTGCGGGTCGGCGCCGACAACACCGTGCTCGACGGTTCCGAGGTCTGGACGACCACCGACGCCCAGGGCCGCTACGACCTCGACCTTTCCAGGATGCCCATCCTCAACTCGTGGACCGCCGTGGCCCACGTGGTGGTGAAGTACGGCGGCGAGCAGCAGACGCTCACGCCCGAGGTGGACAACTCCGCCCCCTTTCTGGGCAAGGACGGTGCCATCCGCAATTTCACCCTCAAGATCACGGGCAAGTCGCCGGGCGGGGGGTACTACGGCGCCCTGTTCTACGCCAACCTGGGCCTGTCGGAAGCCGGGGAGATGCCCGAGTGGGGGGACGTGGAGTTCACCCTGACTCCAGCAGGACCGCTGATTGACGGCTCGAAGGGGCAGCCGATCAAGCTGCGTCAATCCCAGCTCCCCTTCGAGGTGCCGCAGGGCCGGTACAAGGTCACGGCGCGTTCCATCTCGGGCAAGGGGCCGATCTGGCTGAAGGTGCGGGGCGGCGCGTACGGCCCCGAGGCGGTGCTCCATCCCACGTACACAGCGGGCACGGGCATGACGCTCTCGGTGGACATGGTGCATCCGCGCCGCTGAGGCGGGGTATTTGGCTGGACCCACGAGGCGCCCGGTAGGGACGGGCGCCCTTGTCCCGCCCGGAGGAGACGCGATGAGCCACGATTGCTTGAGGTCGGTCGGGCTGGCGCTGATGCTGCTGGGCCTTGCCACAGGAGCAGTGCTGGTGCCCGCGCTGCTTGACTTGACCCGTGGCACGAACTGGGAGAGCGTGCCCGGCATCGTCCTGTCCTCGACGGTCGAGCGCCGCGTCTCCCACGAGACGGATGCGGACGGCAACAGGTTCTTGGTCGAGCGCTTCGAGCCCCGCGTCACGTACCGCTACACGGTCTCCGGGGTGACCCAGGTGGGCCATGACCTCGCGCCGCATGAGGTCGCGTCGGTGGACGAAGGGTGGGCCCGGACGCAGGCTGCGCGGTACAGGCCCGGCGACGGGGTGACGGTCTACCACTCGCCGAACGGCAGACGCGCCGCCCTGTTGCCCGCCCTGTCCGCCGGGGTCTGGGCCTGGCTCGCCCTGCCCGGCCTCGCGCTCCTGCTTGGGGTGGGGCTGATGCGGAGAGGGCGCGGGTCATCCCGTGGGCAGGGTGGGCGGCGCTTTCCAACCTCCAGACGCGCTGCTCGTGGCGCCCGTTAACGCTCCGACTGCACGACCTTTCACCTAATGCAAGCCCGTTCCTGCCCGGCCCACCTGCCCCGCGAGGATGGCCGGGAGCCCTAATTCTGTGGAATGACTGCTGTTGTATCTTAAAGAATCATGAGCAGCGCAGCCTGGCACCTGGCGGCCTTCGGCAAACCGCGCCTCCTGAATCCGTCCGGGGAGGTGGTGCGGTGTGAGGCGCGGACCCTCGCCCTGCTGACCTACCTCGCGCTGGAGGGGCCCACGTCGCGCTCGCGGCTGGCCGGACTCCTGTGGCCGGACACGCCGGAGGCAGCGGCCAGGAACAACCTCGTCCATCTGCTGCGCCGGGTGGCGAAAAGCCACCATCCCGACCTCGTGCAGGCGGGGGAGGCGGTCGCGCTCGGGGGTGGGCTCGAATCAGACGTGGGGGCCTGGGGTGGGACGGGGGCGTCCGGGCCGGAGAGTGTGCCCGGAGGCGTCTTGCTCGACGGCCTCGCCTTTGATGACCAGCCTGATCTCGCCGAATGGCTGCTGGCGTGGCGGGAGCGGCTGGACCTCGCGCGCTCGGGCCGCCTGGCCCATGCCGCCACTGTCGCCGAGGAGGCGGGCGACTTGGAGGGGGCGATTCGCCTCGCCCGCGACCTGATCGACCTCGATCCCCTGTCTGAGGACGCGCACCGGCGCCTGATGCGCCTGCTGTATCTGGCCGGGGACCGTCCGGCGGCCCTGAAGGCCTACCACCGCTGCCGGGACGTGCTGGAGCGCAACCTCGGCGTGGAACCGCTGCCCGAAACTCGGGAACTGGCCCGCCTGATCGACCGGGGAGCGGTGGAGGCACCGTCTGTGCCCAAGATGCCCACGATCCCGCTCTCGGTGCTGCGTCCGCCTGTGCTGGTGGGCCGTGAGCGCGAGTGGGCCCGCATGGAGCAGGCCTGGGAACGCGGACAGTGCATCCTGCTCGTGGGGCCGGCGGGCACCGGGAAAACGCGGCTGATGCAGGACTTTCTGGCTTCCAAGGGGACGGCGCTGTGGCTGGAGGCCCGGCCCGGCGACGCCCAGTCCCCGTATGCGGCGACCGCGCGCATGGTGCGCCGCACGCTGGGCGAACCGAGGGACTTGGAGGCGCTGCCCCCCTGGGCGAGGCAGGCGCTGTACCCCCTGGTGCCGGAGCTGCTGGAGCCGCCGCCCCACCCGGCGCCGCCCGAGCAGGTGGTGGCCGCGATTCACCTCGTCTACGGCCTGGCGATGCGCCAGGTGGTGGCCGTGGCTTACGAGGACACGCACTTTACCGACGCCGCGTCGCGCGACGCGGGCTTTGCGCTGCTGTCCGAACACTTTCCCCTGGGTCGGCCCGGTGGGCTGCCGTGGATCGTGTGCACGCTGCGCGGCGACGAACTCTCGGCCGAATACCGGGCGATGTTCGAGGGTTACGTGGCGGCGGGGCAGGCCGAATGGATTGACCTTGAGCCGCTGCCCGCCGCAGACGCGGAGGCGCTGATCGCCTCCCTGGAGGTGCCGGGCCTCGTGGAGGTCGCCCCACAGCTCGCGCGCTTCGCGGGCGGCACTCCGCTGTTCGTGCTCGAAACCATCAAACACATGATCGAGAGCGGCCACCGCACCGGGGACAGCCCATTCCCGGTGTCTGGGCGGGTATCGGGCATCATCGCCCGGCGTTTGTCTGGCCTCTCGACGTCCGCCCTCCAGGCCGCCCGCGCCGCAGCGATCCTGGCCAGCGATTTCGACCTCGAGCTGGTGGCCGATACCCTGCGGGCCCCCCTGCTCGACGTGGCCGCCGCCTGGGAGGAACTGGAAGCCGCGCAGGTGATGGTCGGCGAGCGATTCGGCCACGACCTGCTGGCCGAAACCCTGCGCGCCGACATGCCCGAGGGGGTGCGCCGCTTGCTGCACCGCGCCGCAGCCCGCACCCTCGGCGCGGCCGGGCGGGCGCCCGCCCGGGTGGCGGATCACTGGATGCTGGGCGGGGACGCCGCGCAGGCCGCCCCGTGGTTCCTGAAGGCCGGGCACGCCGCGTGGCAGGCCGCGCGGCAGCGTGAGGCGGCCGACTTCTTCGCCCAGGCGGCCGAGCACTTCGCCCCGGTCGACCGCGCCGCCGCCTTCGGGGCCCTCGCGCTGCGTGCCGAGGTGCTGGCGAACATGGACGACCCCCGGCACGCGGACGCCGTGCGGGCGCTGCACGAGCGGGCGGTCACGCCGCTGGAGCGGGCGACCGCCCACATGCAGGAGTACCGGGGACTGGAGGGGACGATGGACGTGGCCCGCATCGGGCCGGTGGTGCGCGCGGGCCTCCTGGCCCTGCGTGCGGCTGAGGAGGGCCGGGAGGCGTGGCTGGTCGAGGCCCAGCTCACTGAGGGCCTCGCGCTCGTGGCGTATCTGCGCGGGCAGCGCGAGGAGACGCTGACCCACCTGCGCCGCCTGGATGAGCTGGGCAAGCAGGCGCAGGCCCTGGAGTGGCAGGCCAAGGCCCAGGAGGGGCTGGGGCTGGCGCTGAGTGCCACCGCGCCCCGGGAAGCGAGCCTGCACCTGGAGCGGGCCGAGGCCCTGCACCTGCGCCGGGGCGACCTGCTGCGCGCCGGGTCGAGCCTCGCCAAGCTCGCGCGGGTGCTGTGCGAACTCGGGGAGGTGGACGCCGCCCGGCAGGCCACCACGCGCGGCGCGGCGCACCTGGGCCGCCTTGACGCCAACCACGGCGAGCGCGTCGCGCTGCTGAACGCGCAGATCGTCGTCGCGCAGTCAGGTGGGGACCTCGGGCTCGCCCAGGCGCTGTACGAACAGGCGCGGCGCGACCACACCTCCGAACACAACGCGCTGCTGGACGCCTTCCCGGTGCTGCACGCCAAGACCCTGCGTCTCGCTGGTCGACCGGACGACGCCTGGGCCGAGATGCGGCGCGTGCGCGACGGGCGTGCCTTTCCTGTCCATCTCGCCGCGCTGCGTGCCCTGGAAGAGGCCGCGATCCTGCTGGCCCTGGGCCGGAACGCGGACGCGGACGCCCCCCTCGCCGAGGCCGAGAGCCAACTTCGGGACGCGCCGAACGTGGCCTGGGAGGCGCGGTTGCACGACCTGTGGGCGCTGCGGCGCGGCCAGGAGGCCGGTGGGCCCCACCGGGAGGCCGCGCGGGTGCTGCGCGAGCGGCACGGCTTGCCGGACCGACATTGGAGCGCGCTGTGAGTCAAGGCGGCCCGGCCGCCCGCGCTCCAGTGGGGGTAAGGAGGCCAAGCCAATTTAACGAAAACGCACCAGGTAACTGGCCGTCGCCGGTTGCCGCGCGAAGCCCAGCCGTTCGTTGACGGCCAGCATGGCGGCGTTGTCACTGGCGTTGTCGGTCACGATCTGCGCCGCGCCGAGGGTGCGGGCGAGCTCAATCACCCGCACTTTCATGGCGGTGGCAAGACCCCGGCCCCGCCAGGGACGCGCCACGCCCGTCAGGCCGGTGAACAGAGCCTCGCCCTCGCCGTTGGTAAACAGCGTGCTCTGTCCGATGAAGGTGCCGCCCTGCTCGGCCACCACGTACCCGTCGGGCAGCAGGCCAAAGTCGCCCAGGATCGCCTCGTCGAAAAGCTGCTGGGTCAAGGGCAGGGCGGGTTCCGGCCGGGGCACGTCGGTGCGGATCTCGTTCATCAGCGCGCACAGCCGGGCGTTGAGGTGTGGGGTGTGCTGCGCCCGCAGCGCCGCGAGCGTGGTCAGCCGGACGCCCTGCCGCTCAAGGTTGGCGAACAGGGCCGCGTACGGTGCCGGGTCGAACGACGGGACGTCCAGCGTGCTGGGAAAGGCCCAGTGGTCGGGCACGCCCCCTCGGCGGGCCAGGAAACCGGGCGCGACGGGGTGGTCCTCGCGGGCGTGGATGCGGGCCGACTCAGCCCCGAGGGCGCCCAGTCGGGCGAGGAGCTCACGCCACAGTGCCGCGCCGATGCCCTGGCCCTGATGCTGAGGACCCACCGCCAGGTGCAGGGCGTAGCGGTGCGGATGGTAGGCCCCCGGATTCTGGAAGTAGAGGGCCGTGCCCAGCACCGTGTCATCCACCGGTCGGTCTGCGTTGCTGGTTCCTGGGTTCCGGACGGCCACGAGCGCCTCATGTCGGTAGCCCCAGCGCGCCTGGTCTTCCAGCAGCCGCTCAAGATCCTGCACGCTCATGGGGTCGTGGGGGTGCGTCTCGGTCAGGATGCGGGCCACCGCCGGGTGTTCATGCGGCGTGAGGGGACGAACCGTGAAGGCCTGGGACGTGGGGCTGGTCATCGGTGACTCCTTTGAGAACGGGGCGCGAACGTGGAACAGGGGCGTCAATGCATCGGAACGTGCCTGACGTGGTCCTTAGGGCCGGTGAATTGCCCTGAGCCTGGACAGTGACCAATCTAGGCAGGACGCGATGATGGGCGGATGATGGCCGGTTCGGGGAGGCCTGTGACCGACCAGCCCGTTCAGGTTCAGAACCCTGGCCGCCCCCCCCGCGGCGCAGGGTTAGGCCTGCGCTGCACCCCGCAACGTTCGCTCGTGGCCCAGGGCGCCATCCGCCCATCATCCTCCCCCCCGTACGGTGCCCCCAGTTCAGAGGCGCGGGCAAGTTGCCCCGCCCACAGGAGGAACACCATGAACGCACAGACCCTGCGGACCTTCGGCCTCGTCACCCTGCTCACCGCTCCCGCCATGACCCTGGAGGCGGCCCGCCACGGCTTCCAGCAGGTCGCCAACGAGAACACCGACCCCCTCGGCGCACTGCTGTACGGCCTGTTCTCGGTGGGCTGGCTGTGCGGCGTGCTGGGGCTGCGCCATCTGCGCGCCACCGGAACGGGCAAGGCGGGACGTTGGCTGCTCAACGTCCTCGCGGTCACCGTGACCCTGGCGACCTTGCAAACGGCGATGGACCTGCTGAAGGTGCCGACCGGAAACCCCCTCTACCTGGTGACCGACGTCGCCTGGCCGCTGAGCATGCTCCTGACCCTGGTCGCGGGCATCGCCGCCGTCTTTGCCCGGCAGCTCAAGGGCTGGACGCGCTTCGTGCCGCTGTTCATGGGCGCCTTCATCCCGATCATGGTGATCCAGGGCGCGCTGGGGGTGGAGGTGCCCTACCTGTTCGAGGCGCACACCATCCTGGCCTGGGGGCTGCTGGGCCTCACGCTGATCACGGCCGCTCCCCACGCGGACAGGCAGGCGACGGACCTGGCTTCCCTCGCCTGAGCGCCAGCCTTCCGGGCGACGCGGACCACCGGAGGGGTGGTCCGCGTTTGGCCGTGGAGTCCGTCATCCCCGCATCATCCTGCGCCGGGCACACTGCCCGCATGAATGCCTTCTCCATCCTCACGCTGGCCGTGCTCGGTCTCGGTTTCAGCGCGCCCGCCCCCTCAGGAACCCTCGCCTACCTGCGGGGAGGCTCGGCCTGGGTTCAGACGAATCCCGGCCAACCCGCGCGCAAGCTGCCCCATTCCCAGGGCACCGTGCTGCTGGACGTCTCGCCTGCCTCCGGCTCCATCGCCTTCATGACGGGGTCCGCCGGAGTCAACGTCCACGCGGACCGTACCCCCGCCCTGACCCCCTGGCTGAGCAAGGCTCCCTACACCACCTCCGTCCCGCTCAGTACGCTTGTCCCGGCCCCCCATCTCCGCTCTGTCCAGGCCCGCTGGCTGAGGTGGGAGGGCAACGGGCAGAACCTGATTGCCGGAACCGATCAGGGCACCGTGGCCTGGAACCTCGTGCGGCGCCAGAGCTTCATTCCCAACCAGACGCCCTTCTATCAGACCACCTCACTGGACGGTGAGGTGACGGCCACCCTGGGCAGCGTTCAGTCTCCGGACGAGCCGGGTGTCCTGCTGTACGGCCCTGGTGCCAGGCCCGGCACCGAGGTCTTCACCCGGAGCCAGCCTCAGAACCTGCTGAGGGCGCTGAAATCGGCCCCACAATCCGCCATACGCCGCTTCCTGGCCGACCTTGACCCCCAGGCACAGGCGGACGACGTGAGTTGGGTGGTGACGCCCCCGCAGGTGACCCGGGACGGGAAACGGGTGTACTTCGCCTCCAACGCGGGCTGGGGGGTCGGCAGCGGCGGAACGACCACGGCGGCGGTCTTCGAGGTCGATGTGGGCGAAGTGCGGGTGCGGGCCCTGGGCTGGCTGGGCACCTTTTCCGGCAGCGCCCTGGACCTCCTGCCCTCGCCAGACGGGCAGAAGCTGCTGATCTTGCTCACCCGTCATGTCAGCAACCGGGAGACGCCGGTGCTGGCCTACGTGGCCGACTTGAAGGCGAAGACCCGGAGGGAGTTGAGGGTGGTCACGCCCCCGCCGGGACGGAGCAGCGTCGTGGACGGTGCGTGCTGGCTCGGAGATTCCGGCCACCTCGCCCTGAGCGTCGCCCATCCGCGGCCGGGAGACCTGAAGGCAGCTCACAGCTTCCTGCCGCCACGCGCCGAATACACCCTGCTGGTCATGCGGGCGTCGGACGGTCAGGTCGTTTCCCGGATACCGGGGGCAACGGCGCCAGCTTGTGGCCCCCGGCGGTCCTGATGGCGCTCCTTGCCACCCTGCCGTCTGCCACCCGCTTTCTCCTGAATCAGGTGCTGCGTGCCGCGGTGGCCGCCGTCCTGGTGGTGACCGTCTGCGCGACCCTGCTGTGCCTGTACTGGCTGGCGACCGACCCGGACGCTGCGCTGCCGGACGTACCCTTCGCCTGGACCGGCATGGTCGCGTTGGGACTGGCAGTGGGACTGCCCGTCGCCGTGGTTTTCGGGTTCACCGTGGCGCCGCTCTCGGCGAGCCTGGGACGTGTGCATCCTGCGTTGATGTGGCTTACGAGTGCCGGGGGCGGCCTGCTGTTGGTGACGCTCATGACGACGCCGAAGCTCGCCGTGTTGGGGGCCTTGGGGGGGGTGGTCTCCGCATGGTTGAACCGCCGGGCCAAAGCGGCCTGAAGTGGCGAACAGCCTTGCCTGTGCTTGACGGCTGTTTTTGGGTGGTTGTGGCTACAACACGTAGATGGGGTGACGCCAGCAGCGCGGGAAAACCAACGCCAAGCCTTCAGGCCCTCGCCCTGGCACTCCTGGCCGGGGTCGGCGAACGGCCGGAGGGCACCGAGCGCGAGCGCGGGCGACAGCCACCTGCTCGACGCCGTAGTCTGCCTCGCGACCGAGTCGCCAGTATCGCAAGTCGGCCAGGTCCGCCAGCCGGGGGCTGAAGTGGTACCCCAGCAGATAGAACAAACCGAAGACCGTGTCGCTCATGATCTCGCGGGGGTCGAGGTGGGTCTTTGCCTGCCAGAATCAACAGCGAGTCGCGCAGCGTGCCCGGCACGGTGATGCCATGGAAACCTGTGAACTGGTCCGAGCTGAAGTTGTAGTAGGTGGTGCCGCGCTCGGCCCCGAAATATTTGCTGTTCGGACGCGCGTTGATGGTCTTGACCGGAACGACGAAGCGCAACCCGTCCACAGAGGCGACCTCCCCACCACCCCAAGCTTGGACGAGGGGAATCCGTGATTGGGCCTCCACCAAGCGGGCGTTGGCGGTCACGGTGGTCTCGTTCCGCAGAGAGCGCTGCTGCACCCACGACAGGCGGGAGAGGGTCAGCGCCGGGATGTGGGGGCGCGCGACGGCTTTCAGGCCGATGTTGCCCGCCTGAGCCACGAGCACGGCGCACAGGCTCGTCGTCAGGTCCCCCATGCGGGTGTTCCCCCTCGCTCATGCGGGTGAAAGCGCCTGGAAATCCTGTTCGGGCGTGCTCTTCCAGCAGCACCTCAGGCAGGTCGATGTTGGGCAGGGGTGACATCTGCGTCATCACCCTCCGGCTGCGCTGAGCGCCTGACCCGCAAGTCCACCCAACCCTATAACCCTATGGGCGGGGGCGCTCCTTTGGCGATGCTCAGTTCCCGGTGACTGTTGGGTGGCCGAAGCGCAACCAATTCAGCGACAGGGCGTTCAGCGTCACGATCAAGGTGCTGGCGCTCATCAGCAGCGCGGCCCACTCGGGGCGCAGCAGGATGCCGTAGCTTGGATACAGCACCCCCGCCGCGAAGGGAATGGCCAGCAAGTTATAAATTGCGGCCCAGAAGAGGTTCTGCTTGATCTTGCCGCGGACATGACGCGCCAGGGCGATGCCGACGGCCACGCTCGCCGGGTCGCTCTTGACCAACACCACGTCGGCTGTTTCGACGGCTACATCAGTACCTGCCCCAATGGCGATGCCCACCTCGGCCTGCGCGAGCGCGGGCGCGTCATTCACACCGTCGCCCACCATCGCCACCTTGCGGCCCTGTGCCTGGAGCTCCTGAACCTTTGCGGCCTTCTGTTCAGGCAGCACGTCCGCGATCACCGTGTCCATCCCCAGCTGACGGGCGACCGCTTCCGCCGTGTGCCGGTTGTCACCCGTCAACATCACTGTCTGGACGCCAGCGGCATGGAGGGCCTGCACCGCCACCCTCGCCGACTCGCGGATGGTATCCGCTACCGCCACCACGCCCAGCGCCTGCCCATCCGCCGCCACGTACATCGCGGTCTTGCCATCCGCCGCCAGCCGGTCTACCTCGTCCGGAAGGACACCTACCTCCACGCCTTCCCGGTCCATCAGCCTGCGGTTGCCGATCAAGACCCGGCGGCCCTGCACGGTCGCGTGCACGCCGTGTCCGGGGATGCTGCCGAAGGCTTCAGGTCGCAGGACCGTGACGCCGCGCGCCTGTGCCCCCCTGACGATGGCCTCGGCCAACGGGTGCTGTGAGGGTTGATCCGCCGAGGCCGCCAGGTGCAGCAGGTCTGCTTCGCTGACTCCAGGGGCGGTGACCAGGTCGGTCAGGGCGGGTGTGCCCTCGGTGAGCGTCCCGGTCTTGTCGAAGATCACGGTGTCCACCCCAGCGGTCGCTTCGAGCGCCGCAGCATTTTTGAACAGCACGCCTTCCCGCGCTCCCTTCCCAACCCCCACGGTGATGGCGGTCGGCGTGGCGAGGGCCAGCGCGTCCGGGCAGGCGATGACGATGGTCGAGACAGCGGCGGTGAGAGCGAACACGGTGCCTGCCCCCAGGAGAGACCAAACCAGAAAGGCGATCAGCCCGCTGCCCAGGGCCACGAACACCAGATACTTGCCCGCCGTGTCGGCCAGGCGCTGCGCCGGGGCCTTGCTGGCCTGCGCGTTTTGCACCATCTGCACGATGCGCGAGAGGGCCGTGTCCGCGCCGACAGCGGTCGCGCGGAAGGTGAATGCCCCGTTCTGGTTCACCGTGCCGCCGGTCACCCGGACGCCGGGCGTCTTTGCGGCTGGAATCGGCTCGCCGGTGATCATCGACTCATCCACGTAGCTGCTTCCCGTGAGTACCTCGCCGTCCACCGGTACCCGGTCGCCGGGGCGCACCACGAGTTCGTCGCCCACCACGACCTGCTCCAGCGGAATCTCAACTTCCTGGCCGTTCCGCACGGCGCGGGCCGTGGCCGGGGCCAGCTTCAACAAGGCCTCCACCGCTCTCCCCGTAGCGAAGCGTGAGCGCATCTCCAGCCAGTGCCCGGCCAGCGAGAAGGTCGTGAGCATCGCGGCCGCCTCGAAGAACACCTCGTCCGTCCGCAGGAAGAGGGTGGCCCAGACCGAGTAGACGTAGGAGACCAGGATGCCGGTAGCGATCAGGGTCATCATGTTCGCCTCGCGCCGCTTCAGGGCACGCCAGGCGGCGGAGATGAACGGCCATCCCCCCCACCACACGACGGGCGTGGACAGGATCAGGCCAAACCAGGCCATCGAGAGGCCGAAGGGCGGCGCCGCAGTGAACCCCAGCAGCTCGCCAATCGGGGAGTACAGGACGATGGGGAGGGTCAGCAGCAGTGACACCACGAAGCGGCGCAGCATGTCATTCACCATGTCCGCGCCGTGCCCCGCGTGCTCGTCATGGCCCATGTCGGCGTGTGCGTCCCGCCCGACGTGGCCCGTGCCCGCGTGGAGGCCGTGTTCGCCCGCAGCGTGCAAATCGTGGGTCGCAGGGGCGGCGGCGTGGCTCACCGCAGCGGGGTCGGGCACCTGATGCTCATGACCGACGCTCGGGTGACCGGGCTGCGAGACAGACGGCGCACAATCCTGGCAAACACAGTCGTATCCGGCCCCATGCAGGTGGTGACGAAGCTCCGCCTCAGTCACGCGGCCCGGATCGTACCCCAGATGCGCGACCGCGCGCGTCCGGTCGACATGCACCGAGGTCACGCCGCTAATTCGTGCGAGGCTGCGCTCCAGGTCTGCGAACTCTGAAGCGTCGTGGCAGTTGCGCAAGGCCACCTCAAGGACAGCCCCTGGTCTGTGGTGGCCGTGATGCCTGCCGTGGTCCTGCGTCGTCATAGGCGTCCCCTGTCCATCCCGCCACTGTAGGCGTGACGTGTCCAGCCCACGTAAAGCTTCAGGGTTGTGGAAATACCTGCACCCCCCGTGGCAGCCACAAGGTAAAGCGGGTCCCCGCCCGGTCCGAGGTCACCCCTATTTCCCCGCCCATCTGTTGGGCGAGCCCCCGGGCAATGGTCAGCCCCACGCCGCTCCCGTCTCCCCGTGTTCGGGCGGGGTCCACCCGGTAAAAGCGCTCGAAGATGCGCGCGAGATGCTCCTGTGGGATGCCGTGTCCGGTGTCCTGCACCGTGAAGCTCACTTGGACACCAGCAGCCTCGGCTCCCAGCGTGACCTGACCTCCCTGGGGTGTGTGGCGTAGGGCATTGGAGAGCAGGTTGGAGAGCACCTGCAGCGACCGCTCGAAGTCGGCCCGAACCTCCAGAGCGTCTGGCCCGGCTTGCACGGTCAACGTCACGCCGCACTCGGCGTAGGCGTCCCCGAAGCGTTCCAGCGCCGCCGTCAGAAGCTGGGAAGCGCCAAATGCCGTGGGATGCAGCTCGACCCGCCCGGCCTCGACCCGCGAGACCAGACTGAGATCACTGGCGAGGCGCTCCATCGCCCGCACCTCCCGCCGGATGGCGAGCGCGGCCTGTTCGGGGGGCATCACGCCGTCCGTGATGGCCTCGGTGTACCCGCGTAGCGCAGCCAGCGGCGTGCGCAGCTCGTGCCCCACGTCACCGATCAACGCCACCCGGTCCTGCTCGACCCGTTCCAGCGACCCCGCCATCACGTTGAAGTTGTGCGCGAGGTCGGTGAGTTCGTCGCGCCCTGTCTCTGGCAGGCGACGGCGGTAGTGTCCGCCTGCCAGGTCGCGGCTTCCCTCACCCAGCAGTCGGACCGAGCGCACAATGCGCTGGGAGGTCAGCCAGGAGGTCAGCGCCGCGCCCACCACCGCGAAGGGCAGGGCAGCCAGCAGCGCCCGGTTCAGGGTCTGGCGCATGCCGCGTTCCAGGTCAGGCCGCAACTCCCGGCCCTCCGGCCCCAGCAGCGCGACCATCTGCTCGACGTGGTGGCGGTAGAAGCTCGGTGCGGTCACCTCCGCGACCAGCAGCAGGGCGCCCAGGGCCACCAGAACCACCAGCAGATGCCCCAGGAAGAGCCGGGGAAAGAGCCTCACACTTCCTCCCGGAAGCGGTAACCCAAGCCACGCAGCGTCTCGATAAAGCGTGGCTGCTCGGGGTTTTCTCCCAGCTTCCTGCGCAGGCCCGCCATATGCACGTCGACCACCCGCTCCACGCCGGGAAAGTCCGGTCCCCAGACCCGTTCCAGCAGCTGGTCGCGCGACCACACGAAGCCAGGATGGCGGGCCAGAGTCAGCAGCAGATCGAACTCCAGCCGCGTGAGGCTGAGGCCCTCCCCGTCCAGGGTGGCTGTGCGTGTCCGCTCGTCAAGGTGCAGGCCGCCCGCCGACACTTGGTCGTGCAGGTGGGCGCGCCGCAGCAACGCCCGGACCCGCGCGACGACCTCCCGGGGCGAGAAGGGTTTGGTGACATAATCGTCGGCCCCAACCGCCAGGCCACGGAGCTTGTCTTCCTCCTCGCCCCGCGCGGTGAGCAGCAGGATCGGGAACTCCGGGTGCGCCCGGCGCTGCTCGCGGGCCAGATCCAATCCGGTGATTCCGGGGAGCATCCAGTCAAGGATGGCGAGGTCCGCCGCCGCCAACCTCTCCCGTCCGGCGCCGCCATCCTGCGCTTCCAGCACGGTGTGCCCCTCCCGTCTCAGGTACGTGCCCAGGATGTCCAGGATGGCGGGGTCGTCGTCGACGATCAGGATGCGGGCCATGGCTGCCTTTCAGGGTAGAGGCCCTGGCTCCCTTCCTCCGGCCAGGACCGTAGGGGGCGGACCCGCCAGAGTTGCAGGGCCGCCGGAGCACCCTCACTCAACCGCGCTTGGCCAGCCACAGCTTGAAGGCGTACATCTCATCGGCCTGCGCCTTGATGATGTCGCGCGAGAGCTTCAGCACGCGGGCGTCACTGCTTTTCTGGAGGGCAAGGTTGGCCATGTCGAGCGCGGACGCGTGGTGGGGCAGCATGCCCTGGACAAAAGCCCGGTCCGGTTCCTTGGCGGTCTTCAGCGGCGTGATCATGCCCTTCATGCCGGTGGCCATCATCCCGCGCATCTTGATGTCGAGTCCACCCAGGGGCTTCAGCCAGGCGGTCATATCCCGGATCTCGCCGGTCTGGTCCCGAATGACGTTCGCCACCCAGGTCTTGACCTGAGCGTCCTTCACCCGTCCCTGCACAGCGCGGGCCATCTCGACCGCCCCTTGGTGGTGCCCGATCATCATGCTGAGATAGGCGCGGTCAAAAGCTTTCCCGCTCAGGGGCGCGAGAACGTCCATATCGGTCATGGCGTGCGGGGCTGAGGCCCTGTTGATGGCCGGTTGGCCGTGCATGCTGTGGTCCATCTGGGCGAGGGCCGGGCCACTGATCAGGGTCAGGACGGCAAATGGGAGCAGGCGCGGCGGAAGCTTCATGGCCCGAAGCTACCGGGGCTGTGTTCAGCTCCTGTAAAGACCGCAAGAGCCAAGCTGTCTGGCTCCCGCTGGGCAGTTCAATGACCAGTCCCAGATGACCTGGGACGCCAGATCTTGCCACGCTGGCGGCCCACCCTGTCCATCTGGGGCACCCTCAGCCTGAGGTCAGGATGGTGGCGGAAAAGGCGTCAGGATAGGGTCGATTCTGTTCTTTGCTGGAACAGACTCTGGATGGTCATAGACTTCAACCTGACCTACTGACGGCGTGGACACTGGGCAACGGCTTGGGAACATCCGCGTCAGCAGCCTCGACCAGAACACCGACCGACAACTCGAAAGCGCTCAAGTCGATAGACGCCACGATGGCGCGGTTGCTGCCGTCCGTCATGGGGGCTTTTGCCGAATTTGAGCGGCAACTGCTGAAGGAGCACCAGCGCGAGGGCATCGAGGCCGCCAAGAAGAAAAGAGCTTACTGAGGCCGCAAGAGTCGCTCAAGCCCGCTCAGCTTGAGGATCTCCGCACACGCGTCCAAGTGGGGGAGGGGGAGAGGAAAGCTGTCCCGGCGCGAGAACTGGGCATCAGCCGGGAAACGCTTTACAGCTACCTGTAGACGGCTCCCAAAGGACCAAAATGTTTGGTGGGGGAATGCAGATTTAGAGACGCCGTTTAGGGCCTGCTTGAAGCGGCTTCAAGCAGCACGTAGACGAGAAAAAATAGAGGCGGTATGGCTAGATACCGTCTCCACCACAGTTTAGGTCGGCGAACCGTCATCCGTCAGCTTTATCGCTGGGCCAAACGGCATTTCAGCGATCACAAGCGCTGCAAACACAGAAACTCAGCGATGCGCTGTTGGTGGCCTTGCTGCTCAGCCGTCTCGTCTTCAAGCATCCATTTCCGTCGATTTGGTGGCAGATGCTGAGGGGAGGCCGGAGCGGTCTCCCCTCGTACACCCAGGCTTACACTCGTGGCCTCCGTCTCCTTGACCGCCTTGAAGCGATCGTCAGCCCTTCCAAACGGTGTGTCAAGGTGATCATCGATTCTATGCCACTGCCTGTCTGCCGACCCAAGTGGGGGAAACGCTGCGCGTTTCCTGGCGCCAGGTGGGGCTTTGGGACGCAGGGGACGTCTACGGATACAAGCTGCACGCCTGGGTGACGCCGGCTGGTGAAATCGTCCAGTATCTGCTGAGACCCGCCAACCTTCACGACACCACGGTGAGCTACGAGCTGAACCGCAGATGGCCGGAGTTCGGCGGACCAAAGATCATCGGGGATAAGGGGTATCGCTGCCTGGGCTACGTGTTTCCACCCAAGAAAAACTCCCGGTACGACACCGGGTGGCGGTCAGACCGCCACCCGAAGTTACGGAAGCGAATTGAAACCGTCTTCTCACAACTTGTTGAGGCCCAAATTCGCTCCGTTCAGATGAAGACGCTCGCCTCACTTCGCCTGCGTGTCGTCCTGGCCGTCCTCGCTCATAACCTCACCCAGCTCTAAACGGCGTTTAGAGGTCATCCGGAAATTTGACGCAGCAGGATGAGGATGCAGGCGAGCTGTACGAAGCTCAGCAGGTGCTGAAGACCTGTTGCGCCGTAGGTAAAGGAGGAGCGGGGGCCCCATGTGCCAGCCGACCCCGCCCCTCTACCGTGACCATTTTCCGGAGGACTTCTATGGACTGAGGTTCACAGCGCAGATGTAGTTGACGCCCTTCAGCGTCACTGTGTAGTACTTGGAATCACTCGACCAAGCTTTCCACGCTGTCAGCGCTGATTTGATACGCCATGCCATCACTGGGCGGTCTGAGGCCAGGTAAGTTGCCACACTATTCCGGAACTGTGGCAGGTTCAGTAGTTGCTGACCATTACTGTTGGCCTCGTAATCTCGAATACGAATTTGGAATAAGTTAATCCGTTCTGTGCGGAATGTGATCTGAATGGTCCCGCTTGAGCGTTCGTGTCGGTCGACGCAGTAGATGTACTGACGATCACGAATAGGGTCAGGAACCTTGACGGCCACTCCTACTCCTGTACTTGTCGCAGCCATCAGCATGACCATCACCATTACCGCGTACCCCACCCGCGCTTCTGAATCTGCGCGAGCGCTGGCACGATCAACATGCTCAGCACGCCTATGGTGAAGAGGGCTGAGCCGATGAAGTCTAGAAAGCCCGCCTCTCGCACTTCGGCGTCTTGCGCTCCCACCTTCGTACAGGCGTACATCGCCGTCGTCAGCAGCAACATGGACCCCACCCAGTAGGTCGGCCAGGTGCCAGTCGTGAGGCTGTTGTACAGCACGTGCAGCACGATAAATGGCGTGAGAACTGCCGACAGGATGTAGGGAATCTGGAGCATCAGGGCGACGCCAGGGCGCAGACGGATGAATGGCAGCAACACCTTCAGCGAGTTGATGAACCAACCCTTCTTCCACCTGATCTGCTGCTTCATCAGGCGCTGGAACGTCTGGGGCGCATCTGTGTATACCGTGGCGTTGGGCTGATAGACGGTGCGGTAGCCCTGAAGCAGCACGCGGTTGGTGAGGGAGCGGTCGTCCCCGAACCCTACCGGCTTGCCCCAGAATGACTCTTCCGGCCAGCCCGCCATAACCTTATCCAATGCCTCCTTGCGGTAGATCGCCCCACAGCCGGACAGGCAGCTCACTGCTCCGATGGAGGACTCGGCACGGCGCTGGAAGTTGATCCCACGGGCATAGATGGCCTTCTGGAGCCGGATGAGCAGCGTGTCGGGCGACGAAATCTTGATGTTGGCGACCGCACCGCCCACGCCCGGCTGGGAAGCAGAGGTGAGCATCCAATGAACGAAGTTCGGCCCCAGGACCGTATCGCTGTCAACGAAAATCACGTACTCCGTATCCACCTTGTGGTAGCCGTCGTACATGCCGTGGCGCTTGCCCTGATTCTTCTCTTTGTAGAGAACCTCGACGGCGGAACCGTACTCGGCCTCAACCTCGCGCAGGATATCCCGCGTGATGCCGTCTGTGCTGCCGTCATCGATAACGATGATTTTCTGGAGGTTCGCGTAGCCTTGGCTCAGGCAACTCTGTACCGTCCGGCGGATGCCCTCTCCCTCGTTGAAGCAGCAAACGACCAGCGACACGCTGGGAGTCTCCGTGCATAGAGTGACCCTCTGTTCTCGGAGCACGGACCGGAAGAACAGGAAAAACGCCATCATCACTGGATAGGTCCAGAGCAGGGCCAGAACCTGCTCGACCCTTGAAGTGGCCTGAAACAGGAACGCAACCTTGGCCACAAGGTACGCCAGGAACAGACCCCCAATGCCGATGAGGGGCCACATCAGGCGCGACCCAACAGGCTGGAGAGGGGCCGTATCCAACATCTTGTTATGAACAGTCATATGCACATCCTCTTGATCAGGGCGACATCGTAGGCAAGCAGATGCACGATTGCGACCATGGACTTCGCAGCTACTGCTTATAAACCAATCGACTTATTGGTTCTGATTTCCCAACTTCTCAACCACTGTGCGCCGGGCTTATCAGCTCAACTGCTGCTAGAGTTGGCTATAGCCTCGCCAGAAAACGGCTGTATTCCGCCACGGCGTTCGCCCTGGTGTGATTGCTAATGGACTGCGCCATCGTGAGCGCCGGGAAGTGGAGAAGAGAATCAGCACAGCATTGACATATTTGGGAGCCTGGCTGCGCCATTAGTCTTCCCCTTTGCCTGTAGTGACAGAAGCATCAACAATCTTCTGTTCTTGAGCGATCACTATCCTCTGGCTAGTGGATGCAGAGCAAAGCAGGATTCGACCGGAAGATGATCGACTTACACTCGGTTCAGCAGGCCAGGCCCGGTTCCATCGGGACTTGGGTACAGATCTCTGTGTCTCGGCCTTGGCGTCCAGATGGTCTGACACCATTCACAGTGAGGTGACATTCATGGCAATGTTGCGAGCAGCACCCCGGGTGTCAAAGACGCGGGGTACACGGGCACTGATGTCGGGCCAGTCGAACGAGCTGTGGTTGGTCAGTATCAGGGCCATGTCCGTCCACGCGAAGGTGTCGTCCGTGAGTTCTGCTTTCTGGGCATTGAGAACGGGGCCATGATCTTGCGGGAGCGCTTGTACATAGGGGTCGACGAAGCGGACCTGCGCCCCCCGGCGCTCCAATTCATGGATGACGTCGAGCGCTGGGCTTTCCCGCGCGTCGTCCACATCCGGCTTGTAGGTCACCCCAAGCGCCAGGATGCGGCTCCCACGTATGGCGCGGCCATGCTCATTCAGACTCTCGGCGATACGGGTCACGATGTACTTCGGCATCTGGCTGTTGACGTGGTCTGCGAGATCGATGAAGCGGGTCACGAAGCCAGCCTTGCGAGCACGCCACGCGAGGTAGTGGGGGTCAAGCGGGATGCAGTGGCCCCCGATGCCAGGGCCAGGATAGAAAGGCATGAAGCCAAAGGGCTTGGTGCCCGCCGCATCTATCACCTCCCAGACGTCAATTCCTAACGTGTTGCAGACAACTGCCAGTTCGTTGACGTAGCCAATGTTGATGGCCCGGAAGGTGTTCTCGTGCAGCTTCGCCATCTCGGCCACTCGTGCACTGCTAACGGGGAACACCTGCGTCAGGAAACTCCGGTAGAGGGTGGTGGCCATTTCGGTGCTGGCTGGACCGATACCGCCCACGAGTTTGGGAATATTGCCCGTGTTGAAACTGGCATTGCCAGGATCGACCCGCTCAGGGCTAAATGCGACGAAGAGATCGACCTCCGGCGTCAACCCACTGCGCTGCAATATTGGTAGAAGCAGTTCGTCGGTGGTGCCTGGGTAAGTGGTGCTCTCCAAAATTACCAGACAGCCGGGACGCAGGTGATCCACCAGGCTGTCCGCCGCCTGTTCAATGTAGCTGACATCGGGTTGCTTCGAATCCGTCAATGGCGTCGGCACGCAGAGAATGAACACGTCATGCTCAGCAAGACCTTCGCTGTCCGCTGTGGCATGCAACAGCCCGCCCGCCCTTAAGGTAAGCACCGCATGGTTGTCGACATCCTGCACAGGACTCCGCCCACCGTTGATGGCATTGACCCTCGACACTTGAGGATCAAATCCTGTGACAGCGTATCCACTTTGAGCTAGATGGATCGCCAACGGTGTGCCGACATACCCTAGACCCAATACAGCGACTTTAGCGGTACGGTGTTGTAGTTTCTCGCAGAGTACGGCAGACGAAGAGGAGATGGGCGAGATAGTCACGATGTTCACGCGCCTTTCGTGATCCTGAGGTAGAGGCGGGGAATTAGACGCGGGTCGAGCCTGGATTAGTTATCACCATTTTTAAAGAGCGATGCATTTACTTTGAAACGGGTGCTGTTTAAGTTGTGCAAAAGGGGCTGATTAACGATCTTAGCGCCAACGTATAATCTTTTGGGTAAATGTATATGACTCACGGCCGTGCTCGTTATAGCTCTAGATTCTATGCTGGGAAGCACTCTTCACTTTGGTAGGAGCAACCGAGGCAAACTTTTGTCACACAAACCTTACGGTCGTCCTAAATATGTAACTTGTGGTGGCGTTGGCACTGCTAAATTTTATACAGCGCTGACTGTGCCGCTGGAGGGGAACCGGGTGGCCGCGAATAGGGGTTGACAGGGCGCACGTCACGGGCTGAGGTCAATGGAATTTGAGGTTGTGGACCACAACGTTCAGAGCCACCTTGAGCCGAAAGCTCACCATCGTTTTGACCTGTCCCTAACCCAGCTCTACTCTCACCAGGACGGAGAACGCCAATTCGACGCGCGCCATATTCTGGTTTCCAGCGCGGATCGACTCGTTTGGCGTTGACCTTCGGTGGAGTCGGGCAAACCAAATGCGGGCCTGGGGTTCAGAAGGGAGCTCGAGCTTGAGGAAGCGCCACCACCGGCTGAAATACGGCACCTTGTGCAGTTGCTGGAGCAGGGCGATGGCGAGGAGGTCGGCATCGGAGATTTTCTCCTTTGTGTGCAACAACTTTGCCGGGATATGTGGAGTAACCCAGCGGCTGAGCAGGGTGACATCGGTGGACAGCGGCATACGAAAACAAACGCTTGGCGCTCGCCTGGCTTGGAACTGCCGCCCGATGTCCTGCCCTTTTGGAGGCGCGAGGTCAGGAAGCACCAGCCACCTCCGTCTCTGCACCCGTCGCCAGTGCGACTGCTAGACGACCACTCATTCACCCGTATTGAGGTCCAGCAGCCGTGAGCGCGAGACGGCCCACGCCCCTATAGATCGGCACACCCCGGAACGCCAGGGGGTCGGCGGCGCCCAAGCCGTGGCGCTGGCGGTCCTAGTCCCGCCACGCCTGGAGTGCTGCCCACTGCCGCTGGAGGTGGATGAGCCGAGTGCTGGAGGGGCGCGGCCTCGATCTCGTCGGACCATCCCCACACCCGTGGGGAACACCTCCAGACTGTGCCCCACGCGGGACTGCCCGAAGGACCATCCCCACACCCGTGGGGAACACTGCCGGGTGTACTCGCCCCGGAGCTGCTCCAACGGACCATCCCCACACCCGTGGGGAACACCCGAACGCGGCCGACAGCTTGCCGCCGCCCGCCGGACCATCCCCACACCCGTGGGGAACACGTGTTCTAGGCCATGCCCGCCGACACCCGACCCGGACCATCCCCACACCCGTGGGGAACACGACGCGGGGTTGCAGTCCGAGGTCGGCCACCTCGGACCATCCCCACACCCGTGGGGAACACGCCCGTCGAGGCGCCACGACCGAGTCGTCTCGCGGACCATCCCCACACCCGTGGGGAACACCCGGCCCGCTCGCGGATGCTGGCGGCGATGGCCGGACCATCCCCACACCCGTGGGGAACACATGCCCGGCGGGCACCGCGCCGCCTACCGCGCCGGACCATCCCCACACCCGTGGGGAACACTCCAGCCTCACCCTGTGGCCCGGTGGGACCCGCGGACCATCCCCACACCCGTGGGGAACACGCCAATCTCGGCCAGGATTTGAGGCAGGAAGTCGGACCATCCCCACACCCGTGGGGAACACTGGGGTAGGTCGGGTGGTCGTAGCTGTAGACGCCGGACCATCCCCACACCCGTGGGGAACACCACGTCCTCGATGGGGGCTGTCAGGTCGGAGGCGGACCATCCCCACACCCGTGGGGAACACGATGATGGCGCCCCCAAACTCAATCGGGGCGACGGACCATCCCCACACCCGTGGGGAACACCGGGGGTGGCCGCTGATCTGCCAGGCCACCCCCGGACCATCCCCACACCCGTGGGGAACACATGCGGGTAGAGCAGGTCGGCGTTCGCACGTTCGGACCATCCCCACACCCGTGGGGAACACTCCTCGTGGAAGGCCGCCGACCAGGCCGCCGCCGGACCATCCCCACACCCGTGGGGAACACTCCCGGCTGTCATTTACCGGGCCTGCGCCTGACGGACCATCCCCACACCCGTGGGGAACACAATGCGGACGTGCTCGCCGCGATGAAGCGGCACGGACCATCCCCACACCCGTGGGGAACACAGCCCCCGCAGGTCGGCCGCGGGGAGCCAGGCCGGACCATCCCCACACCCGTGGGGAACACATCCCGTTGCCGATGTAGATGCCGACGTGGTTCGGACCATCCCCACACCCGTGGGGAACACAGGGTCTTCAGGGCGCGGGAGATGATGCCCAGCGGACCATCCCCACACCCGTGGGGAACACCCGTCCTTGACATGCTTTTCGTCGTCGACAAGCGGACCATCCCCACACCCGTGGGGAACACAACTGGCCGATGGCCGTCCAGGGGTGCATGACCGGACCATCCCCACACCCGTGGGGAACACGCCGCGCCGACGACAATCCTTGTATCTCCCGCCGGACCATCCCCACACCCGTGGGGAACACTGATGACGAACCCGCCCAGATGGTCAGCGGAACGGACCATCCCCACACCCGTGGGGAACACGTGGGGATGCCAACCGTTCCCACCGTGGGTCACTGGACCATCCCCACACCCGTGGGGAACACTGATGACGAACCCGCCCAGATGGTCAGCGGAACGGACCATCCCCACACCCGTGGGGAACACCGAAAACTCTTCTGCCGCAGGCCGAACAGGACCGGACCATCCCCACACCCGTGGGGAACACTTAACGGCGCTGGCAATAAGTCGACACTGTGGCGGACCATCCCCACACCCGTGGGGAACACAGCAAAGATGGCCTGCGCCAACTGTTGAGCAGCGGACCATCCCCACACCCGTGGGGAACACTGAAGAACTCTGCATACCGTTTCCGCAACTGGCGGACCATCCCCACACCCGTGGGGAACACTCTGATATCGGCCCGGCCCGGTTAGCTCAGACCGGACCATCCCCACACCCGTGGGGAACACGCCTCCGTGACCTGTTCGGCCTCCGTGAGCCGCGGACCATCCCCACACCCGTGGGGAACACCGCTCGTGACTGCTAACCATTGGGACGACGCGCGGACCATCCCCACACCCGTGGGGAACACCTGTTAATCCCCTGACAAATAACAGTGACAGGCGGACCATCCCCACACCCGTGGGGAACACCGTCTGCTGGTAAAAAGCTCCCCACGAGGACCCGGACCATCCCCACACCCGTGGGGAACACTAGATGTCGCGCCCCATCTGTGTCGCGCTCATCGGACCATCCCCACACCCGTGGGGAACACGTGCTCTCGGCCCTGGACGCCGCCAAAGCCGCCGGACCATCCCCACACCCGTGGGGAACACCGCACGGTCGTCCCCGAGACCGAGCCCAAATACGGACCATCCCCACACCCGTGGGGAACACGACCTGTCCCGTCTGCTGGGGGGGTAAAGCCGCGGACCATCCCCACACCCGTGGGGAACACGTCCCGGGGTTGGCTGCCGCGAATTGGAGGGCCGGACCATCCCCACACCCGTGGGGAACACCTCCTTGGCCCCAGCGGTGCCGGGACGGACGACGGACCATCCCCACACCCGTGGGGAACACACGGAGGCGCACAGCCTCCGTGCTGTTGTGCCCGGACCATCCCCACACCCGTGGGGAACACCTGCTGGTGATCACCCCGGAGTTCAAGAAGCGCGGACCATCCCCACACCCGTGGGGAACACCGCCCCAGCGCCCTCCAGGGCCTTGTAGGCACCGGACCATCCCCACACCCGTGGGGAACACCATCCGCTGGAGGCCCGCTACTGGGAGGACTACGGACCATCCCCACACCCGTGGGGAACACATGTTGCCGTACTCGCGTTTAATCACCTCCCCCGGACCATCCCCACACCCGTGGGGAACACCTCCCAGGTCATCCGGGCGACGCTGACGCCCACGGACCATCCCCACACCCGTGGGGAACACCCGCCCGCCCGCCGCCGCGCCGCCGCCCGGAACGGACCATCCCCACACCCGTGGGGAACACCCAACCTGCCTCCGTTGAAAGCGGAGGCCACTCGGACCATCCCCACACCCGTGGGGAACACCTCACGCTGGTGTCCTGGGGGCAGGTCAGCGACGGACCATCCCCACACCCGTGGGGAACACCCGCCGCGCGACCCGCTCCCGGAGCGCCGGGTCGGACCATCCCCACACCCGTGGGGAACACCTCGCGCCCCGGAGCTGCGAGAGCCACTGGGCCGGACCATCCCCACACCCGTGGGGAACACGCGACCTACCTGATGGACCCCGCCGAGATCGGCGGACCATCCCCACACCCGTGGGGAACACGCGAGGGAGGGCCGGCCGTGACCCCGCCCACCCGGACCATCCCCACACCCGTGGGGAACACCGGGCAGAGCATGGTGATGGGGTCGGATGACCCGGACCATCCCCACACCCGTGGGGAACACTCGCCGTGGACGGTGAGCTGTTCCTGATCTGGACCATCCCCACACCCGTGGGGAACACGGCATCAGGCCCCATCCCGAGGTCATCCCAGTCGGACCATCCCCACACCCGTGGGGAACACGCCGGGTGGGTCGTGATGCCCCGGATGCCACTCGGACCATCCCCACACCCGTGGGGAACACGGTTGAAAGCCTCTGCCGTGCTCTCGGCCGCTCGGACCATCCCCACACCCGTGGGGAACACACTTCGGAAACATGGCCCCCTTCTCACCTCGACCACGCTCAGGGCCAACTTACAACCCTGGAACCAGCTCACATTTTCATGAAGCGCTGGGTGAAGTCCCGTCCCATTCTAGACGAATCACCGCACTCGGCTTTTTGCTCGCCAGTCTACAGAAAAGCCCCTTCCAGCATGGAAGGGGACAGCGAGAAGATCACTCAGCGCAATCCGCCGCTCAGCACGGTCGCCAGCCGCTTGGTTCCGGCGCGTTGCAGGTCGTCGAGTTGCTCAGCCCCCTCGCGCAACAGGGCTTTCCAGCGGTCGAGGCTGCGGGCTTCGGTGCCCTGCACGCGAAGCACGGCCGAGCTGACGGCGAAGTGCGCTTCGGGCAGCAGCGCGAGTGCCTCGCCCGCTCCCCGGTGCCGGGCGCCCAGGAGTGCTCCGAGCATCCCGACGCTGTTGGAGCGCTCCATCAGCTCACGCTGGAAGTTGCGGTCCTTGATGGACGCGATCACGTCCCAGGCCGCGTCGGCCAGCGCCGTCGTGGGAGAGGCGGGGCGGTGGACCTCCACGGCCAGCGTCTCGCCCTGCCGCCAGGTGCGGGTCCACAGGCCGCCGCGCTCCTGCGCCCAGTGGGTTTCGAAGTCGCGGGCGTCCTCGACGAGCACCTTGAGCTGGCCCAGGCCAGGGCGCAGGGTCACCCGGTGCCCGTCGGGCAGCACGCCCCATTCGCTCAGGCCGTCGGCACCGGGGGCCGTCATCACCGCGTAGGTCGCGGCGACCGTCTGCGGCCCCTCGCCCACACGGGCGCGTTCGGCTCCGTCGACGAGCAGGGCGATCTCCAGCCCCGCCTCGGTGCGGCGCAGTTCGGCCGCGTGGCGCAGGTGCAGCAGCCCCAGGCCCCAGCGGTCGTGCGCGAGTTGCAGTTCAGCGCTCAGGAGCTCGTTCAGGCGGTCCTCGCCTGCGCCGCCCGCGTGCAGCGCTGGGGCCTCACTGGCGACGCCCGCCGTGGCGACGAGATCGGCGAATTGGGTCAGCACGTCCGTGCCCTTCGGGGCGGCGGACTGCTCGGCTGCGTCCTTTTTCTTTGCGGCTCGGGTCATGGGCACCTCGGAAAACTCGGAAAGCGTTCTGTTGTGAACAGATCAAATCCGTCCTGATTATGTCATAAACGGCCTGGCGAGGCCACCCATGGCGCTCGCCCATCGGTCGGCGGGTTGAAAGAGTGCCGTCAGGGTCGGCCTCTTAAGCTGACTGCGGAGGCTCACTTGGCGCACACCCTGGACGGACGACTGGCGACCGTGCTGACCGCATTGGGGCGGTTGGCGGGCGAAGAGGTGTTGACCCGTTTGCCCGTTCTGCTGGCGGACATCGGACCGGACGCCGCTGAGGTCGTGCTTCCCGGCGCGGGGCACGTGCCGCTGCGCTGCGGGGAAGAGGTGGTGCGCGAGCTGCGGCTGCCGCCGGGCGCACCCCTGGGGTCGTGGCGGCTTTTCGCTGCCGGGGTGGGGGCGCTGCTGGAGACCGGGGCCGGGCGGGCGCGGGCCGAGCGGCTGCACCGCCTGACCGAGCGGCTGGCCGGGCAGGGCGAGGACCTCGACCTGGTGAGCCGCATTCTGGAAGGAGTCGTGACCGAGTTCGGGCTGCGCGGCGCCCAGGGATTGCGTGACCGCTGCGGCACCCTCCACCCCGAGGCCCGCTGGCGGGTGGGCGACCCCGGCGCCCTGCCCGAGTGGAGCGCCGCCGAGCGCTCGGCCCTGCGGGAGGGCCAGCCCACCGTGCGCGAGGACGGCCTGCTGCTGCCCCTCGCCGGGCGCTGGCGGACCCGGCTGGCGATGTGGTTCACGGCTCCCCCCGGCCGCGCGTGGTCCCCGCACGACCTCGACCTGCTGGGAGCGATGGCGCACGCGGCCGGGCTGGAGTTCGAGCGGGTGCAGCTCACCCGCCACATGGCCGCGCTGCTGCGGCTGCAGGAAAACCTGCTGGCCCTGGGCGCGGAGGCTGCCTACCAGCCCCTGCTCGAAGAGGCGCTGCGGGTCATCCCCGGCGCCGAGACAGGCTCGCTGCTGGTGCGCGAGGGGGGCGTGTTCCGCTACCGGGCCGCCATCGTTCACGACATGGCCGAGTTGCGCGACGTGACCTTTACCCTGGAAGACGTGCGCGACCGCTGGTACGGCCTGGGCCTGGAGGCCTGGGCCGCCGGGGTGCCGCGCGTGCTGGTGCGGCCGGGGCAGGGGGTGCACGGCACCAGCTACACCCGCGCGGGCGTGTGGGTCGACGCCCTGCTGCCCTCGGTGTACGGAATCGCGGCCAACGTGGGCGTGCCCGTGCTCTACCGGGGCGAGGTCTACGCCTTTCTCAACATCGACGCGCGGCACGACCCCCACGCCTTTGGCGGCGATTCGGTGGAAGTGGCCCGCACCTTCGCCCTGCACGCGGCGGCGCTGCTGCGTGAAACGGCCCAGCGTGCCCGCATCGAGGAAGCCGCCCGCACCGATGTCCTCACCGGGCTGCCCAACCGCCGCGCCTTTACCGAGTCGCTCGCCCGGCAGGTCGCCGCTGCGCGGCGTTACGGGCAGGCCCTCTCGCTGCTGGTGCTGGACGTGTCGAACTTCAAGACCATCAATGACGGCCTCGGCCACGCCGCCGGGGACGAGGCGCTCGTGCAGATTGGCGCGGCCGTCGCGGGGGCGCTGCGAACCGGAGACGAGGTCTTCCGCTGGGGCGGTGACGAGTTCGCCGTGCTGCTGCCCCACACCGCCGCTGCCGAGGCGGGGGTCGTCGCGGGGCGCATCCAGACCGCGCTGCATGCCCGCCAGGTGGGGGGCTTGCCCCTGCACGTCACCATCGGCGTGGCTGGCACCACCCCCGGCGAGGACCCCGACGGCGAGGCCCTGCTGCGCCGCGCCGACGCCGCCATGTACCGCGCCAAGCGTGAGGAAAAGGGCTTGGCGCCTTTAGTCTGAGCGCCCGCTTCTTCCTGGCCGCATGCCAAGCTTGACCGCACCGGGAACGGGGGGAAGAGGAGAAGCGGCCCTACAGCAGCCCCTGCCGCAGCGCCTTGACCGCCGCCTGCGTCCGGTCGGCGGCCTGCAACTTCACCAGCACGTCCTGCACATGCAGCTTGACCGTGCTCACGCTGATGCCCAGCCGGGCGGCGATCTCGCGGTTGGGGTGGCCGTCGGCGATCAGGCGCAGCACCTCGGTCTCGCGCGGGGTCAGGGACGAGGCCGCGTCGGGCGCCCGCACCCCTCCTAACACGTGGTGCGCGATCCGGGGGTCGAGGTACGCGCTCCCTGCCGCCGCCGCCCGCACCGCCAGCAGCAGCAGTTCGGGCGTCTCGCGCTTGAGGCAGTAGGCCTCCGCTCCCGAGGCCAGCGCCGCGAACACCTCGTCGCGCAGGTCGTGGGCGGTCAGCATCACGATCCGCACCTCCGGCCAGCCGCGCTTGATCTCCGCCGCCGCCCGCACCCCATCCATCCCCGGCAGCCCGATGTCGAGCACGGCCACGTCTGCGGGCACGCGGGCGAGCACCTCCAGCGCTTCCTCGCCGCTGCGGGCCTCCGCGACCACCCTCAGGTCGGGCTCCAGATTCAGTGTGGCCCGCAGGCCGTCGCGGGTAAAGGCGTGATCCTCGACCAGCAGCACGCGAATGGGGGAGGCGGGAGGGCTCATGCCCGCAGGCTACCCTGCCTCCCCGCGGGGCAGGGTCAGGGTAAAGACGCTCTGGGCGTGGGCGGTGCGGGCATAGGTCACCGTGCCCCCGTGTGCCGCCGCGATCTGCCGGGTGAGGTACAGCCCCAGCCCGGTCCCGCCCCCCGCCCCCCCGCCCCGGAAGCGCCCGAAGAGGGTCGCCTCCCGCGCCGGGGGCACGCCCGGCCCCTCGTCGGTGACGGCCAGCACCGCCTCGTCCCCCCGCCCCCGCAGGGTCACCCACACCGTGCCCCCCGGCGGGCTGAACTTCACCGCGTTTTCCAGCAGGTTCTGCACCCCCCGCCGCAGGTCGTGCGCCAGCCCGTGAACGCTCACCCCCTCCAGCTCCAGCTCGAAGACCACCCCCCGCGCCCCCGCCCGCTCCCCGAGCTGCCCGATCACCCCCAGCGTCAGGTCGCGCAGCTTGACCTCGCGCCGCTCGCCGCCGGGCTCGCCGCTCTCGTACTTTGCGAGCAGCAGCAGCTGGTCGGCCAGCGCCAGCAGCTCGGTATTCGCCTCCAGGCCGTTTTCCAGGGTGGCGCGGTAGTCGTCGGGGAGGGGGCCATACGCTCCCCGCAGCGCCGCCCGCATGTTCATGGAATTCGCCAGCAGGGGGGTGCGCAGATCGTGCGAAAAGGCGTACACCAGGTCTTGCAGCACCTCCCCGCGCCGCGCCAGCCGCTCGCCCTGCACCCGCAGGTCGCCCAGCAGGGCGGCCCGCTCCAGCGGCGCCTCCAGGGTCGCCAGCGCCTCGCGCAGCCGCTCCGGGGTCACCGCCGGGCGCGTCACCAGCACGGCCAGGTCCTCCCCGTCCCGGCGGCGCAGGTGACTGACGAAGGACGAGTCGCCTGCGCCCCCCTTTCCGCCCATCCGTGCGAGGACCTCCAGCGGCAGGCGGCGGCCCAGATGCGATGGCGCGTCGGCGGGACTCAGGGCGTGCGGCTCCCGCAGGGTGGCCCGCGTCAGCCGCCCGATCTCGACCGCCTCCGCGCCCGCCAGTTCCCGCAGCGCCGTCGCCGCCCGCTCCACGAAGTCGGCCTCACCCAGCGCCCCGCTCACGGCCTCGGCCAGGCGCCGCAGCGCCCGCTCCCGCGCGAGCCGCCCTTCCTCAGCCGCCAGCCGCGCCGCCCGCGCCGACGCCTCCCGCGCCCGCAGCGACAGCGCCCCCACCAGCAGCACCGCCACGACGCTGATCACCCGGTTGCCCAGTTCCTGCGGTCCAGAAACGTCCCGCAGCGTGCCCAGCAGCCCCGCCCCCACATTTGCCGCCACCGCCAGCGCCGTCAGAACCGCCGCGAGCCTGCGGCTGCCCCCCAGCGCGGCCAGGGCCACCGGCACCGTCAGCAGCGTGCCTACCACCAGGCCACCGGGCGTAAGCAGGTCCGCCAGGGTGATCGCCACCAGCAGCGCGGCGCTCAGCCACCCCAGGGACCGGGGCAGCCAGCGGGGAGCCGGGGGTAGGGCAAGGCGGGCGGGCAGGGCAGACTCCTGACGAGAGGGCGCGGCGCAGAGCGCAGGGGAACTGCGCCCCAGTATGCGACCTGGACCGGACAGCGTCTTGCCCCCTGGGGGCGTTCTTGAGACCTCGCCCGCAAGCCGCCCCAGATGCGCTATGCAGAGGCATGACTCCAGACCAGGCCCATCCGGCACAGGATACGCAGGCCCCCGCCCGTCCCCATCGCCGTCCCCGCTGGCTGGTGGCGGTCGCGGCCGGAGCCGCCGGGGCCGTCACCGTGACGCTGCTCAATGAGGGCGTCCGCCGGGTTCTCCCGCACGCGCCGCGCATGGACGTGATCGGGGAGCGTGCCCTGAGCGGCACCCTGCGGGCGGCGGGCGCCGAGCCCCCGCGTGGCCGCGACCTCTACCGGGCGACCCTGGCCGCCGACCTGCTCTCGAACGCCCTGTATTACGGTCTTGTGGCGCTGGGCCAGCCCGGCGGACACTGGCAGCGGGGCGCGGCGCTGGGGCTGGCGGCCGGAGTGGGCGCCGTGGTGCTCCCGGAACCGCTGGGGCAGGGGCGGCAGCCCGGCGCCCGAGCCCCCCGCACGCCCGTCCTGACGGCGACCTGGTACCTCGCCGGGGGGCTGGCGGCGGCGGCGGTGGCCGGGGCATTGACTCGAGAATCCTGAAGGTCGGCGCCCCTCTTCGGGGGTCCCCCCACTGGCCTGGCGGAAAGCTTACGGCCGCTCAAGACAGGCTTAAGTTCCGGCGCCAGACCATCAGAATGCCGTTAAGCGGGCGCGGCATGATGGCCCGCATGAAGAAAGCGCTGACGACCAGCCTGGCCCTCGGGGCCGCCCTCACGACCTCCGCCCTGGCCCAGCCGCGCCTAAGCGCCCAGAGCATCATCGTCAATCCCGTGCAGCCCGAACTGTCGGTCAGCGTGCGGGTGAACAAGGACACGACTGGCAACGCCAACCCCACCTACCGCGTGGGCGAGAGCATCTCGATTTCGACCAGCGTGAACCGTGACGCCTACGTCTACCTGTTCAATGTGGACGCGACCGGCGAGGTCAGCCAGATTCTCCCCAACCGCCTCGGCGGCGAGAACTTCGTCAAGGCCAACACCACCGTGACCTTTCCCCAGGCCGGGGCCAATTTCACCTTCACGGTGGACGGCCCGGTCGGCCTGAACAAGGTCCTCGCGCTCGCCAGCCTGACCCCGCTGAACCTCGACCAGGTCAGCTCCTTCAAGACCCAGCAAGACCAGTTCGCCACCGTGACGGCCCGCGGCCAGGACCAGCTCGCGCAGGCGCTGAGCATCGTGGTGACCCCGCTGCCCCAGACCAACTGGGTGACCGACACCGCCTTTTTCAACGTCTCCGCGCAGACCCCGGTGCAGACCGGCGGCCTGTTCGTGGGCACCAACGTGGCGGGCGCGACCGTGATTCTCAACGGCCAGCGGCTGGGCGGCGCGAACGTCACCTACAGCAACATCCGTCCCGGCACCTACCCGGTGCGCGTGCAGGCCCCCGGCTTTCAGGACTTCTCGACCACGGTCACCGTTCGCGCGGGCGTGACCACCAACCTGAACGTGGACTTCGCCGCGCCCGTCGCCGTGACCCCGGTGCAGCCTGTCCAGCCCGCGCAGCCCGGCAACATCGTGCTCGACCTGTTCCGGGGCTTGCTCGGGGCCATCGCGGGCACCCAGCTTCAGGACCCCGCCCGCAGCGCCTACGACCAGAAGGTCACCGAACTGCAGCGCCAGGGCTACGTCCTTCAGAACACCCGGCAGACCGCCAGCGGCTACGTCGGCACCCTGCAGGGCCGCACCGGCACCGTCACCCTGACCGTCGACCGGGGCGCAAACCGCACCATCGTCGTGCAGGTCAACGAAACCACCGTCTACCGCTACTGAGCCTCAACGCAATGGTCCCCCAGGTGAGCGCCTGGGGGACTTTTTATGGAAACTTCGCCCCTTTCGTGGAAGGGTCAGGTAGTGGGTCCAGGTCGTCGCCGCATGAGCTGGATGTTGGCGAGGAAGATCCAAGCCTCCGTGGTTCCGGGGACTCCCTCCTAGTTGCGGGTCAAGCGACGTGAACGGGTGATCCAGGTCAAGAAGCGCTTGGCCACGCCAGCAAAGCCTTCGCCCAGCTCACCTGTTCTCCGGACCACGAATCCCCGTGTGAGGCACACAGCGAAGGGTCTGAGCGTTGATGAATACCCGCACTGGGTTCGGGGTCGCGCCCCACTTGGCGACGGGTGCGTCGGATCAGGAAGCGGTGAACTGCTCCCCAAGTGCCGTCCCGCTCAAAGCGTCGAAAATAGCCAGAGACGCTTTCCCAAGCCGGGGAATCATGAGGGAGATTGTGCCAAGTGCAGCCGTTCTGGAGGACATCCACGGTAGCGCAGATGACCCCGTCCATCTTGGCCGTCCGAGGTCTGCCGCCTTCCTGCAAGGCGGGCAGCAGGAGTTCACTGCGCTTCGACTGCTTGCGGGTGAAGTCACTGGCATAGCGTTGTCATCCCATGAACGACAGCGGGTCAAGTGCTGGCCCGCCGTCCTACCCCGCACCCTTTCCCAAGCAAGCTTTCAGCGTTTTCTCTCGACGTTATTGTCCCGTTACGTCCAACGTCGCGAGGACCACCAAGCGACTCCGGCGCCCACTTCGACGGGCTGCTCACGTCTGCAGGTCAACAGGACACTTCCTCTAACCGGTTGAGTCGGGACGGGACTTGTATTTCGACGTTAAACGGTTTATACTCTGAATCAGTTTAGATTTCAAAGTACGGGTGCCCGATCTGGCCCTGTGCGGAGGAGAACAGTTATGAATCTCAACCTGAACGGAAAGACAGCTCTCGTCACTGGTGCAGGCTCCGGCATTGGACAGGCCGTCGCCCTGGCGTTCGCCCGCGAGGGCGCCAACGTCGTCCTGACCGACCTGAAACAGGAAAGCCTCGACGAAACGGTCAAGCTCATCGAGCAGGCCAACAAGGACGTCCAGACCGTCACGGTGATTGCCGACGCGGGCAATCCCGACGACCACCAGAAGGCCGTGGACGCCGCCATGGAAACCTTCGGTCGCCTGGACGCCGCTGTCAATAACGCCGGAATGGGTGGAGAAGCTGTTCCCGTGGCCGAGGTCAACGTCAAGAACTGGCAGAAGGTGCTGGAGGTGAACCTGAGCGGGGTGTTCTACGGTATGCAGGCCCAGCTCAACGCCATGCTCGGGGGTGAGGGCGGCAGCATCGTCAACGTCGCCTCTATCCTGGGACAGGCCGGATGGGCCAACGGGGCCGCATATGTGGCCTCCAAGCACGGAGTCGTTGGCCTGACCCGCACGGCTGCGCTGGACTACGCCCAGAAGGGCGTGCGCGTGAATGCGGTCGGCCCTGGCTTTATTGAAACGCCCATTCTGGGACAGGACCGTCAGGCCCTGGATTACCTGGCCTCGCTGCATCCCATGGGTCGCCTGGGCAAGCCGGAGGAAATCGCCCACCTCATCGTGTTCCTGAGTAGCCCGCTCGCCAGTTTGATCACGGGAGCGTACTACAACGCCGATGGTGGGTACCTCGCCAAGTAAGAGGCCGCCCGGCTCTGACAAGGATTAAGCGGTACCGGTCTGGCCAGCACCTGCGGGTGCTGGCCTTCTTGCTGGGGCTGCCCGATTTGACGGCCTCTGCCTCGCACGGCAGACACGCTCTTCCGACTTTGCTCAGCTCCCAGGGCCTGCTGGGCGACCCAGGTTCAGCCGATTCAGGAACAGGGCCCTTAGCGTCGCGATGACCGCGCTCCGAGTCGCCGTCACTCGGGGCTGTTTTGCGTGTCACACTTCAAAACGGCCCCAGGGTCTGGCCTTTTTCAAACACCCTGCTAGGGCAACGGCTCAATCTCCGAGAGGGAGGTGGAGGTGGACTCGATGCGCTGCTGACGCAGGGTGCCGAGTTCCTGGGCGTCCACAGCGTGGTCGGCCATCACAATGGTCTGGCACAGCAGCAACATGGACGCACTGACACTGGCCTTCAGGACGCGGGTGCCCTCTGCAGTGAGGACGACACCCCGGCGCCCGTCGGTCAGGATCAGCACGTGCGGGCCCACCAGCAGCCCTGCGCTCGCCGGATGCGCCCACGCCTTCGCCCGCGAGGCCAGCAGTTCGGCCCGCCACTCGCCCGTACCGGCGGCGTCCGTGACCTCGTGCCCCGGCGCCTCCCCGATCAGGTCGCCGATCAGCGCATGAACCGCTTCGCCCTCGCCCAGCGTCGTGAGCTGTCCCACCAGCGCCTCCCGGTCCAGCCCCCCCGCCTGCCACAGCGCTGCCGCTTCGGCCAGCGAGGGAGAATCTGGCCCCGTCTCCCCGGGGGGCCGCGTCATGCGCTTGCCCGCCAGTGGACAGAAGCAGGAGAAATAACCAGGGCACAGCCGCTCATGCCGGACAGTCTACGGGAGGTTCCGGCCGCCGCGACAGCCCTCCGACCGGGAGCGAATAAAGCCTATGCTCACTTACGCCCTGTCAATATATACAAGCCATCCTCCTGAGCTTCCTATCCCCCTATCTTCCCTCTATGTCCCCCTCGCCTTCCGCACTGCAGCGCCTGCTGGAACAGGATGACCTCAGCGCGGCCCTCGACTTGCTGGCGACCAGCCTGCCCGGCCCGCCGACCGGAGCGACCCGGAAAAACGTCCTGAGCGGCTGGCGCGTGTTGGTGCGCTGGCTCCGTGCCGAGGACCGGAACCTCCTGAACGTGCCCGACGCCAGGGCTTTTGCCCAGGCCTACGCGGACTGGCTGGCTACCGAATACGGCGGAGTCGCCGCCACGGTGAACAACCGACTGGTCCAGGCGCGGCGCCTGTACCGGATCCTGGGGGAACTCGGTCTGGTCGAGGTCAATCCCTTCGTAACGGTCCAGGGCCGCACCCACGTTGCCCACGAACGTCGCCCGGTCTACACAGCAGAGGAGGTGGCGCGGCTGCTCGACCACGCCTCGGCCGAGGAGCGGGTGCTGATCTTGCTGGGGGCCCACGGGGGCCTCAGCGGGCCAGAGGTACGGGGCCTGACCTTCGGGGTCATATCGGGCGACCGGACCCACTTGCAGGTCAGCGGGCGCACCGTCGCCTGCACGCCGGAACTGGCGGCGGCGCTGAAGGCTTGGGCGCAGCTGAGCGGCGAGACGCCCCTGTACGGAACGCCCGAGGGGCTGCTCTTCCGGCACGGCGGAGCTCCGCTCACTGATCATGAGCTGCGGGCCAAGGTGTTCCGGCTCTGTCAAAGGACTGGGGTACCCTACAAGGCATGGCACGCGCTGCGCCACGCGGCGGGCCTGAAACTGCTGACCGAGCAGGCCAGCCAGCGCGAGGTGACCGAGGCCCTGGGTCTGGGTGGACGCACCGCTGTGCGCCCCCTGATCCGTCTCAGTGACCGCCCCGACCTCACCGCCCGCTCAGGACGGGAACGGAAAAAGGGTGAGACTGATGATTCACACTAACTATGATTAGTGTGAAGGCATTCATGGACATCCCGGCGGCCTCGTGAGGCACCCAGCGAGCGCCTCGCCAAAGGCTCAGCGATTGCCCGGCCCGGTCAGGCTGTTGAGATAGGCCCAGCTGGGCGTCCATGATCAGCAGGCCGGTGTCAGCGGTGTCGAGGCCTTGCCATATCAGCTCACCCGGCAGCTCTGCGGCTCCGGGAATCGGCAGCTTGGGTTCGGACGGAGCCGGGCAGCTTCACCGGCCGCCCCACAGCCGGGCGGCGTCGGGGGTGACTCCGGCAGGAGCTGGGGCCGGGCGGCCCAGAAAGTGGCCCTGCGCATAGTCGGCGCCGAGCTCACGCACCATCTGCAACTCGGTCGCGGTTTCGATGCCCTCGGCGACCACCCGGATGCCGAGGTCGTGGGCGTACTCGATCAGGGCAAGCACCAGCGGGGTGCGGCGGTCGTGGGCGTGCAGGCCGCTGATCAGGGCGCGGTCGAGCTTGACCACGTCGGGACGCAGCTCAGCAAGGTAGGTGAGGCTGGTGTGCCCGGCGCCCAGATCGTCAAGGGCCACCTGCGCCCCCTCGGCCCGGTAGCGGCTGAGAATCCGCCGCAGCAGGCCGAGATCGGGAAAGGCCTCGCTCTCGGTGACCTCGAACAAGAGCCGTGAGAAGTCGGCGCCCACCTCCCGGCAGGTCTGAAAGGTGGTTTGCAGGCACACATCGGGGTTGTAGACCACGCCGGGGGCGAAGTTGATAAACAGCACCTGCCCCGGCGCAAGCTGCGGGTAGGTCTGCCGAATCGCTCCCCGCCGCGCCTGGGCGTCAAAGGCGCGGGACTGACCGTGCGCCTCGGCAGCTTGCAGCAGCGCCCCCGCCCCGATCAGGCCCTCCTCTCCCTCGGCCCGCACGAGCGCCTCGTACCCGTAGACCTCTCCCCCCGTCAGGTTCACGATTGGTTGCAGGTGAAAGCACAGCCGCCCGCTGGCTCCGAAAAACCAGTCGCTGCTCAGCCGCTGCACCCAGCGCTCCAGCGGCGCCATCTGCCAGGCGTCGGGCTGCCCGTCGGCCCGGCGGGGCGCCGCGAAGAGGTCGGCCCGCTCAGTGGGACTCAGGGCGTCCAGCAGCGTCTGGAGGGTGCCGAACCCGTCCCGCGTCACCAGCAGGCCTTCCGGCCACCGCTCGTGGGACAGGCCCAGGGCGGCGAGCCACGCCGTCAGCCGCCGCCCCACGTGCCGGGAGCTGGCGTGCAGGTAGAGCCCGTTGGTGGGCGGCGCGGCAGGGGGCGAGAACAGGTCGCAGTCGCAGGCCACGCCGGACGTGGCCGAACGGGAGCGGGAAGAACCGGAGAGAGACGGCATCGTTCCCGGTGTATCAGGCCAGACCTTACGCAACCCTGGCAACGGGACGCGCCCAGGCTAAGGCTGCCTTCATCTCCCGTGCTCCGGCTTGAGCGCCGCTTCATCCAGCGCGGGGTTTTTCCGGCTAGAGGCGGTGCCGCCACGGCGGCCGATCTCGGCCATATGGCGGCGGCTCTCGCTGACGGCCCGCCTGCCCCTGCGTCCGGCGGCGCGGGCCTCCTTGGAGGTGAACTGATGGGCATTGCCGCCCACCGCAGCGGCAATGCCCCCCGCACGGGCGATCTTCTGGCGGCGCTGCGGGTCCATGCCCGTGAAGCCGCGTCCGGTCCTGGCCTGCTGGTGGTCCTGTTCCTGGGTTACGGGTCGTCCTCCTACTTGTGGATGTTCCCCAGCACCCCGCCTGTGCCAGAGCCTGCATTCATGCAGGACCGCTGAATTCAGGCCCGCGTGGATAAGAACTGTTTTCCTCTTCTCTCATTGTCGGTTCTGCGAGGGCGAGTCTGACCCGATCAGCACGACGGTCTTGCCCCGCGCCTCTGGTCCCCCGACATGGCGGTGGGCGTCGGCGATGCGGGCGAGGGGAAAGGTGCGGTCCAGCGGCACCCGCAGGTCGCCCTGGGCGAGGCGCCGCGCCAGGAAGGCAAGGTCGGAGGACCGTTCCTGGGTACGGACGGCAGCGAAACGGGGGCCAGGGCCGCCCAGGGTGGCGGCAAGTTCAGCCGGACGCAGGGGAAAGGGCTGGGTCGTCACGTACACCCCGCCAGGTGCCAGGCTGGCCCGCACCCGCGCGAAGTCGAGCGCGGGCGGCGTGTCGAAGATCACGTCCCAGGTGCGCCCGCCGCGGGTCAGGTCGAGGCTCGCCGTATCCAGCGCCTCGTCGGCCCCGAGCGTCCGCACGAAGTCCAGTTTCGAGGCGCGGGCGGTTCCGGTCACCACCGCTCCAAAGTGGCGGGCCAGGCCGACGGCAAAGGACCCGATGCCCCCGGCTGCCCCGTGAATCAGCACCCGTGCGCCAGGGCGGCGGTGCAGCGAGGCGCCCTCTCGCAGCGCTTGCAAGGCCGTCAGGCCCGACAGGGGAACGGCGGCGGCCTCGGCCAGCGCCAGCGCGTCCGGCAGGTGGGCCACCCGTGATTGGGGCACGGTGACGTACTCGGCCGCGCCGCCGCCGCCGTGCCCCAGCAGTCCGAAGACGCGCTCGCCGGGCATAAAGGCCGTCACCCGTGGCCCCACGCCCACCACGGTGCCCGCCACGTCCAGGCCGGTGGTGTAGGGGCGGCGCACTGTGAGGGAGATGGGGCCACTCCCCGAGCGCAGCCGCAGGTCCGAGCCGTTCACGCTGGAGGCCGCAACCCGGATCAGCACCTCGTCTCGCTGGGGCCAGGGCCAGGGCACTTCCTCGACGCGCAGGACTTCGGGGCCGCCAAAGGTGTGAAAACGGGCTGCGAGCATGGGTCACCCTAGAGCATTTGACATAATAAGGTTATGCAGAAACGGGTGGGGGCGCGGGGGTACAGCGTGGACCTGCGGGAGCGCATCGTGGCGGCAGCGCTGAAAGACAGCGACCATCAGCGAGTGGCCGAGACGTTCCAGGTGTGGGTCGGGACGGTCGAGCTGTACCTGAACAAACACGCGGCTGGCACGTTGCGGGACGTGAAGCGGCCCACCGGGCGTCGTCGCACGGTGCAGAGCGAGCATGAACAGGTCCTCCTCCAGTTGCTGGAGGAGGACCCCGACGCCTCGCTGGAAGAACATGCCCGCAAGCTGGAGGCCAAGACCGGCTTAAAGATCAGTTATCGCACGGTGGACCGGGTGTTCCGGCGGCACGGCATCACCTACAAAAAAAACGCGGGTCGCGTCCGAACGCAATGAGGAACTGCGCCAGCAGTTCCTGAACGACCTCATGCCTTACCTTCAGACACCCGCACGGCTGGTCTTTCTCGACGAGAGTGGGTTCAATACCGCGATGACCCGGGGATATGGGCGAGCACACCGGACCTGCCGGGTCCGGTATGCCGTGCCGCGCAACTGGGGTCGTAACCAAACGTTGATCTGCGCGGTCCAAGCGACCGGCCCCTTTGCTCCCCTCGTGGTCGAGGGTGCTGTCAACGGACCCATCTTCGAGTGGTATGTGCAGGAGGTGTTGTGCCCAGCCCTGACCCCTGGACAGGTCGTCGTGCTGGACAACCTCTCGGCGCACCATCGCGCGTCCGTTCGGACGCGCATCGAAGCCCAGAGCTGCTCGGTGTTGTTCTTGCCGCCTTACAGTCCAGACTTCAACCCCATCGAGATGCTGTTTTCCAAGATCAAAGCTCTGGTCCGGGCTGGAGATTGGCGAAACATACCGGCCCTGCTTCAAAGCATTTGGGCCGCCTTGGACGCTGTGACGTTGCGAGATGTCTTCGGTTGGTTCACCCATACCTTCCCAAACATCTTTTTATGTCAAATGCTCTAAACTTCTTCTGTCTGCCGCTTTTGTGTCCATGGCTCTTGCCCTCTCGGCCTGCAATGGCGGCGGTGGTGGCGGCACCGTCAACCCTCCCAAGAACCCTGCCGAACCCGTTCAGCCGCAGCCCCAGCCCATCGCCGCCGAGTACCTGCCTGCCGCCGGGTTCTGGAACGGCCGGAAGGCCGCCGGGCCGTGGTGCCAGGGCAAGGTGAGCACCCAGAGCCTGCATGCCCAGAGCGTGAGCGAAGAGTCCCTGCTCGCCGCGCCTACCGACGCGATGCGCGGCCTCTCGGGCCTGTCGGAGAACCTCACCGGACTCACGGTCCAGAGCGCCGGGCCCCAGGAACTCGCGCTGCTGCTGCCCACGGGTGAGGATGCGGGCGCGGCGCTCGCCCGGGTCAAGGCCCAGAACGTGACCGTAGACGGCGAGTTCGGCTACTGGATCACGGTGCAGGCCACGCCCGCGCAGGCGCAGCGCCTCGTCGCGCAGGGCCTGGTCCAGTACGCCGAGAAGCTGCCCACGCTCAAGACGGTCGGCCTGCCCGCCCCCTCGGACGCCACCCTCGGCAACCAGAGCAAGTACCTGCCGATGATGAACACCCAAGCGGCCTGGTCGCAACTCGACCTGGGCTGTGACCACCCCGTCGTGGCCGTGATCGACGGCGGCTGGACCGGCAGCACCACCCACGCCGAGTACAACCTCGTGCCCCAGAGCGCGTGGTTCAATCCCATCAAGGCCCAGCAGGGCAACGCCGAGTCCACCGAAATGAACCCCGGCTACGACCACGGCACGGCGGTCGCGGGCGTGATTGCCATGACGACCAACGGCTACGGCGCAGGTGCGAGCGTGTCGTACAACCTCGCCAAGGTGCTGCCCATCAACGCACGGACCACCGGCTCGTCCATCGGCGCCACGGCCGCCGTGCAGGGCATCGAGTACGCCGTGGGCCAGACGACCATCAACGGGCAGGTCTTCACCAACCCCTACCCGGCGTCGGTGATCAACCTGTCGTTCGGCTCGGACGCCACCCGCAGCCCCTCGCAGTTCTTCCAGAGCGCCTTTACCGCCGCCGCCAACCGCGGCGTGGTGATCGTGGCGGCAGCGGGCAACGAACTCGCCTCGGGCACCACCGACACGGCGGGGCTGAACCACTCCATCGGGGTGGCGGGCGTGATGTTCGACGGCAACCGCTGGGTGGACCCCCACCGCGCCGGCTTCGGCAGCAACTACGGCCCCGGGGTGGACGTGGCGGCCCCCGCGATGGCCGTGCCGACGATGGTCAATGGCGCGGCGGAGTTCTGGAGCGGCACGTCCATGGCGACGCCCTGGGTCAGCGCCCAGATCGCCATGTGGATGTACGCCAACCAGCACTACCGGGCCGACGGCTCGCGCACTCAGGGCCTGCGCGGCGACGCGCTGTACAACAAGCTCTACGCCTGCTTCGCTGCCATCGGCAGCAACCGGGGCACCAAAGACGAGTACCTCGGCTTCGGCAAGCTCGACACCGGGCGCCTGGTCTCGCCCACCGAGGCGGCCTGCCGCTGAGGAACAGCGCCCATCGGACGTTTAGGCTGCGGCGCACGTCCCTGGCAGGGTTCTCGGCACTGACAGGCACGTACACCGCAACCGCTCCCGAGCCCAAGCCAGCGGGCAAAAGCCTGTGTAGGTCAGGCCAGCCAAAAGACCGGGGCATCCAGGCCAATCCCTTCAACCGTCCGACCTCAGTGCTCCAGCGGCGCGAAGGCCGTGACGGCATCCTCCCAAAGCCGAAGTTCGATGCAGTTGCCGCCGCGACGCCGCGTGGCGGCGGTGTCGAATCCCAACCACAGCAGCCCGCTGGAAGCGAAGTAGGGATCGGTGAAGCCGGGGTCGACCGCGGCCTGGCCGTGGGTGTCTTCCTCGACGGGCAGCACACCGGGGATGCCGGGCAGCCACAGGCCATCGCCCTGCTCGGTCCAGTAAACCACTTCGTCGCCGAGGGCCATCAGGATGGTGAAGTCGTTTCCGGTGACGGCGGCGAGACGCGGATCCTGGGGGCAGGTCCGTTGCCACTCCGCGGCCGACAGCAGGTGCCTGTAGGCGCGTCGACGGGAGGGTGGGTAATCCAGCAACGCGGCTGACACGCCACTCTCGGTGGCCATCCAGACATCGTTGGCGGCCTCAATGGCCGACCACTGCGTGGTTGTGATGGGCAGCAGCAAGCGGCGGACGGAGGGATGGGTTTCGCTCACGGTGGGCTCCTTCAGGGGACCGCAAGTGCGGCTGGGGCGGTCTGCCCCCCTCCCTGTGCCCACGGGTGTTGCGGGCCGTGGGCGTCAGCCCCGGCCCGCGGCACTTCACGCCGTAGGGGCACCATGGGCGCGGCTGCGGCGGCTCGGCCGACACCGGTCTGGAGCGTGGGCCAGAGGTCAGTCGCCCGTGCTTTCGGCCTCCACCCCACGGCTGGGGGCCTCATCCTTGTTGCCTGTGCCCCCGCTGTAGATGCCGAGCCCCACCCGCCGCGCCTCCCGCTGCCCCTCCAGCACGTGCGTGTATTTGCGCAGCGTCACCGAGGCGTCCTTGTGTCCGAGAATCTCAGCGACAAGGGGAAGCTCGGTGCCCGAGGCGAGCATGTTGGACGCGGCCGTGTCCCGCAGGTCGTGAACGCGAATCAGGGGCAGTTTCGCTACCTCGACGTGTGTCTTGAACACGCGGGCCAAGTTGCTCGCGCTGATGGGCGTGCCGAGGGTGGTTGAGAACACCAGGTCATGAGCCTGCCAGAAGTCCTCGGCGGTGTCCCGCTCTTCCTGCTGCCTTTGCCGGTGCGCCCTGAGAATGCTGACCAGGTCAGGCCCGATGCGAATTGTTCGGCGCGAGTCCCGCTTGGGCGGGCCGAAGTGGTTGTTGGCAGACTTCGCTGTTTCCACGTACTGCTGCTCGACGCGCACCAGTCCCTGTTCGAGGTCCACGTCCTGCCAGCGCAGCCCCCGCACCTCACCGCTGCGCATGCCGGTCGCCAGCAGCACGCAGTACAGGGCATGCTCCCGCGTGTCCCGGGTGACCTTGAGAAAAGTCTGCACCTGGTCGGGCTGCCAGACGCCGAAGCGGGCCGTTTCCACCCCTGGCATACCCCGGATGGTTCCCCGCAGGGTCCGGCGCTGGACCTGCTGGACGCCCTACTCGCGGCGGGGGTGGCCGTGACAGAAGTGGTGGTGGCCTGGACGCCGGGCGCCGACAACACCCGGAGTCCCGGCTGGCAGGGGGGCTACGACGGACAGAAAACGGCGTTGGTGCAGCATCTGCGCGGCCGACTGCCGGGCCTCCGGGTGCGCGAGGAGCCGCTGCGTGTCATGCGCCCGAACTCGGGCAGTGAGCTGCTTCCGGCGGTCGCGCAGATGCTGGAACGCTACCGGCACGGGGGGCGGGTGCTGCACGTCAACACCTCCAGCGGCACCCCGCAGATGCTCGAAACCCTGAAACTGCTGCGCGGCACGGGTTGGTTCGCGCAGGGGCAGGTCACGCTCTGGCAGGTGGACCACCCCGAGCATCGCCAGTCCGGCCACCCCCATCACTACGAGGCCACGACGCCTTTTCTGGAAGAAACCCTGAGGCTGGCGGGGGCTTTCGCAGCCCTGCGGCGCTTTGACTTCGCGGGGGCGCAGACCGAGTTCGAGGCCCTGGCCGCTCAACCCCTGGGACTGCCAGAGAGGGCGCGGGGCGTGGCGGCGCTGGCGAGGGTGGCCGAGGCGCTCTATCTGCTCGACGCCCGCGACTTCGTGGGGGCGAGGCAGGTTCTCGGCGGGCTGGAGGTTCACATCCCGCCGCTGGACGCCCTGCGGGAACTGGTCGAGGGAGGCGCGGGGCAGGACACGGACGCCCTGGTGTGGCTGACCTGGGGGCGGTACGACCGCGCCGCCGAGCAGGAGCGGGTTGCAGACGCGCTGATCTGGGCGACGATCTTGCAGGAAGTCATGGTGGCGCAACTGCTGCCGCTGCATGGGCTGAGGCCCACTGAGCAGAGGGTGCGGGGTCGCCAGGTCGAGCTGTTCGAGGCCCCCCGGAGGTGCTGGCCCGGGTCCGTGCCCAAGCGCCGCACCTCCTGAGCAGCGACGGCCACTTTCTGGACGTCATGTGGCTGGATCGGCGCCTGGAACTGCTGCGGCTGCCCGCTGTGCAGGCGCGGGTGAATGTGGATGACTTCGACGGGAACTACCGCAGGAATGCGCAGCTCGCCCAGGTGCGTGCCTGGCGAAACCAGATTGTCCACAACGCGGCTCTCGGCAACGTCGATGTGACGGAGGTGGACGACGTGGTGCGCGGGTTGCTGGCGGCTTTCCCATTCGGTGCGGACTGGGCGCAAAACTGGGTCAGGGAGCCGGAACGCTGTCCGGTATCGGCCGCGTCTCTCAGCCGCCTGGTCACCGACCTGCAAGGCTGGTTGGGCTGACATGCCCGCCCTGCTGGAAGTGACGCTGGGCACCACGGCCCCCCGGCCGCGCGGGCTGCTGGGTGTGCCGCTGCACGGGCTGGTCTTCGCGGCCCTGGAGCACCTGAACCCCGGTCTGTCCGCGCACCTTCATGCGGCGGAGGTCAAGCCCTTCCGGGTGGGGGCCGCGCAGTGGCAGGACGTGGAGGGCGGGGCGGTGGTGCGCTTCTTGCTGGGCGCGCTGGCCGACGACCTCACCGACGTGCTGCTGGAGGCTTTCACTCCCGGCGGTACACACGGCGACGAGAACGCGACCCTGTGGGGCGAGGTGCTGGACGTGGAAGTGCTGGCCCGCGAAACCTACGCGGCGCTGTACGCCCGGCACGCGGGGGGCACGTCGGGCCGGACCATTCACCTGCGCTTCGTCACGCCGACGACCTTCCAGGCGACCGGACTGGACATGCCGTTCCCGGTGCCCAAGACGGTGTTTTACGGCCTTCAGCGCCGCTGGGAGGCATTCAGCGACCTGCGCTTCGGAGAGGACCTGAACGGCTGGGTGGGACGGGCGGTGCGCGTGCAGGACTTCCAGTTGCGGCCCCGGTCGGTGTACTTCAAGGGAGTCCGGGAGGCCGCCCTCAGCGCCTGCGTGGGCGAGGTCCAGTTCACCCTCGCACGGCCCGGCGACATCGAACCCGCCTTCGTGCGGCTGCTGGCCGATTACGCCAACTTTGCGGGGGTCGGCTACAAGACCACCTATGGCCTGGGCCACGTGGAGGCCTGGGGCTGGCGGGAGCACGCCCGGGAGTAAGGGTCTGGTCCTCAGGTGCGGCCCTCACTGCGAGTCTGATCACCCCACGCGGCTCAGGTACCTCACGCCTACTCCGCAACTCCAGCCCCAGGAGCCGGAAGCCTCTGACCGATCAGGCCGAGGTGATGCGGCCCACCTCCGCGAGCTCCTCCGAGGTCAGCACCCAGCCTGCCGCCGCGACGTTCTGGTCGATCTGCTCGGGCCGGGTCGCCCCGGCGATGACGCTGCTTGTGAGCTCGTTCGAGAGCAGCCAGCTAAAGGCCAGTTCCAACAGGGTGCGTCCCCTGGTCTGGGCGAACTGACGCAGGTCTTCCACCACCTGCCAGTTCCGCTCGGTCAGGTAGCGGTTCTGCGCACCCTCCGATCCGGTAATGCGGGCGCCTTCGGGGAGCGGCTGCCCCGCCTGATACTTCCCGCTCAGCAGGCCGCTGGCCAGGGGGAAGTACGGCAGCAGGCCCAGGCCCAGGTCACGCATGGTCGGAAGCAGCTCGTCCTCGAGGCCCCGCACCAGCAGGCTGTACTCGTCCTGACAGGCCGTGAAGCGGGTCAGGCCCAGCCGCCGCGCCGCCTCGTCCGCGGCCCGCACCCCCGCCGCGTCCATGTTGGACACCCCCACGTGGCGCACCAGACCCTCCTGAACCAACTCGTCCAGAGCGCCGAGGGTGTCCTCGATGGGGGTCTCCGGATCGGGGCGGTGCAGCTGGTAGAGGTCGAGGTAATCGGTGCCGAGGCGACGCAGGCTGGCCTCCAGGGCCTGGCGGACATAGGCGGGCTTCGCGCCCTGAAGCTGGCCGCTGTCATCCATTGGCAGACCGAACTTGCTGGCGAGCACAATCCCCGCGCGCTCTGCCCCGAGGGCCTTGCCCAACATCGTCTCGGAGCCGCCCCGGTTGCCGTAGATGTCGGCGGTGTCGAAGAGGGTGATGCCCCGGTCGAGGGCACGTCGCACGACGGCGTCGGTGGTGGCCTGGTCAAGGCGGCCACCGAAGTTGTTGCACCCGAGGCCGATAACAGAGACCTGGAGGCCGGAGTGACCCAAGACGCGCGTTTGCATGGGAAGCATCCTAAGGGGGTGAGCTTTCGTCAGGGCAGCCCCGGCGCTTCTTATGACCAGGCGGCCCATCACAAACCCCGGCGTGGGCAACGTATTCACCCCCTAGACCTATGGGCAGGGGTAGGGCGGCCGCGCGGCTGGGTTCCCAACCCGTCATCCGCCCTCTAAGTTCGTTAAGGAGGGGAAGTAAACGTGACTTGCGGCGAAGGTCAACGTGAGCAGCAGCGCGGTCGGCAGCAAGAAGGTAACGGACGGCCCGGCCAAGAGCCATTGTGAGCAAGGCGACTGCCCCGGGCCTCCGCGTGGCCCTAGGGAGCGCGGAATGCCAGCGGGGGCGGGCCCGGGTACTGGCCCCGTCACGCCAAGCAAAGGACGCTCATGGCGATCTGGGAGCTTTACTTACGGTTGACGGTAGCGTAGTCCTTAAAGAACTGCTCTAACAGCAGTTCCGTCGTCTGGCTGACCCTCGCGGGGTACAGGTTCATCGGAAGCGTGTCAGTCAGGGTTCTGCTGTAGATGGTCACCGCGTAAGAGAATTTGTCGGCCATCCTCATTACGTCGAATGAGACCAAATAGGAAACGTAGGGCGAGCCGATGGGTTGCCTTAGGGGGTCGAAGATGAATAAGGCAGCGGCCTCGTTAGGGGCCAGAGCGGTCAAGCCTTTCGTACAGATCGGCAGGCGCACGCTGTATTTCTTTTCTAGGACCGGAATCAGCTTGAGCGCCTGAATATTGATCTCGGAACTGGGTCCAAGAGGGTAAAGGCATACCGACATGCCCTTGAGATTGTCCCTCGGCACCTGGGCATGGGCGGCGGTGGCCACGAGAGCGGGAGCGAGCATCAGAGTGTATAAGAGGATTCGTTTCATGAATATCTCCGGCGAAGGAGGCTTCTTGTTCCGTTCCAGGCCACGCTGTCACTCCGCAGGCGGTCGAGGACGTTGAACAGCCACTCGCTCATGCAGCCCTGGAGCTTCATAGGCTGACCCTGCGCGGTTGAAAAGCGATACAGGACGTGCAGTGCAGTAAGCAACCGCTTGTTCATGGATTCCTCCGAGGGGTGGGGCAAGGTCCCGATGCCCCCTGTGCGTGAGCCTGCCCCGGACGGCGTGAGCGGGGCGTGAGCGGCGGGCGTCAACTGCGTGCAGGCGGCTCCCTGAAGCCGCTTACACTGCCGACATATGCGCCTGAAAACCTTCGGCGGGCCAGCTCTGGAAGGAACAACCTTCTCGCGCCCCAAGAGTCTGCTCCTGCTCGCCTACCTCGCGGCCGAGGGCGGGGGCAGCCGGGCGCACCTGCGGGAGCTGTTCTGGCCGGACGTCTCGGATCCAGCGGGCAACCTGCGCTTTGCGCTCTCGCAGATTCGGGCGGCGTGGCCAGAAGCAATTCGGGAGGAGGGCGGACAGCTTCACCTGGGCATCCCCTCAGACGTCTCGGAACTGCTTCACGCCTTCCGGTCGGCCCCAGAGCAGGTGCCCATGCTCTACCAGGGGGCTTTCCTGGAGGGCCTCCGGCTGGACTGGAGTGCCGAACTGGAAGACTGGGGGCTGACCATGCGCGAGCACCTGGCCGGACAGGTGCGCACCCATCTGATCCGCCAGGCGGCTGAACGGCACGGGCAGGGGAAGTCGGATGAGGTCTCGGCCCTGCTCCGGCAGGCGTGGCGTCTGCCCGGTGCCAGGCCCCTCGACGCCGAGGAGCTGCAGGCCCTCTACGCGCTCGCAGCCCTGACCGGAGACGAACTGGCTGGCCCGCTGCGGCAGGAGGCCCGGGAACTGGAGGTGCCGCTGGAGGTCACGTCGCGGCCTGCGGCCCTGGCCCCGGTCCCCTCCCCTCCGGGGGCGCTGCCCCTTCCGCCGACCAGCTTCGTGGGGCGGCAGGAGGAACTGCGCGAACTGCACGCCCTGCTGGACGACCCGGACACCCGGCTGCTGACCCTGCTGGGACCGGGTGGAACCGGCAAGACCCGGCTGGCCCTGGAACTCGCCCGGGGGCGCCCAGGGCCGCCCCCCGTTTACGTCACCCTGGAGACGGTCGCCACACCGGACCTCGTGCCGGGGGCCGTCGCCCTGGCCCTGGGCCTGAAGCCCTCGCTCGCGCAGGGCACGCTGGACCTGCTCAAAGAAGGCATCGGGACTCGGCCGCTGCTGCTGATTCTCGACAATTTTGAGCAGGTCCTAGAGGCGGGGGCACCGCTGGCCGGGCTGCTGGACGCCTGTCCAGGGTTGCAGCTGCTCGTCACGTCCAGGGAGCGGCTGGGACTGCCTCAGGAGACCCTCTATCCGGTGGGTGGCCTGGCCCACGCTGGCCCCGACTCGGAGGCGGCGCAACTGTTCGTGAGCCGGGCGCGGCGGGCCAATGCCCGCTTCCGGCCCACGCCAGACACCCTTCCGGTCATCGCCGAAATCTGCGATCGGCTGGAAGGCTCACCGCTGGGCATCGAACTCGCGGCGGCGTGGGTGCGGTCGCTTCCCCCCGCACAGATCGCGGCGGAGCTGGCCCTGGGCCCCGAACTGCTGGAGGCGGGAGAGGGAAAAGCGCGCCGAGGCCTGAGGACCGTCTTTGAGCAGTCCTGGGCCAGGCTGTCCGGCGAGCAGCAGCGGCTGGCGAGCGCCTTGAGCGTCTTCGCGGGGGGCCTGACCCGGCTCGACGCGGCGGCGGTCGCCGGGGCCACGCTGCGCCCCCTGCTGGCGCTGGTGGACGCCGCCTTCCTGCGGGTGTCGGGAGACGGGCGCTACGCCCTGCACCCGCTGCTGAGGCACTTCCTCCGGCAGAGGCTCGCGGCGGACGTGGAGCGGGAGGCTGCGGCCGAACGTGCCCACGCCGCGCACTTCACGGGCCGGGCACTGGACGCCTGGACGGACTTTTACGGGGGCGGCCGCCCCGGCGGTCAGGAACGGTCTGCCGGGTGGGGCCGCGAGGAGTACGCGAACCTCCAGGCGGCCCTGGGTTATGCCGAGCGTCACGGCCGTGCCGAGCAGGCCCTCGACCTGACCCGCTTTCAGTCGGGAGAGTGGATCAACCGTGGCCTGATGCGGGACGGCATAGAGAGGCTGGACCGGTTGCTGGAGGGGGCCAGCGATCCTGCCAGCCCCAGCACACGCTGGGGCTGGCTGACCCGCGCCCAGTTGCAACTCAACCTGGGGCAACCCGGCCCCGAGCTGACCCATGCCCTGGACCAGGCCATCACGCTGGCGCGGCAGGCGGGAGACGGGGCGTGTCTCTCGCAGGCCCTGAGTGGACGGGGCCTGCTCTGCGCCTATGGGGGCGACTTCAGCGCCGCCCGCGAGCACCTGCACGAAGCCGAGCGGGTGGCCGCGGACGCCGACTTTCCCTATGGTCAGGCCGCCGCGCTCGTCAACCTCGGTGCGGTCGCCAATCACCTCCATGACCTCCCTGCCGTCCGGTCACACCTGGAACGGGGGGTGGCCCTCGCGGGGGCTCACGGGTTCGACAGTCTGGAGGGGGGAGCCTCCCTCTTACAGGCAGAGGCGCTGCTTACCCTGGGGGACTACGCGTCGGCCGAGCGGGCTTGCCTGCGGACGGAGGCCCTATTTCTGAGGCTGAACCGGCAGCACGATCTCGGCTTCGCCTACCTGATGCTGGGGATCGCGGCCCTGTGGAAGTGCGGGCCGTCCCAGGCCAGGGCACAGGGCAGGCTCGACGAGGCCCAGAAGTGGCTGTCACGAAGTGCCCAGCTGCTGGAGCGCGGCTCGGTGGGGCAGAAGATGGACCTGCTGCGCCCAGGCCAGGGAGACGTTCTCCTGGGTCAGGAGGCGTGGCCGGAGGCCCAGCTTCACTTTCAGCAGGCCCTGGACACAGCGCAGGGCGAGGATGACACGGCCACCATGATGAACGCCCATCACGGGCTGACGCGGGTGGCCCATGCGCAGGGACATTTCCCCACAGCCCTGGAGCACTTCCGGCAGATGCTGTCTCTAACCTCGCATTACATCGCGCTGCTGGTCGGCTTGGAGGGGGCGGCAGCGACCGTCAGCCGCCTCGGGGGGCCTGACGTCGCCGCCCGCGTCTGGGGCGCCACCGCCGCCTTCCGACAGGAGCACGCCGTGCCGGTCCCACCCTATTTCCGGGAGGGTCTTGACCGGGAGCAGGCGCTCGCGCGTGAGCGCCTGACAGAGGAGAGCTTCAACCAGTTGCTGAGCGCTGGTGGCGCCACAGAGCTCGGGGCGGCGCGCGAGCTGCTGCTGAACTGGCAGAGCGTAGGCGTGAGGTAGGAACAGTGAGCTTCTGGCACCGCAGCCCTTCCATAGAACTCGCGCTACCCAAGGCGTCGTTATGGTGGAACGACCCACCGTGCAGCAGGCAGGTCTTAGAATCAGCTCGACTGGTCAGTACTGGTCAGGAGGGCGACCATGAAAGAAGCCTGGAAATTGCAAGATGCCAAGGCCCGCTTCAGTGAGCTGGTGGATGCGGCGCTGAAAGAAGGGCCGCAAACGGTCACCCGGCGCGGACAGAAGGCCGTCGTGGTGGTTCCCTATCAGGAGTTCGTGCGCCTGACCCAGGCCGAGACGACCCTGGACGACGCGCTGGCGGGCGCACCGGAAGAACTCGTCTTCGAGCGTGACCGCACACCCGTTCCTGCCGTCACGCTCGAATGATGTACTTGCTCGACACCAACGTCGTCAGAGAGCGCAGCCGGCCTCAACCCGATGAGCGCGTCCGGGCCTGGCTGCGAGCGCACCGCGTCGGGGAAACCTACCTCAGTGTCATCACCCTAGCGGAACTCGAGCAGGGCATCCTGCGCCTGGGAGACACCCGGCGGGGGGCGGCCCTGCGCGAGTTCCTGAGTGGCGTGGAGGTGCAGTTCACGGGCCGCATCCTGCCCATTGACCGGGCGGTGGCCCGCATGTGGGCGGCCATGACGGCGCAGGCGATCTCGGCGGGTAAGCCGCTGGGCTACGCGGACTCGCTGATCGCGGCGACGGCCTTGACCCATGGCTTGACCGTCGTAACCCGCAACGTGACCGACTTTGAAGCCGCGCAGGTTCGGGTCGTCAACCCCTGGGAAGGGGCCTGAGGGACTGCGTTCCAGCCTCCTCCCGGGGGCCTCACCCTGCCCCAAAGTGCCACAGTTTTGCCACAGTTGGGGTGGAAATCTCTGGAAAGGGGCGGTCATTGGCGGTACACTGCCGGTGGAAAACACGCTCTGGTGGGCGTTCTTGGAAGGGAGCGGAAAAGGGCGGAAATGGCCGAGACCTATTCGTAATCAGTAGATCGTCGGTTCAAATCCGACCTCTGGCTCCAAACAGGTTCACCCAGTACGTCTGGGTGAGCTTTTTTTGTCTGCCTGTGATGCCCCCTGCGGTCCCCACAGCGGCCGCCTATGACCCCCCCCCTCCAAAATCAGGTGAACTATAGGGAGGAACAGTCAATCTCGATCACAGGGAGGAGGACGGCGCGGAGGACTGGAAGCGGCGCGGCTGGGCGAAGAATCGGCGGCCAATGACTCGACCTTCCTGGGACAGCCGGGTTTCATTTCGCTTCAGGGAGGCCAACACCCGCCTCCCACCCCAAGGAGGCCACCTGCCTCTCGCGGCTCCTCGTGCTGCGGTGGGGTCCATCCCGTCCCACAAGCCCCGAGGTCCTGTAGGAACGGGGGGCATCCAGCCTCCCTGTGTTACGTGAACCCCCCGGCCCCCCGACCTATTTACGCCATTCGTGGAACTCGGGTTGCTCCTGCCTGCTTCCCTGCACAGCCTCTTTCCCGGTGCTTCCCGGCAGCAGGTGCGCGAGCGCGAGCGGAATTGCGGCGTCCCACCCCTGGGGGTGGCAGGCGGCCGGGTAGGGCACCGGCGGGCCACCGTCACGGGGAAAGCCCGCCAGTAGCTCGCTGAGGCGGTGGTCCGGTGCCCAGCGGGCCACGTCGAACAGGGCGCGGGCGATCTGGGCCGCCTCCGCGTGCAGGCCGTAGCGCTCGAAACCTAGGGCGGCGGCGGCGGTGTCGTGCGGCCACACGCTGCCATTGTGGTACGAGACCGGGTTGTAGCGCGGCTCGCGCACCCCCAGAGTGCGAATCCCCCAGCCGCTCCACAGCTCCTCGCCCAGCGCGGTGCGGGCGACTGTCGGCGCGAACTCGGGCGGGATGATGCCGGTCCAGAGCGTGTGGGCCGGGTTGGAGACGAGGACCCGCAGGGGCCGCTTGTCCCCATTCAGGCCGTGGACGTAATAGCCGCGCTCGGGCCACCAGAAGGCCCGCTGAAAGGTGTCTTGCAGGGTGGCGGCGCGGGCTTCCCACTCCAGGGCACGCCCGGACTCGCCCAGGTCCCGGTACATCCGGGCGGCGGCGAGGAAGGCGGCGTAGGCGTAGCCCTGCACCTCGATCACCGCGACGTGGCCGCTGACATCCTCCCCGTCCTCAGTGAAGGTGGAGTCGCCGCTGTCTTTCCAGACCGCGTTGGTGATGCCGCCGGGGTCGGGGGTGTACTCGATCAGGCCGTCCCCGTCGGGGTCGCCGAAGGTGGTCAGCCAGGTCAGGGCCGCCTCCCAGTGGGGGCGCAGCTCGGCCGCGAGTTCGGGGCGCTCCCGGCTGAGTTCGCCCACCAGCCACACGAAGAGGGGCGTGGCGTCGGCGGTCGCGTAGTAGGGGCGGTGCGGGGTGCGGCCCAGCCGGGTGAGTTCGCCGGTCCGTTCCTCGTGCAGGATCTTGCCGGGCTGCTCCAGGGTGACGGGATCAAGGTTGGTGCCCTGCCGGGCCGCGAGGTACCGGGCGACCGTCACGGCGAGGTCGGGGAGGTGCCGGTGGGTCAGCAGGGCGATGATCAGGCTGTCGCGCCCGAAGGGAGCCACGAACCAGGGCAGACCCGCCGCCGGAAAGGGACCCGCCTCCGTCTGAAAGCTCAGGCTGCGCAGGTCCTGCACGCTGCGCTCCAGCACCCGCTGGTCGCGGGGATCGGGCAGGGTCAGGGGCACGGGCAGGGCGGCGTACTCGCGGGCCAGGGCGTCCGGGTCCCCTGCCGTGGGCACCTCGTCCCCCTGGAGAAGAAAGACGCTGACCTGCACGTCGGTGTCCTGATCCAGCTCCCAGTTCAGCGCCTCGCCGTCCCAGGTGGGTTCGGGAGTCGCCTGCACCAAGGCGCGGCAGCGCAGGCCGTCCCCGGCGGTATAGGCGAACTCGACCCCTCCCGGCACCGGGCGGGTTCCGACCTCACGGGGGCCGACACCGCCCGGCCAGCCGCGTACCTCGAACATGTCGGCGAAATCGGCACCCAGGCGCAGGCTCAGGCGATGGGTGCCCGGCTGGTACAGGGTGATCCGCAGGCGGTCGCGCACCTCGGTCCCGGTGAGGGTCAGGTCGCGGGTGATCCCGACGTGCATGGTGTAGCCCACGTCCGCGTTGGCCGACTGCTCGTGCAGCCAGAAGGGCCAGCGCTCATGCTGCACCAGGGGCTGCGGGCGCTCGCCGCCGAGCCGCCACTCGTAGCGGCACAGAAAGCGGGTGTCGCGGCGGTAGAGGCCACTCTCGCCCTGGGCGACCTGATGCTGCTGGTCGCCGACGAGGTACAGGTCGTTGTCCTTCAGGACGGTGCGGGTGCTCAGCATGGGCCTCTTTCAGGGGTGGGAGCGGGAAATGAGAGGGAGGAAGCCTCAGCCCTTGACGGCACTGTCGGCTCCGGTGTCCACGAAGTAGCGCTGAAAGATCACGAACACGATGATGACCGGAATCGCGCTGAGGACCGCGCCCGCCAGGATCAGGCCGTAGTCGCCCTGCCCGCCGTACAGCTCGCGGAAGTTCGACAGGCCGACCGTCAGGGTGAAGCTGGTGTTCTCGCGCAGGATCACCAGCGGCCAGAAGAAGTCGTTCCAGGCCCCCTGAAACTGGGTGATCGCCAGCGCGACCAGGGCTGGACCCGCCTGCGGCAGCATCACCCGCCAGAAGGTCGTGAAGGGACCGGCGCCGTCAATGGCCGCCGATTCCTCGAGTTCACGCGGCATGCCCTCGAAAAACTGCTTCATCAGGAAGACGCCCGCCGCCGCGACCAGCCCGTTGAACCACAGCCCCCAGAGGTTGAGCAGCCCCAGGTCGTTGAGCAGCACGTAGTTGCTCACCAGATTGACCTGGGCAGGCACCATCTGCGCGAACAGCACGAAGGCCAGGAAGATCAGTGTCTTGCCGGGAAAGTGCAGCCGCGCCAGCGCGTACCCCGCCAGCGAGCAAAAGACGATGGCCGCCGCGACGCGCAGGAAGGCATAGAAAAAGGTGTTCAGCATCCAGGTGAAAAAGAGGCTGCGCCCGGTCGCGGGGTTGGCCGTCTCGTTGAAGGCGCGGCGGTAGTTGTTGAAGGTGTAGCCCAGGATGCCCGGCGTCACGTTGCGGTAGGCCAGCGACCGCCCGAAGTTCTGCTCGTCGGAGGGCGGCAGCGTCCCTTCCACCACCGCCTGCCCGCGCTGCACGTCGATCTGGAGGGGCGTGCGCTCGAAGATAGGCCCCCGCAGGAAGTAAGTCCCGCCCCGCTCGACCACCTCGACCGGCTGGTACTGCGACAGGGTGTACTGCACTGCCTGGGCCTCGGGGGTATCCAGTGTGAGGGGCACCGTCCGGCCATCCTCCAGGGTCGCGGTGAGGCGGTCGCCGGGGGCGCCGAGTTGCCCGGTCACGACTCGCCCGGCTTGCTGGGTCAGCGCCGGGTACTCCACCGTCACCCGGTAGGAGCGCACGTCGCCGCTCGTGCCTGTCGGCGTGAGCGAGAGCCGGGCAAAGTCGCGGGCTTGCGCAAAGCGGGCAATGCTCACCAGGCTGACCGGCTGGTACGGAAACAGCGCGGCGGCAGGCGGCGTCGGCGGCGTGCCCCCCGGCGAGCGCACCTGCACATCAAAGGTGACCGTGCGGCCCGGATACAGCCCGCCCTGCCAGCCCCCGCCGCCGCCCTGCACGCCCAGGTCGTAAGCCGCGCCGATGTACTGGGCGCTGAGCTGCGGGATGATTAGCCGGGGCGGGTACTCGTTGGGGTCGTCCTTGAAACTGCTCAGCACGCCCATCAGGAAGGGTCCCAGGAAAAAGAAGCTCATGACCAGCATGAAGGCGTAGAGCCACGCGGCCCGTGCCCAGCGGCGGCGGGCCAGCCAGCGCTCGCCGGTGTCGGCCACGCGGGCGCGGCGCGGTGCGGGAAGGACGGTCATGGTCGCCTCCTGACCGTTGCGGTGTTCATCAGCGCACCTCCGAGGGGAAGAAGCGGCGCTGCACGAACACCATCGCCAGGATGATCAGCGCGAGGATGATCGCCGCCGCCGACGCCATGTTCACCGGAGCCGTGCCCGCCTGGAAGGTGTTGGTGTACACGTAATAGGCCAGGGTGATCAGCGTGTCGCGCGGCGCGGCGGAGCCGATCACCGCCACCTGGTCGAACATCTGCATGGTGCCGATCAGGCCCACCGTCACCACGTAAAAGGTCACCGGCCGCAGGTTGGGCACCGTCACGTTGATCAGCTTCTGCCAGGGCGTGGCCCCGTCGATGTCGGCGGCCTCGTAGAGCGCTCCGGGGATGTTCTGAAGTCCCGCCAGGAAAAACAGCATCAGCGTGGGCACCGTGGTGAAGGTGTTCTGGATGACCACCACCAGCAAGGGGATGCTCAGCACCCGCACGCCGCCCAGCGTGATCCACTTGTCCGCGAAGTACTGGTAGTCGAAGGGCGGCACCTCCCGCACCCCGATCACCCCCAGGAACACCAGGGCCGCCGTGACCACCCCCGCCCCCAGCGCACTCACGGCGGCCAGCGCGGGGTCGAACCACCCGGCGGGGTGCCCGGCGCGGCGCTCGAGCAGCACCTGAATGACCTGAGCGACGATCAAACCGATCACGAAGGTCAAGATCAGGGGCTGGTACGCCTGCCACTGGGTGATCAGGTAGTTGGCGACCCCCCGGCGCTGAAAGAGCCACAGGAAGATCAGCGTGATCACCACGCTGCTGGTGATGGACGGCATGTACCACGCCGCGCGGAAAAAGGCCATGCCACGCAGCCGGTTGTTCAGCGCGACCGACATCAAGAGGGCAAAGACGGTCTGAAGGGTTGTGGTCACCACCGCGAACACCAGGCTGTTGGCAAGCGCCCGCCGGAAAGACGGGTCGGCCAGCACCTGCGCGTAGGGCTGCGGCCCGATCACCTGCGGCGTGTTGAACAGGTTGAAGTCGGTAAAGGAGTAATAGATCGCCCGCCCGAAGGCGTAGAAGAAAAAGACCGCGCTCGTGATCAGGAAGGGCGCGAGAAAGAGGTAGGCGGTCGCCGTGACTTGGCCTCGTCGGAACATGGGCACGCCTCCTTCCGGGGGGTCCGGGAAAGCCGGGCGCCCCTGTTTAGAGTGGCCCGGCTCCCCTGAGAGCCTCTAGCGGCGCTGGAAGGTGGTCATGTCCGCCTGCGCCTTTTTCAGCGCGTCGGCGGCGCTGCGCTGCCCGCTCAGGACGGCGGCGAGGGCCTCGTTGATGGGCTTGGCCCAGTCGGGTCCCTGCGGCCCGAAGGTAAAGGCGCGGACGTTGCCGTCGTCGGCCCCGGCAAAGACGAGGCGGGCATTCTGGGCGCCGGGATCGGTCTTCTTGAAATAGGCGTTGTTAGTCAGCGAGGAGCGGCTGGGAATCGCCAGGCCCTGCTCCAGCACGTACTGCTGGGCCTGGGCACTCGTCAGCAGGTTCAGGACCTTGACGGCGGCGGCCCGGTTCTTGGTCCCGGCGTTGATCGCCCAGCCCACGGTGTACAGCAGGTTGCCGCGCTGGCCGGTCTTGTTGTTCTTGGGCATCAGCGCGGTGCCGTAGCGCAGGTTGGGGGCGGTGTCGCGCAGGAAGTTCACGATCCAGCCGCCCTCGAAAACGACCGCGACCTTGCCGGACTTCAGGCAGTCGCCGCCCCAGCCCGCCGAGAGTTCGCTGGGGGTCACGCCGACCTTGTCCCGCGCCAGTCCGGTGTACCAGTTAAAGGCTTCCGCGAAGCGCGGGTCGGCGAGGTTGGTCCGGCCATTGCTCCCAAACTGCTGCCAGCCGGTCGCGTAGGCGAAGGCCCCGAAGCGGTCGAAGTTGGGCGGCAGGCAGGTCCCGTAATAGTCGTTGCCCAGCCGCTGCTTGACCTGCCGCAGCTTGGTCGCCAGGCTGGTCCAGGTGTCATTGTTGTTGGGATAGGCGACCTTCGCCTCGTCGAACAGATCGCGGTTGTACACCATCGTCAGGGTGTTGAAGTCCTTGGCGACGGCGTACAGGCGCCCATTGCGCGTAAAGGCCGTGTTCAGGCTCTTGATAAAGGGGCTGGTGTTCACCACCCCGTTGAGCGCCAGGATCTTGCGGGTCGCCACGAAGCCGTCAAGCGTCTCGGCGGGGAGGTACATCACGTCCCCGGCGGTTCCAGCGGCGAGCAGGGTGCTGAGCTGCTGGTTGTAGTCGCCCTGCAGCGGCTGGTAGGTCACCGTGACCCCCTCGCGGGCCATCACGGGGCGCACGAAGCGGTTGATCAGGTCGTTGACGAGCGCCTGATCGGTGCCGCCGTAGCCGTTGATCTTGATGGTACGGGTCGCGGTCTGCGCGGCGGCCGTGGAGGCGAGCAGGGCGAGGCCGAGGGTCAGGCAAAGGGCTCGGTTCATGGGGTTCCTCCGGGGGGGGGCGCGGGGGCGGGAGCGACCGTCGCGCCGGGCACGAGGTGAACGGGAACGACTTCGCCACGGGGGGGGCGCCCCGAGGTGGCCTCCTGCACGAGGGAGAGCGCGGTGCGGGCGATGCGCCCGATGTCCTGCGCGACGGTGGTGAGGCGGATGGGCAGTGGCAATTCGGGCAGGCCGTCGAAGCCCACGACCGACACGTCCCCCGGCACCCGCAGCCCCAGGTCCTCCAGGGCAGCGATGGCACCGGCGGCACTTTCGTCGCTCTGGGCGAACAGCCCGGTCGGGCGCAGGCCTCCCTCCCAGGCCCGGCGGGTGGCCCGGTAGCCCCCCAGCACAGTGAAGTCCGCCTCGATGACGTGGGCGCGGGCGCCCGCCGCTTGCGCCGCCCGCCGGAAGCCCCGCTCGCGGTCCTGGGCCACCTGGCTGTCCCCCGCGCCGAGGTAGACCAGGTCGCGGTGCCCAGCCCGCAGAAGCTGCTCGGTCGCCAGCGCCGCCCCGCCCTCGTCGTCGGGCGCGACCCAGAAGAATCCAGGCTGGTGCCCGATCAGCACCGCTGGAACGCCGCGCTCGCGCAGCAGGCTCAGGCGGGGATCGTCCCCGGTCGCGTGCATGACGAGGACCGCACTGGGCAGCCGGGCCAGCCGGGTCAGGTCCGCCCGCAGGTTCACGAGCTGCACGCCGTGCGAGGCGGTGTGCTCTTCCAGCGCGTGCCGGAACAGCACGTGGTAGGGGCTGAGCAGGGGGTCACCGGAAGCGAACGACAGTCCCAGCGTCCGCCCGGTGCGCCAGCTCAGGTGCCGGGCCGCCGGGTCGGGCACGTACCCCAGGTGGGCCATCACCTCCTGGACCCGCTGCCGGGTCGGCGCAGCGACGGTGGCGTGACCGTTGAGGACGCGGCTGACCGTGCCCTTGCTGACTCCGGCCGCCTGCGCGATGTCGTCGATGGTTGGGCGTGTTCTGGACACAGGCTTCATCGTCGGCGCTCCCCTCTGCCGTTGTAAGCGGTTACAAACGCCACGGCTCGGCTGGGCTTGGCAGGCCCTGGATCATTTGTAAGCGGTTACAAGGTCATTGTCACCTTTCCGCGCAGTCTGTCAAGAGGGGGCGCGGCAGAGCTGTTGGAAAGGCAAGCTCCCCACGCCTCCGGGGCGCCAGAGGACCCCTGGCCTCTGCGGCGACCGGCACTGGGAGCTGGATGTAGAAAGCGTGGCCCTCTGCTGCCCCTGTCCCGCTCCGGTGGGCTAGACTGAGCGGCTGAGTATGCCCGCCCACCAGGGGCAGGCCGGATGCCCGGTTTCTTCCGCCCAGACCAGGACGGACGCCGGATGAAAGGGGTTCTTCACATGGCCGAACAGGATATCGACAAGCTTCTTTCCCTGACCGACAGCAAGTACCGCCTGTCGGTCGTCACCGCCAAGCGGGCGCTGCAACTGCGCTCGGGGGCGCCCAGCGTGCTGCCCGTCGAGCAGCGGGTCCGCACCCGCAACCTCGTCACGCAGGCGATGCGCGAACTCGCCACCGGCAAGCTCACGGTGGGCACCGAGCTGATGGACGAGCCCCGCTTTCATCAGGACTACGTGCGCCAGCGCCAGGCCCAGCTTCAGGCGCAGCTCAATGCCGAGCGCGAACGCGAACGCGACTGAGCAGCAAAAAAGAAAAAAGGAGGGACACCGCGCGGCTGGCGGTGTCCCTCGCATTTGGGGCCTAGTTCCCGCCGATTGGGCCGCTGGCCGAGACGCCCCCCACCAGCGCGGCGCGGATGCCCTGCGCGATGCCGAGCGCCACCCGGTCGAGGTAGTTGGTGTCCTTGAGGTTCAGGCCGTCGACCGGGTGGCTGGTATAGCCGATCTCGACCAGGGCGGCGGGAATGCGGCTCTCGCGCAGCACGGCGAGCGAGCGGTTGCTGCGCAGGCCCCGCGAGTAGGCGCCGGTCGCCTCCACCATATGCTGCTGCAGCAGGCCCGCCAGCGAACTCGACAGCGGGTGGTTGCCGTTCCACCACGTCTCGATGCCGTAGCCGCGCAGGGCGGTGCTGGCGTCCATCGCGTTGACGTGGATGCTCACGAACAGTTGGGTGCCCGCCGCCCGGCCCACCCCGGCCCGCAGGTCGAGGTCGGTGCTCTTGGTGGGATGCAATTCGCGGTCGCTGTCGCGGGTCAGCACCACGTCCACGCCCGCCGCCCGCAGCAGCTCGCGCACCCGCAGCGCCACGTCCAGTGTGACCTGCTTCTCGACGACCGAGCCGACCGCGCCGGGGTCCTTGCCCCCGTGCCCGGCGTCGATCACCACGCGCGGCTGCACGAGGCTGGTGCTGAGGGCCAGCAGCGCCGTGCCCCGGCTCACCGGGGTGGGTGGAACCGCCGCGACCACTTTCTCGCGCGGAGTCAGCGGCGTCAGGTTTGCGAGCGCGGGGGAGAGGTCGATCGCCAGCCGCGAGAGGGCGCTGCCCTCCAGCGGCGGCACCAGCAGCGCCCGCCAGCCGCTGCGCTCGGTCAGCGGCGTGCCGGTCAGCAGCGTCACCGTGACCCCGTTCGTGCCCGGCTCGTAGCGCCAGCCGCGCACCTCGGGGCTGACATTCTGGGCGCTCAGGGCCGCCGCCGTGACCCCGGTCAATTCCACCCGCAGGCCCACCCCGCCGGGAATCAGGCGGTAGGTGGCGCCGGGCGGCAGGTCCAGCACGATGCGGGTCAGGCCCGGATTCTTGCCCACGCGGGGAGCGCCCAGCGCCGTGCCTGCCGCCGCCCCAGGGCTGACCCGGCCCGTCAGGGCACTGGGCTTGCCCGGATCGTGGCCGGGCAGGGCAGGGGGCGACGGCAGCGCCGCCCGGTTCGCGGGAGCAATCGCGTCGCCGGGCGGCAGTTGTTCGGCCAGCGCCTTGGGCACGGGCGGGGTAGCTGTGAGCGTCAGCGGGGGCGCGGCGGGCGTGGTCGCCGTGCGGACCAGCGCCTTCAACGACGCGCTCGCCCCCCCCGACAGGGTCGGCCCGAACTCCAGAATCAAGACCCGCGACCCGGAGGCCAGCGTCGCCTCCGAGGCCCGCCAACCGTCTGTCAGCGAGAGCGGAAAGGGAGTGAACAGGGTGACCGAGCTGTTTCCGGCCCGGTACTCGCTCACGCTGGCCCCCAGCCGGGTGGTCATGGCGGGCATCACGCGGGCACCCTTCACGTCCAGCCGCAGCCCCCCGAAGGTCGGGTTGAGCGTATAGGTCACGCCCGGCGTCAGGTCGAACACCACCCGTGTCTGCGACCCGTCGCTGCTGGTACGTGGGGTGCCGAAGGTGGCCTCGGTCTGGGTCGGCGCCGTGACCGCTGTAGCCGCTGTTGGGCGGGGCGTCGCGGCCGCCGCCGGAGCGGGGGACGTACCGGGGCGCAGGTTGGGAAGAGACTGGGCTGGGGCCGTCCGCTGAAAGGGGTCCGCCTGCGCCCCCGCCCAACACCCCGCCACACCGCACCACAAGACGGATGAGAGGAAGATGGTATGCGGCTTCATGTGTGCGCCCACTGTAATACTTAAGAGTGAGAAGCGCGACCTTCACCGCTCATGAATGTGAGCCTCGGCAGCTTCGGTTTCGTCAAGGCTGAGCGCCACTGACCCGCGCGTCGGCTCCGGCCTAGACTCGGGACATGACCGCCGCCGACGCTGCTCAACCGCCCCTTAGTGGGCACATCCATCTGCCGGACGGCTCCTGCTGCGGCCCTAGCGCCGATAAGAAGCCCAGGTTCGCGCACTTGCATCAGCACACCCAGTACAGCCTGCTTGACGGCGCGGCGAAGCTCAAGGACCTCCTGAAATGGGTCAAGGAGGTCACCCCCAACGACCCTGCCTGCGCGATGACCGACCACGGCAACATGCACGGGGCCGTGCACTTCTACAACTATGCCCAGGCGGCGGGCGTCAAGCCGATCCTGGGTTACGAGGCCTACGTTGTCCCCGGCCACGGCACCCGGCGCGACAAGAAGCCCGGCGTCAGCGGCGAGAAGGGGATCTTTCACTTGACGCTCCTCGCCCGCGACTTCGAGGGGTATCAGAACCTCTGCCGCCTCAGCTCGCGCGGCTATACCGAGGGGTACTACTACAAGCCGCGCATCGACCACGAGCTCTTGCAGGAGCACCACCGGGGCGTGATCGCCTTTTCCGGCTGCCTGGGGTCGGAGGTGCAGCAGCTTCTCCTCCAGGGCCGGGAGGACGAGGCCAAGCAACGCCTGCTGTGGTACCGCGACCTTTTCGGCGAGAACTATTTCATCGAGATTCAGGACCACGGCCTGCCCGAGCAGCGGAAGAACAACCCCATTTTGAAGGCCTGGGCGCAGGAACTCGGCATCGGCCTGGTCGCCACGAACGACGGCCACTACGTCAAGAAGACGGACGCCACCGCCCACGAGACGCTCCTCGCCATCCAGACCAAGGCGACCCTCGCCGACGAGAACCGTTTCAAGTTCCCTTGCGACGAGTTTTACGTGAAGGGGTTGGACGAGATGCAGGCCGCCCTGCCCGTCTCCGAGTGGGGCGAGGAGCCGTTCGACAACACGGCCTATATCGCCTCCATCTGCAACGTGGACCTGCCGGTGGGCAAGAAGCGGCAGTACCAGATGCCTGCCCTCCCCATCCCGGAAGGCCGCACGATGGCCGAGGAACTGCGGGTGCAGACGTACCGGGGAACGGTGAAGCGCTACCCGGCGCACGCGACGGAGGGGCTGCTGCGTGACTACGCCCTGCGCTCGTTGGAAGCGCTGGGAGCGGAGGACAAGGCGAAGGTGCTCGCCCGCGTGAAGGGCTGTGACGCCACCACCTGCGACCTCGAAACCCTGTTCACGCTGCTCGCCTTTATGGGCAGTGAGTGGGAGGCGCGGGGCAAGGCGGCAGGGGAAAAGTACACGAAGTATCCGGCGCTGGAAGTGATGGAGGCGGAGGCTGAGTCGGGAATCTTGCCCGTATATGCCCACGAGGACTGTCGCCGCGCCCGCCAGAAGGACAGCGACACGGCCATCGAACTGGACCCGGAAGCCGACGACACCGAGACGACCCGCACCCACCACGCGCACGCCCTGACCATCCTGCGCCGCGCCGAGTACGAGCTGAGCGTCATCAACAACATGGGCTTCCCCGACTACTTCCTGATCGTCGCGGACTACATCAACTGGGCCAAGGATCAGGGCATCTCGGTGGGGCCGGGGCGCGGCTCGGGCGCGGGGTCGCTCGTGGCCTACGCGATCCGCATCACCAACCTCGACCCGCTGGAGTTCGAGCTGCTGTTCGAGCGCTTCCTGAACCCCGACCGCATCTCCATGCCTGACTTCGACATCGATTTCAACGACGCGCGGCGCGGCGAGGTGATCGGCTACGTGCAGCAGAAGTACGGCGACGACAAGGTCGCGCAGATCGCCACCTTCGGGACGATGGCGAGCAAGGCGTGCCTCAAGGACGTGGCCCGCGTGATGGGGCTGGAATACGCCAAGGTGGACAAGGTGTCCAAGCTCATCCCCATCAAGTTCGGAAAATCGTATTCGCTGGAGCAGGCCCGTGAGGCCGTGCCGGACATCCAGCAGATGCTGGCCGAGGACGCCCAACTGCTCGAAGCCTACGAGTTCGCGCAAAAGCTCGAAGGATTGACCCGCCACGCCTCCGTCCACGCGGCGGGGGTGGTGATCGGCAAGACGCAACTGACCGATCTCGTGCCCGTGATGCGCGATACGTCGGGCGAGGGCATGGTCTGCCAGTACGACATGAAGGCCGTGGAGGACATCGGCCTGATCAAGATGGACTTCCTGGGCCTGCGCACCCTGTCCTTCCTCGACGAGGCCAGGCGCATCATGCGCGAGTCGAAGGGCATCGAGATCGACTTCGACGCGATCCCCTTCGACGACGCCCGGACCTATGAGCTGATGAGCCGGGGCGATACCAAGGGCGTCTTCCAGCTCGAAGGGGCGGGCATCGCGGACGCTTCCCGCCGCCTCAAGCCCCGCCGATTGGCCGACATCATCGCGCTCTCGGCGCTGTACCGCCCCGGCCCGATGGAGAACATCCCCACCTACGTGCGCCGTCACCACGGGGTCGAGGAGGTGGACTACGTCAAGGACGGCTTCCCCAACAGCGCGAAGTGGCTGGAAAAGATCCTGGCCGAAACCTACGGCATCCCCGTGTACCAGGAACAGATCATGCAGATCGCCTCGGAAGTCGCCGGGTTCTCGCTGGGCGGCGCCGACCTCCTGCGCCGCGCGATGGGTAAAAAAGACGCGGAGGAGATGAAGCGTCAGCGGCAGATCTTCGTGGATGGGGCCGAGAAGAACGGGGTGCCGCAGGATGAGGGGAACCGCCTCTTCGACCTGCTGGACGCCTTTGCGAATTACGGCTTCAACAAGTCGCACTCGGCCGCCTACGGAGTCATCACCTACCAGACCGCGTGGCTGAAGGCCAACTACCCGGTCGAGTTCATGGCCGCGCTGCTCACCGTCGAGCGCCGCGACTCGGACAAGGTGGCCGAGTATGTCTCCGACGCCCGCAAGATGGACGTGCGGGTGCTGCCGCCCGACATCAACCGCTCGGCGCCCGACTTCGCCGTGCAGGGCGAGGAAATCCTGTTCGGTCTGTACGCGATCAAGGGGCTGGGCGAGGCCGCCGTCCAGCGGATTCTGGAGGAACGCGAGCGGGGCGGCGCCTTCAAGTCGCTGGCCGACTTCTGCTCCCGCCTGGGCCATAAGGTCTGCAACCGCAAGGCGATGGAATCGCTGATCAAGTCGGGGGCCTTCGACCGCTTCGGAGAGCGGCGGCAGCTTTCCGAGAGCCTGGAAGAAGCGATGGCCTGGGCACAGGGCGCGGCGGCGATGGCGAACAGCGGCATGGACGCCCTGTTCGGCATGAACGAGACGGCCCCCGAGCCACGGCTCAAGTCGGGCGTCGAACCCTACACCGACCTCCAGCGCCTCGCCGTCGAGAAAGAATCGCTGGGCCTCTACATCTCCGGGCACCCGCTGGAGCAGCACGAGGGGCTGCGCGAGGCCGCGAGCTGCCGCATCTCGGACCTCGACGCCTGGTTCACCACCCAGAACGTCGCGCCGGGCAAGCGGGTCAAGGCCGTGCTGGCGGGCATGATCGAGAGCGTGGTCAAGAAGCCCACCAAGTCGGGCGGCATGATGGCCCGCTTCATCCTCGCGGACGAGTCGGGACAGACCGAGCTGGTGGCCTTTTCCCGCGCCTACGACCGTATTCAGGAGAAGCTGGTCAACGACACCCCCGCCCTCGTCATCGTCGAACTCGAATCCGAGGACGGCGGCCTGCGGGCCATCGCGGAGGAAGTGGTCAGCATCGAGCAGCTCGCCGAGGTGCCCAAGGTCATGTACGTGACCATCGACCTGGAGACGGCCAGCCCCGACGCGGTGGGCGAGTTCCAGAGCGTGCTGGATGAGCATGCCGGGGCCATGCCGACCTACCTGCGGCTGGAGACGCCCGAGCAGTTCGTGCTCTACCAGCTCGACCACAACATGGGCAGCCCGGAGGCGATCCGGGTGCTGAACCAGACTTTCCCCTGGGCCGATGCCTACCTCGCCTACGACCAGGGCACCATCCTGGGCCGCTTTGCGCCCAAGCCGCCCGCGTGGATGAACAAGGGGCGGGGGATGCAGGCCTAGGCTAAGGACCGCTCGGCATCCTTGCTCACGCCGCCCTCCGGGGCGGTGTACGCTCCTCCCACCATGACACCCGTGCTGACGCCGCGTCAGGACCTGGCCCTGCGAGTGCTGGCCGCCGCTGCCCTCGTCCTGTTCGCGGTGTGCGGCGGACTGGTGTTCTTCTTGCTGCGGGCGTGGGCGGGGATGCTGGAGGACACGCGGGAGATCGGCATTCCAGCCCTGCACGCCGCGCGAATCCTGCCGCACCTCGCGCTGGAAGTGACCCTGGGCCTGCTCGCGGGCCTGCTCGCGCTGGGGCTTGTGGGCTTCCGGGCGTGGGCGGCGGGCCTGCCGAACTGGGACGACTGGGCGGCGCGGCGGGCCTTTACCGCGGCGACGCAGGGCTTTCGCTGGGTGCTGGGGCTGGGTGTGCTGGTCTTCGTGGGAGTACGCCTGTGGGCGGTGGGGCAACCTCAACCCACCACGCAACTGCTGCCTGCCGGGTTGTATGCCTTCATCACGGTGGTGCTGGCGGTCACGCTGACGGGGCCGATCCTGGGGCTGCTGTGGCGGGGCTTTGGGGGACTGTCGCGCTGGGCGGGCCGGGTGGGGCCGTGGCAGAGGCAGCCCGGACCCTCGGGTGCACTGCACCGGGCCTTGCGGGACGCGACCTCGCCGCTGAAATACGCCGCCGCGCTGCTGCTGGGGCTGGGACTCTGGATGCTGCCCGCGACCCTGTTTCAGGTCACGACTTCCGCGTACCACATCACCGACTTTGACGAGGTGCTGGCCGGTCAGCTTCAGCCCATGATCGCCGTACTGGTGGGCCTGCTGCTGACCACCGGGTTCACGCTGGTGCTATGGCGTTCGCTGGCGCGGCAGGTGTGCCACACGCTGGACGCACAGCGCAGCCTCGTCTCCGAACTGATCTACCGCTCCCCGGTGGCCGAGGTGGACCGCGCCGTCCGCGAGACGCCCGCATCGGTGTTGCGCCGGGCGGTGCGGTCCCCGTACTGACCTTTTCCAAGTGAACCCGGCACGCTCTGACGGTGGGCGTGCCGGGGCTTGGTTCTACGGCTCAGGCGAACTGCGCCTTCATCAGCATGATCTTCAGCTCGTGGGGGCTGGTGGCGGTCTGCATGGCGTCCTCCTCGGTCATCAGCCCCTCGCCGACGAGCTGGGCGAGGTGCTGGTCGAAGGTGTGCATCCCCCTCGCCCCGCCCTCCAGCAGCGCCTGCTTGATCTCGTCGGTGCGCTCGGGGTCCTTGACGCATTCGCGGACGGTGGGGGTGCCCAGCAGGATCTCCATGCCCAGCACCCGGCCCCCGCCCTTGCGCGGCAGCAGGCGCTGACTGACCACCCCGACGAGGCTTTCGGAGAGCCCCAGCCGAATCTGGTCGCGCTCGTGCGGGGCGAAAAAGTCGATGATGCGGTTCACCGTGCGGATCGCGTCCTGGGTGTGCAGGGTCGAGAAGACGAGGTGCCCGGTCTGCGCGGCCGAGAGCGCGGCCTCCACCGTCTCCTTGTCGCGCATCTCGCCGATGAGGATCACGTCGGGATCCTGGCGCATCGCGGCCCGCAGCCCCGCCGCGAAACTCAGCGTGTCGGTGCCGAGTTCGCGCTGCGAGACGAGCGCCCGCTTGTCGCGGTGCAGCACCTCGATGGGGTCTTCGAGCGTGACGATGTTGACGGGCTGCGTCGCGTTGATGTGGTCGAGCAGCGAGGCCAGCGTGGTCGTCTTGCCCGACCCGGTCGGCCCGGTGACCAGCACGAGGCCGCGCTCATGGCCTGCCAGTTCCTCGAAGGTGCCCACCGGCAGGCCGAGGTCCGCGAAACTGGGGATCGCTTTGTCCTCGATCACGCGCATGATCAGGCCCACGCTGCCGCGCTGGTAGTACGCATTGACCCGGAAGCGGGCCACGGCGGGAATGCCATAGGCGAAGTCGGCGTCCCGGCGATTCAAAAAGTCGTCCCACAGGCCGGGGCGACCCATCATCTCGCGGGCGAAAGCCTCGACGTGTTCGGGCATCAGGCGGTCTTCTCCGAAGCGCACGATCTCGCCGTTGACCCGCGCGGCAGGGGCACTCCCGGCCCGCAGGTGGATGTCACTGGCCCCGGCCTTCACGATCACGCCCAAGAGGGCTTGCAGCACGCTCATCGCCGCCCAGCGTAGGGGAGGGAGTCTTACAGCTTTCTACGGCGCTTTGCTACGTCAGCCTGCGTCCCGGAATGTCGAGGTCCACCACCTCGCCCACCAGCCCCAACACCCGCAGGCGGCGGGCGATCAGCGAGCGGTGACAGGTTGTGGGATCGGCCTCGTAGCACAACAGGGCCACCCGGTCCCGCGCGGCCAGGGCGCCGAGGTCCTCCAAGGCTTCCCCCTGGGTGGCGAGGTGCAGGGTATAGGCGGCCTCCAACGCGCGGAAGTCGTGGTCCAGCTTGTACGCCTTGCGAACCGGGGGCGGCGTGCCCAGCGTCCGCAGGTGGCGGTAGCCGATGCCGCGCTCCGCCAGGGCCTGCGAGAGCGCGGTCTTGCTGTAGCCCCGGCGGCGGCTCTGCGCCCGCTCGCGGGTGTCGACCAGCAGCGTTACGCCCGCCGCCTCCAGCGTGGAGAGAAAAGCGCCGGGGTCGGCCCCCTCGTAGCCGACCGTCCAGAGGGTGGGCGGGGCCACGCGGCCTACTCGCCCAGGGCCTTGGCTTCCTTGGCCCCGCGCAGCTTGCGGCTTTCCCCGTCCGCGTGCTGGGTCAGGTAGCGCAGCCAGCCCTTGGGAGTCAGCGACCCCAGCCCGTTGTGCTCGACGGTGGTCCCCTCGGCGGGCGGCGAGGCGTTCAGGCGACGGGCAAGGTCCACCGTCCGCGAGCGGGTCTGGGAGAGGAGGTCCTGCAATTCGCGCAACGTGGTGCCCGCGCCGGGCTTGTAGGGGTGGTGCTCGTCGCGCACGAACTCGCGCTCGCCCAGGGCCACGCGCAGCCGCTCCTGGCCCCAGCGTTCCAGGCCGATGATGTGGGTCAGGAGGCCCCGGTTGGCGGGAGTATCGGCGGCGCGGCCCGCCCGCTGAAAGAGGGCGATCCCGGCCCGCTCCAGTCCCTGGGCGAGTTCGGCATAGCTCTGGCGGGCGGCGGGGCGCTCCAGGGCCTGCGCCACGAACAGTTCCTTCACGTCGTCCTTGCGGTACCGGGCGACGTAGGCGGCCCCGGCGGCCACCCCGACTGTCGCCACAGTGACGACGACGGGCACGAAGACTTTGCTGCGCTTGGTCATGAACTCAGTCTAGAGTTTGCGGACCGGCCTGCACCGAAACGCCCAGTACCCTTCCCGGTAACCCAATCAGCTCTGCCCGCGAGTCCGGCAGGCAGGGCAGGATGTCCGCCAGCATCAGCGGGTGCACCAGCGTGTATTCGGGCAGGCCGAGGCCCAGGCCCCGTGCGCCCCACCCGAAGCCCTTGCCCAGCCGCCCGCCCGCGCGGTCCACGGCGACGCAGGCGAGGACGGCGGCCCCCGCCCCCTCCGGGTGCAGCCTCGGTTCGCCCACCCGCGCCATCGCCCGGAGCTGTGCCCCCGCCGGGTCGCTCAGCCGCCAGTACCACCCCTCGCGCGTCTGATGCGGCACGTAAAGGATCAGGCCCGAGGCCAGAGCGAGCTTGCGCAGCGGGTACAGCACCCGGTCCCCGCCCACGATCAGCGTGCGGTGCCGGGCGACCTCCGGGTGCGAGAGGAGGGCGTGCGCCGCCTCCCGCGCCCCGATGAAGTTGGGGTGGTGCCCGTGCGGCGGCAGCGGGTACGCGCAGGCCCGCTCGCGCATCAGCCGCGTCCAGACCGCCTCACGGTGGGCACCGGGCAGGGTCATGGGCGGCGCAGGGCTAGAGGTCGCCCTCGCCCGGCACGCGGGTCTGGTTGGGCGTGGGGTCGGGAAACTGCGGGTTGGCCTTGCGCCCCGCGTCGTGGGGATGGGTGCGCGAGTCCACCCCATACGCCTCCGGCTGGGGCCGCTCCTTGAAGCGGGTCACGCGGGCAGGCAGCCCCATCGCGATGCCGTGCGGCGGGATGTCTCCGCGCAGCAGGGCGTGGGTGGCGAGCATCGCGTCGTCGCTGACCACGCTGCCCGCCAGGATGGTGGAGTGGTAGGTGATGCGGGCGCCCCGGCCGATCACGGTCCGGCGCAGCGTCACGTCCGGGCCGTCCAGCACCGAGTGCGTGTGGCTGTAGATGTTCACGTAGTCGCTGACCGAGGCCCCATCCTGCAACTCGATGCCGCCGATGTCGTCCAGCAGGACATGGCGGTGGACCACGACGTTGTCGCCCACCTCCATGTTGTAGCCGACCGAGAATTCCACGTTCTGCCAGCATTTGAAGTCGCGCCCCACCCGCCGGAAGATGTGCCCGGCGAGAATCCGCCGCACGGGTATCCCAGTCACCGGGTTCTGGCCGACGGGCGTGAGGTCGAGGTTCTTCCACAGCCACAGCAGCGGCTTGACGCGGGCGAACTGCTCGGCGTCGGTCGCGAGGTAATACTCGGCCTCGAAGGTCACATTCCGCGCGTCGAGGTTCAGGGCCGCGAGGGGCGCGTCCGCAAGGAGTTGCCCATACTCGCGGCCATACATCGCCTGTGCCAGCACCTCGCGGGCCACCCCATTGCGGTCGGTCGCCGGGTCCGCGAGCCTGGCTTCCAGGTCCCGCAGAAACTCGTTATACGCGGCCTGCGCGTCTCCATCGATGCTCACCGGCTTCAGCCACGTCACGCCCGCCACTGTAGCGCGTGAACCGGGGGCTACTGTGGGAAGTAAAGCAGGGTTGAGGCCGGGCGCGGCCAGGCGGTCACTCCAACTTCATGGTCATGATGTTCGCCCCGGCGTCCACATACACCGTTTGCCCGGTCACGCCGCTGCCCAGGTCCGAGAGCAGGAAGAGGGCCAGCTTGCCCACCTCCTCGGGGGTGGCGTGGCGGCCCAGGGCGGCGCGGCGTCCGGCCTCGTCGTACAGGCCGCTGAAGCCGGGGATGGAGCGGGCCGCGACCGTCCGCATCGCCCCGGCGCTGATGGTGTTCACCCGCACGTCCATCTTGCCCAGGTCGGCGGCGAGGTAGCGGGTGGCGGCCTCCAGCGCCGCCTTCGCCACGCCCATCACGTTGTACTTGGGCACGACCTGCTGCGAGGCGTGGTAAGTCAGGCTGACGATGCTTCCGCCGGGGCGCAGCAAGGGTTCGGCGTGGCGGGCCGCGCTCACCAGCGTGTAGGCGCTGACGTTCAGGGCGGTGTTCCAGTCTTCTGGCGTGGTGGCGATAAAGCGGCCCTCCATCGCGGGGCGCGGCGCGTAGGCGATGGAGTGGACGAGGTAGTCCAGATGCCCGAATTCCGCCTTCACGCGGGCGAACAGCGCGGTCAGGTCCTCCTCGCTCGTCGCGTCGGCCTGCTGGGTCCACACGCCCTCCCGCCCCACGAGGAGCTTGTCGAGTTCGCCCTTGAGGCGCTCGCCCTGGTAGGAAAAGCCCACCCGGCATCCGGCCTGGAGGAGGGGTTCGGCGATGGCCCAGCCCAGGCTGCGGGCGTTTGCCACGCCCATTACCAGGGCCGTCTTGCCGGAGAGGTCAATCGTCAGACTCATGGGGGCGACTGTAGCAACGCGGCGGGGGCGGGCGTTGGAGTGGGTGCAAGGAAAGAGGGGGCGGGAGAGGAATGGGGTTTCGATTCGCGTCGGTGGCCTCCCCCCCCAGCCCCCTCCCCAGAGGAAAGGGGGGAGCGGCGTGGCGCTGGGCAAAGGTCGTTCCCCCATGCTCCGGCGTCGCTTGCCTCGTCGCGGTTTCCCCCTCCACGCCCTTCTGTCGCCCAGCGGGCGGCCTCGGCGCGTCCGCGCCGAACGGCTCGTCTGCCTGGAACGTGAGCTTGAGGGGTGGGGACGTTTCGGGCGGCTGATACAAGGAGAGAGACGGCCTCGGCAAAAGCAGCAGTGGACCCCTCAGCCCCGCCAGGTCCTCCAGCGGCCAGCCGGGAGCTGGAAGCTGGCGGCTTCCCCACCCCCTCCACACCCCCGCCGGGGGGCTTGACCGTCAGAATTCGGTGAGACATGCGCCCCGATACTGACCCCCTGATGCTCCTGCGCTCCCCCGCCCTCCCGCTGCCCCACGCGTTCACCACGCGGACGGGCGGCGTGTCGCTGGGGGCGTATGCAGGCCTGAACCTCGACGACCGCGAGGACGACCCGCAGGCGGTGGCCGAGAACCGCCGCCGGGTGGCCGAGGCGCTGGGCTTCGCGCCCTCGCGGGTGGCCCGCCTGAACCAGTTTCACGGCACGGATGTCCTTGAAGCGCGGCCCGGCGTGCAGGACGGCGACGCGCTGGTGAGCACCGAGCCGGGGTTGCTCCTAGCCATCGGGACCGCCGACTGCTACCCCATCCTGCTGGCGGACGAGGCCGCCGGGGTTGTGGGGGCCGCCCACGCGGGCTGGCGCGGCACGCTGGGCCGCATCGCCGCCCGCACGGTGGAGGCGATGGTGGCGCGGGGGGCCACTCCGGCGAACATCCGCGCCGCCGTCGGCCCCGGCATCTGCGGCGAGCGGTACGCGGTCGGCGGGGACGTGGCCCAGCAGTTTCAGGACGCGGGCCTAAGTGACTTCGTGATGGAGCGGGAAAAAGGGCCGCACCTCGACCTCGTCGGGGCGAACCGGGCGGTGCTGCTCGCGGCGGGCCTCTCGCCCCAGCATGTCTGGGTCAGCGGGCGCTGCTCGACGGAAGGAGACTTTTACTCCTACCGCCGGGACGCGGGCCGCACGGGCCGGATGTGGGCTGTGATCGGCTTGCCGGACCCCTCCGGCTCGGCGGGGGTGGACGCGTGAGCCTGCTGCGCCCCCGCGACGTGCTGCCCCACGTTCACGACATCACCCCCGAGTTCCTGGCGGCGCGGGGATTGCGTGGGCTGCTGCTGGACCTCGACAACACCTTGATTCCCTACGGCAGCTATGAGGAACGGGCCGACGTGATGGCCTGGGCCGCCGAGCTGCGCCGCTCCGGCATCCGGCTGTACCTCCTGAGCAACGCGACGGGGAGGCGTGCCCGCTTCTGGCTGGACAAACTCGGCTTCGAGGGCGTCGGCATGGCGGGCAAACCCAATCCCCGCGCCTTCCGGCAGGCGCTCGGCAAGCTCGGGCTGCCGCCCCATCAGGTCGGCATGGTGGGGGATCAGGTCTTTACCGACATCCTCGGGGGCAACCTCGCGGGGATGCACACCATCCTCGTTCACCCCCTGGCCGACAACGCCCTGCCGCACACCCGCGTGACCCGCAAGCTCGAGCGGGCCGTTCTCAAGCGCTACGGACACGACTGGCGGGCCTAACTCCCGCATTCCCTTCCCCCTTTTCCCTACAGGAGACACAGTGGCACTTTCCATCGGCGACCGGAGACTCGGAGCGATCCTGCTCGAACAGGGTTACGTCAGCGACACCGAACTGCAAAAGGCGCTCGTCCGGCACGCCGAGGTCGGCGGGCGGCTGGCCGACATCCTGATCGACTCCGGGCAGGTCGGCGAGAAGCGCATCGCGCGGGCCATCGAGGAAGCGCTGGGCATTCCGCTCGTCAACCTGCTGGTGGTCACGCCGGAGTCGGCGGCGGTCGGGGCGGTGCGGGCACAGACGGCGCAGCGGGTGGCCGCGTTCCCCTTCGCGCGGGAGGGCGACACGCTGCGGGTGGCGTTTGTGGACCCGCTGTCCAGCCTCGCCATCGAGGCGCTGGAGGACGACTCGGGCCTGAACATCGAGCCGTACCAGGCCCTGCGTGATCAGGTGCTGTGGGCGATCGCCACTTACTACCCGGAACTCGGACTGGACGTGGCCCTGCCCGGCGAGGAGAGCGGCGACGCGAACGGCGGGCAACTGGGCCGCTTGCTCATCACGCGCGGGCTGATCACCGACGCGCAGCTTCAGGTGGCGCTCGACGCCCAGCAGCAGACCGGTGAATCGCTGGGCGCGACGCTGGTGGCCCAGGGCGCCCTGACCGAGGACCGCCTCTACGAGGTGCTGGCCGAGCAGGCGGGTGCCCCCTACCTGCCCGACACGCGCGGCCTCCAGCCCCCGGAAGAGGTGCTGGGGGCGCTGCTGCGGGCGGACGCCCTGCGGCTTTCGGCGGTGCCGGTCGAGGAGACGGCGGCGGGTGTGACGGTCCTGACGAGTGACCCCCGCCGCCGCGAGGAACTCGGAGCCCTGATCGGCCGCCCGGTGAGCCTGGTGCTGGCCCGCCCGCGCGAGGTCGAGGCCCTGATCGAGCGCTGCTACCCCCAGCGCACCCGCCTGGGCGAGCAGATGGTGCAGCAGGGGACCCTCTCGCGCGGGCAACTGCGCGAGGCCTTGCAGGTCCAGGCCCGCGGCGGCAAGGTCAAGCCGCTGGGCGAGGTGATTGTCGAGCTGGGCTTCGCCACTCCCGGCGACATCGACGGGGCGCTGCAAAAGCAGAACGCGGGGGGCGGGCGGCTGGAAGACACGCTGGTGCAGTCGGGCAAGCTCAGCCCCGAGATGCTGGCCCGCTCGCTGGCCGCGCAGCTCGGCTACGAGTACCTCGACCCCGGCCAGAACCCGCCCGACGCGGCGGTGGCCCTGCTGATCCCCGAGGCGACCGCCCGGCGCTACGGGGTGGTGCCAGTCAGGTTGCAGGGCGAGTCCCTGATCGTGGCGATGAAGGACCCGCGCAACGTGTTCGCGCTCGACGACCTCAAGCTGATCACGGGCCGCGAGATCATCCCGGCGGTGATGGCGGAAAAAGACATCACCCGCCTGATCGAGCGCTACCACGGCAACAAGGACATGGCGGCGCTCAACCAGAAGCTCGCCGCCGAGAGCCGGGCGCGGGAGGCCAAGCGGGAGGACGTGGACCTCTCGGCCGGGCTCGACGACAACGCCGTCGTGCGGGTGGTGGACCAGATTATCCGCGAGGCCGCCCTGCAAGACGCCTCCGACATCCACATCGAGCCCACCCAGACCTCACTGCGGGTGCGCTACCGCATTGACGGGGTGTTGCGTGAGCAGCCCGAGCTGCCGCGCGGGAGCTCCCAGAGCGTGCTGGCCCGCATCAAGATCATGGGGAACCTCGACATCTCCGAGCGCCGCCTGCCGCAAGACGGGCGCGTGCGCTTCAAGAAAGGCTCCATCGACATCGACCTGCGGCTCTCGACCCTGCCCACCGTGTACGGCGAGAAGGCCGTGATGCGCCTGTTGCAAAAGGCCGAGAACATCCCCGAAGTCGAGCAGCTCGGCTTTTCCGCGCACAACTTCCAGCGCTACCTCGACGTGATCGAGAAGCCCAACGGCATCTTCCTGGTGACGGGGCCGACGGGGTCGGGCAAGTCCTTTACCAGTTTCTCGACCCTCAAGCGCATCGCCCGGCCCGAGAAGAACACCACGACCATCGAGGACCCCATCGAGTACGAGATTCCGGGCATCGTGCAGTCGCAGGTCAACTCGGTGGCCGGGATGACCTTCGCCCGTGCCCTCCGCGCCTTCCTGCGCCAGGACCCCGACATCATCTTCGTGGGCGAAATCCGCGACACCGAGACGGCCAAGATCGCCACCGAAGCGGCGCTGACCGGCCACCTCGTGCTGGCGACCCTGCACACCAACGATGCGCCGGGGGCCATTACCCGTCTGGATGAAATGGGCGTGGAGCCCTTCAACATCTCCGCGTCGGTGATCGGGGTGCTCGCGCAGCGGCTGGTGCGCCGGGTGTGCTCCGAGTGCAAGCAGCCCACCAACGCCGACCCCGACGTGCTGCGCCGCCTGGGACTCGCCGAGGAGGAGGTGCGCGGGGCCTCGCTCGTGCGCGGGGCGGGCTGCCCGCGCTGCGGCGGCACCGGTTACAAGGGCCGCATGGGGATTCACGAACTGATGGTGATCGACGACCCGCTGCGCCGCGCCATCGGGGCCGGGCAGACCGCCTCCGAGCTGCGCGACGTGGCCCTGGCCGAAAGCAGCATGAAGACGCTGCGCCAGGACGGCATCGAGAAGGCGCTCGCGGGCCTGACCACCCTCGAAGAAGTGCTCGCGGTGACGGCGGGGTAAGAGCCGCCAGCCTTCCACGGCCTACTCCCCACTCCCCTCCAAACGCCACACGCCGAGGTAACCGATGACCCTAGCCACTCCCGACATCACCGACATCCTGCGTTTCGCCGCCGAGAAGGGCGCGTCCGACATCATCCTGACGGTGGGGCTGCCGCCGCAGTTCAAGCTCAGCGGGACCTACGAGGTGCAGCAGGGAATGAGTCCCCTCGCCGCGACCGAGACGCGCAAGCTGATGTACTCGATGATGAACGAGCGCCAGCAGCGCACCTTCGAGGAGAAGCGAGAACTGGACTTCTCCTTCGCACTGGGCGAAAAGGCCCGCTTCCGTGTGAACGCCTTTATGCAGCGCGGCTTCGTGGGGGGCGTGATGCGCCTGATTCCGACGACCATCCGCAGCGCCGCCGAGATGGGGTTGCCGCAGAACATCACCGACATCGCCAACGCGCCGCGCGGGCTGGTGCTGGTGACCGGGCCGACCGGGTCGGGCAAGTCGACCACCCTGGCCGCGATGATCGATCACATCAATGTCACCAAAAAGCTGCACATCGTGACCATTGAGGACCCCATTGAGTTCATGCACTCTCACAAGCAGAGCATCGTGAACCAGCGCGAGATCGGGTCGGACACCCTGAGCTTCGAGGACGCGCTGCGGGCCTCCTTGCGCCAGGCCCCCGACGTGATTCTGGTGGGCGAGATGCGCGACTACGAGACCATCCGTGCGGCCGTGACCGCCGCCGAAACCGGGCACCTCGTGATGGGCACCCTGCACACCAACTCGGCGCCCGAGTCCATCGACCGCATCGTGGACGTGTTTCCCGAAGAGCAGCAGGAGCAGATCCGGGTGCAGCTTGCCAACAACCTCGTCGCCGTGATGACCCAGCAGCTCCTGCCCCGCGCCGACGGTCCGGGCCGGGTCCTCGCCTACGAACTGCTGATTGCCAACCCGGCCGTCCGGGCGCTGATCCGCGAGGGCAAGACCTTCCAGATCGTCTCCACCATGCAGACCGGGGCACGCGAGGGCATGGTCACGATGGACGCCTTCTTGGCGAACCTCTACCGCCGCCGGGTGATCTCCTACGAGACGGGCGTGGCCCGCGCCGTGGACCCCAAGGAGTTCGCCCGCCTCGCCAACGACCCCAGCGCGGGGGTGGGCGGCGCGACCTACACGCCGCCTGCGGCTCCGGCAGCACCTGCCCCGGCTCAGCCTGCGGGGGCGTCTCTGGGACGGACGGCAGCGGGGACGGGCACGACCACGACCCAGTCGGGAACGACGGGGACGCAGTTCGGGCGGCGCTGAGACCCCGGCTCTAGCGCACCTTCCCCGCATCCACCGCTGCCGCGAGTTGCCCCCCAGCGGCGGCGGTCACGACGAGGGCTTCCGGGGTCACATTCAGCCCGGTCAGCCGCAACTCGCCCACCTTGCCCGTCAGGGTCACGCCGGGGACGGGCGTGAAGGGGAGCCGCGACTGCACCTGCCCCCGCGCCTGTGTGAGTTGCGGCGTGAGGTCGAAGCGGGCCGCCCCCCGCAGATAGGCCTGAGCGCGGGCGTCGGCCAGCCAGCCCACTACCCGCCCGGTCAACCCCTCGCGGCGGGTGACGACGGTAGGGTCACGTAGGGTGACCACCCGCCCGGAGGCGTCCAGCGCGGGCACGCCCGACACGTCGGCGGTGGCCCGCACGCTGAGGCCCAGCGGGCCGGAGACGCGCACGGTGACGGCGGCGTTCAGTCTGGGTCCCCGGCCTGTCACCACGACGTTCTCGACCCGCAGGGTGGGGGAGAGGGGCAGCGGCAGGGTCAGGGTCCGCGCGGCGGCGGCGCGGGTCGCGGCCCGCGACAGCTCCGGGTAGGGCAGGCGCACGGGCAGGGCGAGGGCCACGCCCGGCGATGGCGGCTCGGCCACCCGCAGCGGGGGCAGGGGGACGGACGGCTGTGCGGGCGCCCGACCCAGCCCCGCCGCGAGGTCGAAGGTCGCGCCCAGCGTGAGTTTCAGCGCGTCCCCGGTGAAGCGGAAGGGGCTGACGGTCAGGGTACGCGGCGTGACGCGGGCGTAGGCGGGTTCTGGCGCCGGAAGCGTCCAGGGCTGCCCCGCCCGCGCCCACAGCGCCCCGGCGCGGTCCCGCAGGTCGGCGCCCTCGCGCACCGCCCGCTCGATGTCGGCGGTCACGCGGTCCAGCGCCGCCCGCACCTGTCCGTCCACCAAAGACTGCACGCTAACCCGCACGCCGGGCGTCAGCTCTACACTCAGGGGGTCGGTCCACTCCACCGTCCCCACGACCTTCACCCCGGCCTGCCAGTCGGCCCCGAGGGTGGGCGTCAGGCGCAGGCTCACCGTCGCCTCGCCGCCGAAATCGCGGCCCAGGGCCGACCCCAGCCCCTGGCCCTCGGCGCGGAAGGCGGCCCGCAGCGGCACGCGCACCAGCAGGGCGTCCCCCTCCGGCGCGGCCCCCACCCGCACGTGCCCGGTGCGGGTGACCGTCCCCGTGAGGCGCACCGTGAGCAGCCCGCCCGCGAGGGGCCGCGTCTCATCCAGCCGGGCGAACTCGGCGGGGACGCGGGCGTTGGCCGCCGCCTGCACGCCAGAGAGCGGCACCGTGACGGGCAGGACCAGCGAGGAACGCGGCACGCTCTGGGCCTGAGCTTGGGTGGGGGCGGGGGCGGTCATCAGGGCAGTGGACAGCAGCGGGATGAGAAGGCGTCGCATGGGCTGGGGCTCAGGCTAGGGCCGGGCCATGAGCGCTGGGTACGCTGGCGGGCATGTGGGCACAACACGACCTCCGGCTCCGGCCCCTCCCGCGTGGCTTTCACCTCATCACCCGCGAGGTCGCCGCTGCCGTGCCCGAACTCGCGCGGGTGCGGGTGGGCCTCCTGCACGTCTTCATCACGCACACCTCGGCCAGCCTCGCCCTGAACGAGAACGCCTCGCCGGACGTGCGGCGCGATTTCGAGCGGTATTTCAACCACCTCGTACCCGACGGCTGGCCGGACTTCGAGCACACGGACGAAGGCCCCGACGACATGGCCGCGCACGTCAAGGCCAGCCTGCTGGGGCCGTCGCTGACCCTGCCCGTGCGCGGGGGGCGGCTGGCGCTGGGAACCTGGCAGGGCATCTACCTGTGCGAGCACCGGAACGACGGGGGAGCGCGGCGGCTGGTGCTGACCTTGCAGGGCGAGGAGGGCCAGAGCTGAGAGGACCAGCCGGGGACATTCGGCGGGGGGCGGGACCCGCAGCATGGGGCCATGTCCGCCGCCGCCCCCCGCCCGCCGTCCGGCCTGGCCCCTGACGCGCTGCTGGCCGAGGCCGAACGCTTCCTGCACCTGTACGCGGACGAGCACGGGCATGGTCCCCGCGAGCGGGAGGCGCGGCTGGCCGAGGTCCGGGCGGAGGTGGCCCGCACGGGGACGTACACCCTCCGCACGGCGGAACTCGCGCACGGGGCGCGGGTGGCGTGGCGCAACAGCAGCCGCTGCGTGGGCCGCCTGCCCTGGCGGGCGCTGGAGGTGCGCGACCTGCGGCACGTCACCCACCCCGACGACGTGTTCGCGTACCTCATGGCGCACCTGCATGACGCCCTGGGGGGCGGACGCATTCGCCCGGTCATCAGCATCTTGGGTCCCGGCGTGCGCGTTCACAACGACCAGTTGCTGCGCTACGCGGGCTACCGCCAGCCCGGCGGGACGGTGGTGGGCGACCCGCAGAACGTGGCCCTCACCGACCATCTGCGCCGCCTGGGGTGGGCGGGTGGTCCCGGCACCGCCTTCGACGTACTGCCGCTCGCCATCGAGGGCCGGGGCCGGGTGGGGCTCTACTGCCTGCCGGAGGACGCGACCTGTCAGGTGCCCATCACCCACCCCGACTGTCCCGGCGTGGGCGAGCTGGGGCTGCGGTGGTTCGCCCTCCCGGTCCTGAGCAACCTCACGCTGGAGGTCGGGGGCCTGAGCTTTCCCGCCGCCCCCTTCAACGGCTGGTACCTCCAGACCGAGATTGCCGCCCGCAACCTCGCGGATGAGGGGCGCTACGACGCCCTCCCCGCCGTGGCGCGGGCGCTGGGGCTGGACCTCTCGCCCCGGCGGCTGTGGCGGGACCGAGCCCTGGTGGAGCTGAACGTGGCGGTGCTGCACTCCTTCGACCGGGCGGGGATTCGCATTACCGACCACCACGCGGTCACCCGGCAGTTCGTCCGCTTCGAGGCCGAGGAGCAGCGGGCCGGGCGGGCGGTGCGGGGCCGCTGGTCGTGGCTGATTCCGCCCCTCTCGCCCGCGACCACCCCCGTGTGGCACCGCTCATACACCGATGGGGAGGAGCGGCCCGGCTACGTCGCCCAGACTCCCGCGTGGCAGGAGGAGCGGGCGGAAGCGGTCTGCCCTTTCACCGGGAGGCGGCAAGGGGCGGCGGCGGACTGAAGCCTCCCGTCCGCCACCGCTCCGTGAGTGTTATTCGCCCGGCGTGAGGGTCAGCGTCACCGTGCGGCCCCAGTCCCCCTCGTCGGTGCTCATGGGGAGGTACTCACCCGACGTCCACCGGCCTTGCTGGTCGCTGACGTGCTCGCCCAGCGGGTTGCCCCCCTGCCCCAGGCTGCCGATGTAGAGGCTGCGGTTCATGTCCGCCAGGTCGATGATGTGGCGGTAGCTCGGGCCGTGCGTCTGGCGCAGCGTCTCGGGGTCGGGGCGGGCCACGTTCACCGTGTTCGTGCCGCCGGGGGTGGGCGCGGCATGGTTGAACAGCCACGCCAGCGCGTCCACCTGCCCGAAGGCGCGGTGGTTGCTGGCGACCGTGTGCACCCGGCCGTAGGTCCAGCCGTCCAGGTCGTCCCCCAGCCGTGCGGCGAGGCCGTCCACCGCCGCTTTCAAGCTGACGCGCAGCAGGTCGGCGCAGGACTCCACGCGGGCGGCCTCCGAGCGGCACAACTCGCCGTCCTCCCGCAGTTGCTCGCGCACGGCGAGCGCGTTCAGGCGGGTGTCGTCGCCCAGTTCGTCCCCCGCCATCGTCTGCAACTCGGCCAGCCACGCCTCGTAGACCGTGCTGGGGACGCTCTCCGTGGTCTGATTCCCGTCCCAACCGCGCAGCCGCTCCAGCGCCGCCCGGCTGAGGTCCCCGTCCGGTTGGGTGGCGAGCAGCAGCGGCTGGAGGTCGCGCCACACCAGACTCACCGTGTCCAGTTGCACGGCCTTCACGTCGTCCAGCGTGAGGCCCTCCGGCTTGGCGGTCAGCAGCGCCGTGATGCGCTCGGCGCGGTACGGCTCGGCCCAGTTGCGGAGGTTGCCCAGGGGGTCGGCCCCGCCCGGCAGCACCTTGTTGTTGGCCGTCACGACGAGGCCGTCGTCCGGGTTGAGGGTGGCGGGCAGTTCCTCATAGGGGATGAAGCCCTGCCACTCGCGCGAGCCGTCGCCGGGCACGGGCTCGGAGCCGTCCCAGCCTTCGCGCACGGGCACCCGCCCCGGCGCCGTGTAGCCCACGTTGCCGTCCACGTCGGCATACACGAAGCTCTGGCTGGGGGCCACGTAGGGGCGCAGCGCCTCGCGGAACTCGTTCCAGTTCTGCGCGTAGTTCAGGCCCAGGAAGGCGTCCAGGGTGGTATCGCCGGGTTGCAGCGCGGTCCACTTCAGGGCCACACGCGGCCCGAGCGCCCCCGCGCCCACGTCCGAGATGATCGGCCCGTGCTCGCTCTCGCGCACCGTGAGGCGCACGTCCTCGCCGCCCTTGACCTTGATGACCTCGGTGCGCTGGGTCAGGCGGGCCGACTCCGGCTCGATATAGAGGTCCTGCACGTCGGGGTTCACGTTGGTCACCCCCCAGGCGATGCGGTCGTTGCGGCCGATCACCACGCTGGGCAGGCCCGGAATGGTCGCCCCGATCACCCGCAGGGTCGGCCCGCGCAGGTCCGCGAGGTACCACAGCATCGGGCTGGACAGCGCGAGGTGCGGGTCGTCGGCCAGGATGGGTTTACCGCTCTCGGTGCGGCTCCCCGAGATCACCCAGTTGTTGCTTCCCTTGCCGGGGACCCGTTCCATGCCCAGCGAGCGGGCGGCCTCCAGATGGGTCCGCAGGGCGGCCAGGGTCGCGTCCGGCAGGGTGACGGCGTTCGCCCCCACCGGGGCCGCGTTCTCCTCGCCCACCTCGCCCGCGCTCAGGATGGTGGTCGCGCCCTGAGGATAGGGGGGTCGGATGTCGTCCATACGGCCCTCCCCGAGCTTCTCCTGCACCCGCGCCGCGAGCAGTTCCTCGTCCCAGTTGCCGCCGAGGTCGTAGGCCATCAGCTTGCTCCAGGCGATGGCGTCCACCTCGGTCCAGGGTTCAGGCGTGTACCCCAGGATGCGGAACTCGGGGGCCACCTTGCCCTGAGCCATCGCCGCGTTCACGCCCGCCGTATACGCCCGGATCATCCGCCGCGAGCGCTCCGAGAGGGCGGGCAAAGCGCTCTCTGCGGCGCGGGAAAAGCCCCACGTCCGCAGGAAGCGGTCTTGCGAGAGGCCCGCCTCGCCCAGCACCTCCGAGAGCCGCCCCTGGGTGACCCGGCGCTGGAAATCCATCTGCCACGCCCGGTCCTGCCAGTGGGTGAAGCCCAGCGCGAAGATCGCGTCCTCGTCCGACGCCTCGGCCCGGATGTGCGGCACGCCCCAGGCGTCGCGCGTGACCGTGACCGGCCCCGAGAGGCCCGCGAGCCTCATTTCGCCCGACACCTGGGGCCGCGACGTGCCCCGCAGCCACAGCACCGCCGCCAGCACGAGCAGCAGCACGACCAACACCACCCAGAGCAGGCCCCGGCCCACCCGTCCCATCAAACGCATCCTGCCTCCTTTGTCTAGGCCGTCAGGATAGGGGAGACGGGGCGGGGGAGGGGGCCGGGGGCGTGACCCGCTCGGGTTTTTGCGCCAGTGCCGCCCCCGCCAGAATCAGCGCCCCACCCAGCAGCATGGCGGGCCGCAGAGGTTCCCCGAGAACGAGAAAGGCCAGTCCCACCGTGAACAGCGGCTCCAACGTGCCCAGCAGGCTGGCCCGCGCTGCTCCCAGCCGGGCGATGGCCCCGTACAGGGCGGGCACCGCGATCAGGGTGGGCAGCGCGGCCATGCCCAGCACCACGCCCCACTGCGCGGCGGTGTCCGGCACCCCCAGTTCGCCCCGCGCCCCGGCTAGGCTCCCGAAGGCAACTGCCCCCACGAGCGCGAGGTGCCCGGTCGCCGCGAGTGGCGTGACCCCCCGCAGCCAGTGCTCGGAGGCCAGCAGATAGGCGGCGTACAGCGCCCCCGCCCCGGCCCCCAGCGCCAACCCCAGCGGGTCCCGGTCGCCCGCCCCCGGCAGTCCCACGACGAGGCCCAGCCCCAGCGCCGCGAGCGCCACCGCCCCCAGCCGCGCCGCACCGGGCCGCCGCCCCGCCAGCCACCCGAACAGAATCACGAAGGCGGGGGCGAGGTACAGCAGCAGCCCCGTCGCCCCGGCTGTGACGCGCCCCAGCGCCCCGAAGTAGCAGAAGGTCGCCAGCACGTACACCACCCCTACGCCCAACAGCGGCCTCCGCTGGGCCAGCGTCATCCCCCGCCCCGCGAGCGGCAGCAGCACGGCGGCGACCAGCCCGAAGCGCCACACGAGCACTTCAAATGTCCCCAGCCCCACCTCCCCCGCGAGCTTGCCCCAGACCCCCAGCGTGGCAAAACTCAGCGCGGCGACGAGGGCGAGCAGCAGGCCGGGGCGGGCGGGCGTGGGCATAGGAGGGCAGCGTAACGCGGGGCGGGCCACTCCCGTCCGGGGTTGTCTGCGACCCGCCCCACCCCGCCGCCTGACCCCTTGCGGTAGGGTCGAGCATGTGATGTCGCCCGCCCCCACCCTCCCCCCGGTGCCCTGGCGGGTGGCACTTCCCGTGCCCATTCCGGCGCTGGATTTTGCCGCCCCACACGGCTTCGGCGGTGCGGTGCCGGTGGGCTGCCGGGTGCTGGTCCCCTGGCGCGGCGGGCTCTCGGCGGGGCTGGTCGTGGGCGCGGGCGAGGGCGGCGCCGGAAGCTCCCGCCTGCGCGAGGCCGTTCACCTGCTGGACGACGAGGACGGCCCCTGGGTCTCTCCTGCCACCGTGGAAGCGGTGACCGGCTGGGCGCGGGAGGCGCGGCTGCCCGCCGGACTCGTCTGGAGCGACCTCCTCGGCGTGGGGTGGGAAGTTCGGCTGGAGCACCGGGTACGGGCCGTTCCCGACGCGGACCTGGGGGCCTTCGGGTCGCACGTGCCGGGCACCGCCTGGACCGACGCCGCCGACTACTCGTCACCCCTGCTGGACGCCATCCGTGAGCAGGGACTCCTGGAGGAAGCCTTCCGCCCCCGGCCCCGGTTGCGCGGGGTGGTGCGGGCGCGGCCCCTGGAGGAGGTGCCCCCTGCGGCCCGCACGATGACGGTGCTGCGGGCCTCCGCTGAGCCGCCCCCCACCCTGACGCCGAAGGGCCGGGAGGCGTGGGCATGGCTGGCCGAATACGGTCCCCAGCCCACCCTGAGCGCCTGGGCGCGGGGCGTGGGGGTTAGCGGTGGCGTGGTGAACGGGGTGCTGAACGCGGGCGGGGCAGCGTATGTCCGGGAGGAGGCCTCCCCGCCCCCCGCCTGGACCTGGCTGCACGAGCACGGCCCGGTGGACTCGCTGAGCGCGTGGGCTTCCCTCGCCTCGGCGGGGGGCGTGCCGCTGACCCCCACGGCGGCGGGCACCCTGGCCCTGCGCGGCTGGGCGGACACGGTGCAGGAGGTCGCGCCGCCCCCCACACTGGCCTCTCCCGTCCCGTCCCCCCCCTCCAGCGACCCCGACCGCCTTCCCGAAGGCTCCGCGTGGCGGCTGCACGGCGGGCGTCCAGCCTCGCGCTTCCGCACGCTGGCGCCCCGCGTCGCCCGGCTTCTGGAGCAGGGGCGCGGCGTCCTCGTCCTCGCGCCCGACCACGCCACCCTGCGCCGCGCCTGGGAGGGCCTCTCTGGGCTGGCGGAGGCGGCGGGCACGCGGGCCGTGCAGGTCAGCGGGGCGCTGAACCCGGAGGAACGCGAGCACACCTGGCACCTGATCCGCACGGGGGCGGCCCGGCTGGCGGTCGGGAGTTACCTCGCCCTCGCCTCGCCGCTGGAGGCCCCCGCCCTGATCGTCGTGCTGGAGGAGGGCAGCGACGCCTACAAGCTCCAGTCGGGCTCACGGGCCTTTGTCCCCGACGTGGCCGCGCGGGTGGCCGCCGCTCATGACGCGGCCCTCGCGCTGGTGGGCGTGGCCCCCGCCGCCGAGAGCGTGCCCCTGCCCGGCGCGGTGCTGCCCCCGCCCCGGCTGCGGCTGCATGTCGTGGACTACGCCAACCCGCCCGAGCAGCCCGAACTGGGGCCGCTCTCCTCGGTTCACCTGACGCCCGGCGACCTGGGCTACCCCCTCAGCCACGACCTCGTGCGCCTCTTGCGGCAGGTGCAGGAGCGCGGGCGGCAGGCGGCGCTGCTGGCCCCCCGGCGGGGCTACTCGGCCCTGCTGCGCTGCCCCTCGTGCGACCACACGCCGGGTTGCCGCAACTGCGACGTGCCGCTGCGCTTTCACCAGGGCACCCGGCAGCTCACCTGCCACCAGTGCGGCTACCACGAACCCGTCCCCGACCGCTGCGACGAGTGCGGCGAGCAGATGTGGAAGGCCCGTGGCCCCGGCACCGAGTGGATTGCCGCCGAGGTCGCCCGACTGGTGCCCGGCCTGCCCGTCTACCGCTGCGACCGCGACCGTCAGGACGACCTCTCGCCCCTGCACGCGGGGGAGGGTGGCGTGGTGGTGGGGACCCAGCTCCTGCTCTCGGGCGAGGCGCCGCCGAACCTCGCCCTGATCGGGGTGACGCTGGCGGACACCTGGCTCAACGTCTCGGATTTCCGGGCCTCCGAGCGCTACCACCGCCTGCTGCGCCAGCTCGGGGAGTGGCACGTCTCGCGCCCGCCCCTGCTGGTCGTGCAGACCTTTCAGGCCGAGCACCCGGCCCTGCGCGTCCTCGTGGACGGCAAGGACGCCCTGGCCTACCCCACCGCCGAGGAACGTGCCCGCAAGGCCCTGGGCTACCCCCCCCACGCCCGCCTGGCCCAGGTGGAGGTCGCCGCCCGCGAAGCCCGCCGCGCCAGGGAGGTCGCCACCGAGGTCTTCGACGCCTTGCACGGGGCGGGAGCCGCGCCAGGAGAGGTCCTCGGTCCTGCCCCCAGCCCGGTCGCCCGGCTGCGCGGGGTGTACCCCTACCACCTGCTGCTGCGGGCGAGAAACGACGCCCGCCTCTCCGAACTGCTCGCCACACTGGACCGGCCCTGGCGGGCGCGGGTGCGGGTGGACGTGAATCCTCGGGGGGGGCTGTAGGCGGGGAGGTCGGACCTACACCCCCAACGGGGGTGCCCTCATGTGCGCCGCGAGGCTGAGAGAAGCCTGAGACACTGCTGACGTGAGATTGAAAAGCCCACAGCGGGGCTCGTGGCGTCCCCTGCTCCTGACGTTGGCGCTGGCGTTGCCTGTAATGCCGTCTCTTCCCACCGGATCGGTGGCGCTGGCCGCGACCCAGGCCGAGCAGTCGGTGCAGGTGCAGGGGAGTGCCCCGTTCACTGGGAACGTGGCGGCGGCGCGGCAGGCGGCCATCAATGACGCGGTGCGGGCCGCCATCGAGCAGGTGCTCGGCGCCTATATCAGCACGTCGAGCACCCTGCGCAGCACCGACGATTTTGAGCAGTTCCAGCAACGCTTGATGAAGCGTTCGGACGGCTTCGGCCGGGTCACCCAGGTGCTGGCCGAGGGGCAGCAGGGGAGCCTCTACACCGTGACCGTCCGGGTGGTCGTGGCCCGCCCCAGCCTGGAGCAGGAACTCAAGGCCTTTCTCGCGCAGAAGGGCGACCCGCGCATCATCGTGGCGATTCCCGAGGTGATCTTGCGCCGCACCGTCCCCGACCCCGCCGCCGAGACCGAGGTGCAGCGGGCCCTGATCGCCGCCGGGTACCGGGTGGTGGACCTCAAGCAGACCGAGCACAACGCCCTGCGCGACGTGCTGCGCGGCGGCAGCCTGAGCGCTCAGGCGCTGGGCGACCTCGCCACCCGCTTCAAAGCCGACCTGCTGATCACCGGGGAAGCCTTCGCGGAGGAGTACGGCACCGTGCTCTCGCAGCGGGCCTACACCGCCCGCCTCGAACTCAAGATCGTGGACCTCGCCACCGGGCAGATCATCTTCAGCGACGCCTTCACGGGAACGGGCACGGCCCCCACCGACGCGGTGGCAGGCAAGGCAGCCCTGCAGAACGTCGCCAAGACGGCGGTGCCCGCCCTGCCTGGTGCCCTGCTGGGCTGGCTCAGCGGCAGCGGCAAGGCGGCCGGGCGCACCTTCAGCGTGCGGCTGGTGGGCGTGCCCAGTTTCCGAGTCCTCAACGACACGCTGGCCTCGCTGCGGGCGAGTGCCGGGGTGGCAGCGGCCCTGAACCGCCACTTTGATGCGGCGGGTGCCCAAGTGGAAGTCGAGTACAGCGGCTCCCCCGAGGATCTCGCTGGCCTGCTCGAGGACCTCGGTCTGTCCGTGACGGGCCTCAGCGCGGGCGAGATCACCGTCTCCTACCGCTGAGCCCCCACATTCAAGGAGAATCCATGCAGAAAATTCTGATGACCGCCGCCCTGGGCGCGGGGATAGCACTCGCCCAGACCGCCGACACGCCCGTCACTCCCCAGCAGTTCGTGAAGACCGAGGGGGTGCAGGCCGCATATACCGTGCGGGGCGACCAGCTCAGTCCGGTGGACGCCCTCGCGCTGATGCGGCAGTGCACCCTGTCCGGGGCCTCGCCCGTGGACACCAACCGGGACGGGCGCAACGACACCCTGCGCGTGTACGGCTTTGGCATCGTGCCCGCACAGGTGTATCAGGCGCGGGGAGTGACCGCGCTCGCCCCCGCCATGCAGAAGGCGGAGCTGCGGGCCAACGGAGCTGCCGCCGAGTTCTTCGGGGGCCTGCGGACGGCGGTTTCGCGGAGCCTAGATACCCAGGACACCACCGCCAGCGTCGTGGACGGCGGCGACCTGAAGCTTTCCAACTTCGCGCTGGAAACGGTGCGCGAGAGCGTCCGCACGGGTGCCCAGGCCGTGCTGCGCGGCGGCCGGGTCACCGGGCACCGCCTCGTCAGCCTGGGGAATCAGGGGCTGTGTGTGGTCGCGCGGTACGAGTTGCCGCTGGATCAACGTTCCGCTGGGACCAGTTCCCCGGCCCCGCGCGGCGCGGCCCTGCCGGGCGGCCCGGCACCGGTCGGCTCGGGCTTCCCCCTGCCCCCGCCCGGCACCAGCGGCGACTTCTAGGCCTTTTTTCCCCTGGCCTCTTTCCCCACTCCAAGGAGCTTTTCATGACCCACCTGCGCCTGCTCGCCCTGACCCTCGCCCTCGCCGCGCCCGCCGCCGCCCAGACCACGGCCACCCCGGCAGCTCCGGCCACGCCCGCCCCAGTGACCGCTGCCCCCGCCCTCCCGCAGGGACAGGTCAATATCGCCGTGGGAACCTTCCGCTGCAAGGCGTCTAAGTGCTCGTCTGACCTCGGTGACGGCATCTCCGACGCCCTGACGACTGCCCTGCTCAACACGGGCAAGTTCGCCGTCTACGAGCGCGAGAACACCGGGCAGCTTACCGAGGAGGCCTTCCTGAGCGGCGGGGCTGCCTTTGAAGGCGCGGATCTGCTGATCTTCGGCTCGATCACCCAGTACGAGCCGGAAGCGTCGGGGGGCGGGATCAGCTTCATGGGCGTGTCCCTGGGCCAGAAGAAAAGCACCGTTGCAATGGACCTGCGGATCGTGGACGTGAAGACCCGCCGCATCATTGGCGGCACCCAGGTCAAGGGCGAGGCACAGGGTAACAGCTTCAGCCTGAGCGGCCTGCTGCCCATGAATCTCGGCGTCAAGTCCAGCCCGCAGATCGAGGCGGCCATCAGCGCGATGCTCAACGACGCCGTGCAGCAGCTGCTGCTTAAGGTGCCCGCCAGCTACTACCGCAACTGAGCGCGGGACCTTGTCAGGCTGAGAAGGGGGGAGCGGCAGCGTCCTCTCCTCCCCGGCCTGACCCTTTTCTTGAGCTTTTTCAGGCCCATCTGTCCCCTGGGCTAGACTGCCCCGCATGATTCGCCTCGCCGTGCTCTCGGACCTGCACGCCAACCTGGAGGCGACGCTGGCCGTACACGCCGACGTGAAAAGACGCGGGCTGGACGAGATCTGGGTGCTGGGCGACCTCGTGGGCAAGGGGCCGCGTCCCCGTGAGGTTGTGGAATGGACCCAGGCTTACGCCACCCGCGTGATCCAGGGCAACTGGGACGCCCGCGTCGCCGGGGCCACCAACCGGCCGCAAGACCTCTGGCCGCGTTCCCGCCTGACGCCCGACCAACTCGCCTACCTCGCCGGGCTGCCCTACGGCATTGAGGAACAGTTCGGGGGGGCGTGGTGGCGCTTTGTCCATGCCTCCAGCAAGGGCCTCTTTCACCGGCTCTATCCGCACTCCAGCCTCGCCGAGCAGCTCGACGCCTACCTGCCCAACCCCCAGTTCGCCCTGCGGCAGCACGCCGACGCTCTCGTCTACGCCGATGTCCACGAGACGCTGATGCTGGACGTGGAGGGCCGCCCGCTGATCAACACGGGCTCGGTGGGCAATCCCCTCGACAGCACGCTGCCGAGTTATCTGATTCTAGAGTTTGACCCGAACAGTCCCGCCCACAGTGCGACCTTCGTGCGCCTGACCTACAACCGTGACGCGGAGATCGCGGCGGCGGAGGCCAGTGGAATGCCCTTTACCCGCGAGTACATCGCGGAGTTGCTGACGGGGGCGTACCAGAAGCGGCGGGCGCGGACGGGAGAGTAGGGAAGGGCACCGCAAGAGAAGCCCCGCACGCGGCGGGGCCTCCCTTGCATCTTCCCAGGCTCAGGCGGGGAGTTCCCCCCGCTCCCGCATCGCTTCCCGCAGCTTGGTGGGTTCCAGCAGGCTTGCGCCCGCCCCGTAGCGGCGCTTCACGGCGCTTTGCACCAGCCACAGCGCCAGCGCCACCCCCGCGAGGCTGATCACCAGGCTGGGCACCCGCATCAGGGCGTTGACCTCGGCCACCTGGGCGTTGAAGGCGTCGGAGCCGAACTCGGCGGTCACGCGGGCGTAGTTCACGGCGCTGTTGATCACCCCGCCGATCAGGTCCACCACCGCAAAGGCGATCGTCGCCCCGACCAGCCCCCGGTGAACCACGGGGTCGCGCATCGCCTGCTGGGTCGCCGCGCGTTCCTCCGGCTTCTCGCCCAGGCTGGCGGCGTCCAGAAACACCCGGAAGAGGGGCACCCGCGTCCCCGCGCTGATCAGGAAGAACAGCCCGACGAGGTACGACCGCGCACTGTCCTTGATCGCGTACCAGAAGCCGTCCACGTACCAGAACGCCAGGGCTCCCGAAAAGATCGCCCCCGCCCCGCCGATCAGCGCCACCGGGCTGACGTTGCGGTTCACGATCAGGTCGACAAGCACGTACACGACCGGAATCAGCGCCGCGATCACGTAAGCTTTGATGTTCCCCGCCGTGTCGCCCCCCAGCAGGTCCGCCACGCTGATGCCGCTGCCCAGGATGTTGGGGCTGAGAATCAGAATCGGGATCAGCAGCGTGAAGACGAGGTCCCAGACGGTCTTGGGGACCCCGGTGCGAGGGCGGGCGGCGGGCGAGGGCACGGTCATGGGCGCCATTGTCTCATCTGCGGGTGAGGGGGAGGGGAGGGCTCCGCTCGCCGGTCAGTGGTCGTGCCCGTGCCCGCCCTGGCCGCGCTTGCCGCTGACCTCCTCGCGCACCTCCGCGATAAAGAGGGTGCAGGCTTCCGGGCAGGGAATTGCGCCGGGCACGCCGCTGAAGACGGTGGAACCCAGGCGCTCGCCCGCCCACAGCCGGGTCTTGAGGCACTTGCTACACACGTCCTGCGCCACTTCCTCCACCTGCTCGGAGGTCGCGCGGGTGACCTTGGTGTAGATCCCGGTCTGGCGCCGGGCGGTCGTGGGCCACGGGGTCGCCCGCAGGTTGTGGGTGTGGTGGGCGTAGCTCTCCTCCACGACAGCGGGATAGAGGTTGTGCACCGCGCGGGGCAGCTCGGCTTCCGTCAGGATGGCCCGCCAGCCGCGTGGAAGGTTGCGCAGGGTATGGACCGGGCGGTGGTGCCCGCCCTCGTCGCGGCGGGTGCGGTCGCGCAGGCCCTCCACCGTCACCAGCGTCTGGAGGTCGGCGGCGGGGCGGCCCTCGTCAAGGGCGTGACGCAGCTCATACATGCCCGCCTGCGGGGTGATCATCGCTTCCCCGATGCGGGTGCCGCGCCGGGCCAGCGCGAGAAAGGCGTTCCACGCGGCGGCGTGGCCGTGGTCCTCGTCGCCGCCCGCGCCCGACGCCCCCCGCGCCTCCTGCGCGAGCTGCAAGACCACCTCGGCTACGTCGGGGTGGGTGCCCACGGGGGCAGCGTAGTAGACGGTCTGCGGGGCGTTCGGCGTGTCCGCGAACTCGGTCACGGCCCCGGTCAGGCCCATGTCCTCGGGAATCGTCTCCAGCGTGTGCCATCCTTCCGACGCGAAGAAGGGCACGACCACCACGCGCGGTGCCTTCACGACGTCCGGCCAGGTGCCCACCTTGGGGTCCTCGTCCAGGAAGAGGGCGTGGACCTCCGCGAAGTGGCCGGAGTCGCGCAGGCGGTCGGCATTTCCGTAGATCACCCGGTTGGAGTTCTGGTTGCGGGTGGTGCCGTGCCCCAGCACGATCAGGGCGGTGTCTTCTGCATTTAGGTCGGGCAGCACCTCACGGGCGCGGGCCAGAATCACCTCGCTCATGGCGGGGTGGACCCCGTAGGGCAGCGTGTAACGCACCGTCTTGCCGCCCAGCACGCGGGCCACGCCCTCCGGCGGCACCGGCCCCTGGTGGCCCAGCCCCAGCTCGCGCGGAATCACCGTCTCGGTGAAATAGCCCTCCGAGATGAACATGGGAATCACGGTCACGTCGGTGCTGCGTACAGTCCTCAGCACCTGCCGCAGCGAGGGTTCTTCCTTCCAGTAGCCCTCGACGACCTCGTCGTACAGGCCACGCTCCCGCAGCAACTCCGCGTAACGGTAGACGGCTCCGGCGGACTCGCCGTTGAGGTGCGACCCGTGGCCGATCAGGACGAGCGAACGCATACGGCGGGCACTCTAGCAGCGCTCCTGCGGCGCGATTGTCCCCCCGACTCAAGTTGGCCCGGCCCCGGTTCGGCCCGGCTCCCGGCCGTGGCCCCGGCATGAATCTTCCGCCAGCTTCCCCTCACGCGGGACGGGGCCGGGGTGCTTAGGGTTAAGGGCGCAACCCACGAGGAGTTTCCCCCCATTCCCCAGGAGGTATCCCATGTTTTTCCAGCAACGTGACCGCCACGAGCAGATGGCCCGCCTCGACCCCCGCGATACCAACATGGACGGCGTGGTCAGCCCGCAGGAGGCCGCCGCCTACATCCAGGACTACCTGCGGGACGCCTCCCCGCAGGAGCGCCAGCAGATCATGCGCGAGTACTTCTCGCAGATGAGCCCGCAGGAGCGCCAGCAGATGGGCGACGCGATGGTCCAGAGCCCCTACAGCCCGGTCCAGAACGTCCGCTACGACGACCCCGACGACCTGGCCGACGCCTACACCCGCACCGCGCAGGCCCCGGCGCAGGACGGACGTAGCCCGCTGGAAGCCGCCTTCGGGCAGGGCGGGGCGCTGGGCAACCCGATGGTTAAGGCGGGCCTCGTCGGCCTCGCGGCGATGATCGGCTCCAAGATGCTGCGCCGCTGACTCCCTGACCTCCCCCGCGCCCCTGGCCTTCCCGCCGGGGGCGTTTCCACGCCAGGCCGTTCGGTGTGGAGCGGTTCATGAAGGCTGCCGGGAGGTCAGGTCCGCGCCCCCGCCCGCTACAATCGCCCGCGACATGCCCCTTTCGTACCTCACGCGCATCGCGCAGACCCCCGCGCCTACCTTCGACGAGGGGGAGCGGGGAGCGCTGATGGCCGGGCTGTGGGAGGATCTGGGCTACCGCACCGAGCGCGACGAGGTCGGCAACGTCCTGACCCGCCTGACCCCGCCCGGCACCGAGGGCAAGCCCGCGCTGCTGCTCGCCGCGCACCTCGACACCGTGTTCTCGCGCGGCACTGACGTGACCGTCCGCGAGGAGGGCGGCAAACTGATTGGCCCCGGTGTGGGCGACAACAGCGCCAGCCTCGCGGTGCTGACCGCCCTGCTGCGCGACCTGCGCGGGGGCGAGGGGGGGCTGCGCCGCCCGCTGTGGGTTGCTGCCAACGTCGCGGAAGAGGGACTGGGCGACCTGCGCGGAGCCAAGCACCTGATCGCCACGCACCGCGAGCGGCTGGGGGCCTTTATCGCAGTGGACGGCTATCTGGGGGTCGCTGTGACGCGGGCGGTGGGGGTGCGGCGCTACCGGGCCACCTTCCTGGGTCCGGGGGGCCACTCCTGGGGCGATCAGGCGCCGAGTGCGCTGCACGCGGTGGGGATGGCGATTCATGACCTGTACGCCCTGCACCGCCCCGCCTCGCCGCGCACCACCCTGAACGTGGGGCTGGCGTCGGGCGGCACCAGCGTGAATTCCATCGCGGGAAGTGCCGAGTTGCTGCTGGACCTGCGCTCGCTGGACCCGGAGCTGCTGAGCGACCTCGACCGCCGGGCGCAGGGGGTGCTGCACGCGGCGGCCCGCGCGGTGGGCGTGAACTTGCGGCTGGAGCGGGTGGGCGACCGCCCCGGCGGGGAACTGGGGTCCGCCCCCCTCCTCGACCTCGCCCGCGAAGCGGCCCGCGAGGGACGCACCGAGTTGCGGCTGGCGTCGAGCAGCACCGACGCCAACGCCGCCGCTCCCCACGGGCTGCCCGCCATCGCCCTCGGCGTCTACCGGGGCGGCAACGCCCACCGCGAGGACGAGTGGGTGCAGGCCAGCAGCCTGGGGCCGGGGCTGCGCTTCCTGTCGCGGGTGGTGGCCCTGTACCAGCGGCGACCGGTACCCTGAACCGCTCCAGACCCGAACCGGGTTTTTTGTGACCTGCACGGCATTCCCGCCCCACCAACTTCCCATCTGTTCAGGGCAGAATGGGGGGACCCATGAACGCCACCCTGCGCCGCGCTCCGGCTTCCGGCCTCCCGGCCCTCCGTGCCCTCACCGTGCTGGTGGCGGCCTCCCTCGCCGCCTCCGCCCTGCCGGGTGCCCAGGCGCTCGCGCAACCTGCCCCCTCGCCCGCGCAGGAGGCGTTCGACAGGGTCAACCGTCTGATTCTGGAGGAGTACGGCGGCCTGTCCACTGTGGACCGGGCCACGCTGGGCCGCGAGTACCAGGCCCGGCTCGACGCCGTGTGTGCGCCGACGCCCCTCAACTGCCCGGTCGAGAAAGCCTACCCGGTGATCGAGGCGCAGCTCACGGCCCTAGGTGACGAGCACAGCTTCTTCCAGACCCCGGAGGATTTTCAGGATTTCCTGGCGAGCGCAACGGGCGGCAACCGCCTGCAGTTCGGCGTGAAGCTCGCCCGGCTCGACGGCGAGAACCGGGTGGTGCTGGAGGTCGTGCCCCAGAGCGCCGCCGAGGAGGCGGGCCTGAAGCGCGGCGACCTGCTGCGGACACTGGACGGAAAGCCCTACGCCTACGCGGCGCTCCAGCAGGCCCGGCGCGAGGGCCGCGAGATCCGGCTGGAGGTCGAGCGGGCCGGGCAGCCCCTCACGTTGACCCTCCAGTCGCGCGAGAGCAGCACCCGTGACCTGCCCCGGCTGAGCTTCGCGGGAGCGGCGAACAACGTGGCGGTCCTGCGGATTCCCACCTTCCTGTCGGGGGGCGGGATCGCGCAGCGGGTCCACGACCTCGTGGGCGAGGCCCGCGCGGCCGGGGCGACCGGCCTGATCGTGGACCTGCGCGGCAATCCGGGCGGCAGCCTCGCGGAGTGCGACAGCGCCGTGAGCGCCTTCGTGCCTTCCTTCGCGCGGGTCGCGCGGGGCGCCCAGGGCGAGAGCCGCACGGTGGTCAGCCGGGGCACCCGCCTGGAAAATGGCCGCAACGTGGGCGGCGTGCGGGGCCCCCAACTGTGGACCGGGCCGCTCGCGGTGCTGGTCGACCGGGGCAGCGCCTCGTGCAGTGAGTTCTTCGCCTTCGAGATTCAGCACGCCGGGCGCGGCCCGGTGATCGGCGAGACGACGGCGGGCGTGGGCAACACCGCCACCCGCGTCTTCCCGGTGGGCGAGGACGCGGCCCTGCAACTCACCATCCTGAACTACGCCAAGCCCGGCGGCGACCCCTACCCCGACCGGGTAAAGCCCGACCAGCCCCGCGAGCAGACCGAGGAGGACGTGCGCCTGCTCACGCGCGGCCAGGACACCCTGCTCGCCGCCGGGGTGCAGGCGCTGGTGACGGCCCCGCCGCTGACCCTGGACCCCCAGACCGCCCGCTGAGTCGAGCTTCCCCCGGCCCTCCCGCCCGGTTCACAGCCGACGGGAGGGCTTGCCCGTGACCCAGCCCAGGACCAGACCGAGCAGCGCCGGGAAGGTGAACAGCAGCAGGAACCCCAGCACGTCGCTGTTTCCGATCAGGTTGCCCAGCGGCCTTCCCAGCGCCACGTTGACCGGGCTCCCCAGCCACGCGAGGACCGTCCACAGGCCCCCCTCCAGCCCCCGTGCCTCCACCGCGTTTTCCAGCCAGCGCACGCCCAGCAGCCCCAGCGTTTGCAGGGCGAGCGCGGGCAGCAGCACCAGCACGGCGCCCGGTCCCCGCACCGCCCGGCCCGCCAGAAAACCGAGCCCCAGCGGCCCCAGCACCGGAACCCACCCCACCAGCACCGCGAGGAGCAGCAGCATCAGCACGTGGACCCAAAGCATGCCCCAAGTGTAGGCGTGGAAGCAGTTTCAACGGGGCCTCAAGACCGTCTGTGCCCCACCTGAGAACCGGATGGGAAGTCCTTCGCCCAATTGCCACAAGCCGGGAGAAGGCGGCGGGCAGACTGGGAGGCAGTGCGGGCGCGGCCCGTCTTCTCTCTTCCGCCGGAGGAACGCTATGCTTCGAAGCTCAGCCCTGGTTTTGCTGCCCCTTGCCCTCGGCTCCTGCACCATGATGGCCCCCAACGCGACCACGGTGGACGGCCTCTTTCTCCAGTCGGTGACGGGCAGCAACCTTTTTGAGATTCAGTCGTCGCAGGTCGCGCTGAACCGCTCCACCAACGCCCAGGTGCGGACCTTCGCCCAACAGATGATCAACGAGCACACCACGGCGCAGGCGCAGGTCGCGGCGCTCGCCTCCGCACGGGGAGTCCCGCTCCCCAAGGCGTTGCCGCCCGAGCTGCAGCTCAAGGTCAACACGCTGAACACCCTGACCGGCTCGGCCTTCGACGTGGCCTACCTGCGCGAGCAGGTGCTGGGGCACCAGTTCACCATCAGCATCTTCCAGAACGAGCAGACGGCGGGCCGAGACGCGGGGGTCGTGGCCTTTGCCACCCAGAACCTCCCGCTGATCGAGCGCCACTTCCAGGAGGCGCAGACCCTGCTCGCGACTGCCCAGAGCCAGACTGCGCCCGCCGCCCCCGCGACCCCCAGCACGCCCTGAGTTCCCCTGGTCCGCTGGCCCCCTCCCCGGTGGAGGGGGCCAGCCCTGCGTTCAGCCCGCCGCCTGCTCGCGGGTGGGTACCTCGCGCAGCGCCCAGCGCAGGCCCAGGGCGGTCAGGAATCCCACCCCCATCAGCGTGAGCCAGGGCAGCAGCGGCAGGCCGATCCGGGCGCCCAGGTCGATCAGCGCTCCGCCGACCACGTTGCCCACAGCGCCGCCCAGTCCCAGGCTGATTGCGGAGAAGCCGAAGTAGCTCCCGGTCAAGCCAGCGGGGGCCAGCCGTGCGGTCAGGGTCTGCTGGGTGGGGTAGACCAGCATGGTGCCCAGGCTGTAGAGGGCGACGCAGGCGAGCAGTTGCGGAAACGTCACCGCGAAGCCCATCAGCCCCAGGCTGGTCGCCACCGCGAGCACGGCGATTACCAGCGCCACGCGCGTCCGCACCCGCCGCTCCACGAAGCGCAGCAGCGGATATTGCAGCACCACCGCCAGCCCCGCCGAGAGGCCGTACAGCGGCCCGGTCGCCCCCGGCCCGGCGAGGGCGACCGCCTTGAGGGTGACCGCCACGTTGAGCTGCGTGCTGAGCAGGAAATAGCCCACCAGCACCAGCGTGAAACGCCGGAAACGGCGGTCCTGGGCCGCTGTCTTCAGTCCCGCGAGGCCCCCGGCCACAGCCCCTTCCGGCTTCAGGTGGGGCAGCGTGGCGGCGAGCACGGCGGCGGCGACGAGGTACACACTCCCGGCCGCGAGCGCCGCTGTGCGGAAGCCCAGCCCCAGCATCGCCGCGCCGATCAGCGGCCCGGTCACCATGCCGAGGTTCCCGGAGATGCTCGTCAGGCTGAACATCCGGGCGCGGTGTTCGGGCCGGGTGACGGCGGTGATGGCGGCGTTCTTGGGCGCGTCGAACAGCCCGCCCCCCAGCCCCGCGAGCACCGAGGCCGCCAGTAACACGGGCAGCGTCTCCGCGAAGCCCATCCACGCGAAGCCCAGCGTGCGGATCAGGCACCCCGCCAGAATCAGCGGCTTGGGACCGACCCGGTCCGCCCACGCCCCCCCGAACACCGTCAGCCCCTGCTGGGTGAGCTGCCGAATTCCCAGCACCAGCCCCACACTCGCCGCCGCCCACCCCAGCCCCTCCACGAAATGTACTGTGACCAGGGGAATCACCGCAAAAAAGCCGCCCCACATCAGGAAGTTGGCGGCAATCAGCCCGAGCTGCGCCCCCGAAGGCCGGAAGGGGAGGGCAGGGGCGGGCAGGCTCACGCGGGCGAGTGTACGCCTGAAGATAGGGCAGGGAGAGGGGGTGTAGACTCCGGGCGTCCAGGTGGCGCGTTGCATGACAAGTCGGGTAGGTCAGAGGTCACCGCTCCAGAAAGGAGCAACCCCCATGTGCGTCAACACGTGGGGGCTACCGAAAGGTGGTGATAGTTCTGGGCCACAAGAAGCATACCACTGACCGCAAAAGTGGGCAAACTCAACTCCAGCGACGGGTGGAACTCCTGGCCGCCTGGACAGCGTTTCTGCTCGCTGTAGCGGCAGTGGTCACTGCCCTTGCAGAGCTGATCCAGTCTCTAGGAAAGCTCCTGCCCTGACCTAAAAACCTCTGGGCGCCTGCCCAGCGCGTCACCGTGCTCCTCTGGACGCCCCCGCCGTGAGGTGGGGGTTTTGCATTCTCTCCCCCTTACCCTGTCCCCATGCCCCCCTCGCTTCAGCCCTTCGGCCCCGGCGTCTCTTACCTCCCCGGCACGGTGAACAGCGTGGTCGTGGAGGGACCGGGGGGCCACGCCCTGCTGGTGGATACAGGCCTGGACGACACCCACGCGCGAAAGCTGCTGCGGGCGCTGGAGGCGGCGGGCCTGACGCCGGGGGCGATCCTGAACACCCACAGTCACGCCGACCACCACGGCGGAAATGCCTTTCTCCTGGGCCGCTTCCCCGACCTGCCCGTCTACGCGCCGCCGCTGGAGGCCGCCATCATCCGCCACCCGGTGCTGGAACCGCTCTCGCTGTGGGGGGCCGCGCCGCCCGCCGAGTTGCGAACGAAGTTCCTGCTGGCCCCCGCCAGTCCCGCGCAAGCGGTCGGCCCCGGCAGGCAGACCCTCGGTGGGGCGGAGGTGGAGCTGATGGCAGTGCCCGGCCACGCCGCCGAAATGTACGCGGTGCGGGTGGGCGAGGTGCTGTATGCCGCCGACGCCCTGTTCGGGCCGGAGGCGCTGGGCAAGCATCCCCTGACCTTCTGCGCGGACTCGGCGCAGCAGAAGGCGTCGGCGGCGGCGTTGGGCGAGTTGGACGGAGTGCGCGTCGTCCTTCCCGGCCACGGTGACCCCACCTCCGACCTAGACGGGTTGGTGGCTGCCAACCTCGCCGCCTATGCCCGGACGACAGACGCAGTGGCGGCAGCGCTGGCGGGGGGTCCGGCCACGGTGGACGAACTGCTGGCGCGGGTCAGTGCGGCGCTGGGCGTCACCGCTACGAATCCCGGTGCCTGGGTCCTCAATCGGGCCGTGGTGAGCGCCCACCTCGGCGACCTGCTGGCTCTGGGAAGCGCGGCCCTGGACCTGGAAGGCGGGGTGCTGCGGGTGCGGCAAGCGTGAAGAAAGCCCGTATGGGCGGTCCCCCGGCCGGGGGCGTAGCGTGACCGCATGACCAGAAAGAGCGCAGGAACCAAGGCCGCCGCGGGGAGCAAGGGCGGAGGCCGCCGCAAGACGGCCGACGACGCGAACCAGATGCCAGTGGCAGCTCAGGACACGGCCCAGGGCCGCGAGGCCGCTGGGGTGATGCCGCAGGGCGAGGCCAAGGCCGACGCCGCCCACCTCGACACCCCTCACAACCAACTCGTGGACCACGGCTACCTCTCCGAAGAGGAGTTCGGCACCGTCAGCGAGACCTTGCAGCGTAACCTCGCCACCACCATCAGCCTGTACCTCAAGTTCAAGAAGTACCACTGGGACATCCGGGGGCGCTTCTTCCGCGACCTGCACCTCGCCTACGACGAGTTCATCGAGGAAATTTTCGGGGGCATCGACGAGCAGGCCGAGCGCCTCGTCGCGCTGGGGGGCAGCCCCATCGCCGCGCCCGAGGACATTGCCCGCTTCAGCCTCGTGCAGGTGCCCCAGGAGACGGTGCGCGACGCCCGCACCCAGGTCGCCGACCTCGTGGGGGACCTGACCCGCGTGGCCCGCGGCTACCGCGACGACTCGCAGACCGTGGACGAGGCCAACGATCCCGTTACCGCCGACCTGTACACCGGCTACGCCGCCACCATCGACAAGATCCGCTGGATGCTTCAGGCGATGATGGACGACGACCGGATGAACTGACCGGCCCCCGCAGGGCCGAGCGAAGCGAGACGCCGAAGAGACCACCGGGCCGCCCCGGTGGTTTTCTCCAGCCCCCCAAAGGAGCCCCCATGCCCCGTCCCAAATTCGACTATTCGCTGAACTATGCCGAACTCGACCTGCGGGCACACCCCGAGCTGTACCGGGTCGGGATAGGCGAGCAGGGCGTGCTGCTGGTCCAGCCGTACAAGTCCGAGATTCTTCCGCACTGGCGCTTCGCTACACCGGAAGTCGCCCGCGAGAGCAGCGAGGCCATCTACGCGATGTTCATAGATTACCTGCGGGCGGGGGACTTCGTGGGCGCGGACATGGCCCGCAAGTTTCTCCAGATGGGCTTTACCCGCTCGCGCCGCTATGCCAACCACAAGGGGGGCAAGAAGTACGACGGCCCGGTGCCCGACGACAAGAAGGGCCAGTCCGGGGCACACGGCCGCGCCGAACTCCCCCGCCAGCCCGAGGACCCCGTGAAAGCCGAGTCCGCCCGCATCTTCAAGGCGAAGTGGGACGAGGCCGAGGCCAACGAGGAGTACGCCCGGATGAAACGCGAACACCGGGAGCGTTACGGTTGACGAATACTGCATACCGCGCTATGTTGGTTTTATCACCGCCCGAAGAGGCGGCTTTTTTATTGCTCCGTGGGGCGCGGATGGCAGAAGGCTCTCCGGCTGGCTTTCGGTAGGGGGGCGGGGGCTACGGTGTCCGCTCCAGCGCCGCGAGGTCGGCAGGCGTGTTCACGTTGTGGAGCGCCTGCGGGCTGACCCACGTGATTGCCTTGTAGGGAACCGTCACCGGGTCCCGCGCAGCGAGGCGCAGGCGGCGTTCGCCCGCGTCCAGCAAGGCGGACACGTGGGGGAGGAGGGCCGTGTGGTACAGCGCCCCTAGCGGTTGCGCTCGCCCCGCCGCGTCCAGGGTGAGGACCGACCGCGCCCCCGGTGCCCGCGCTCCGGCCAGCAGCGCCCAGTACGCCGGGGTCAGGCGGGGCAGGTCCACGCCCGCGAAGGCGACCCAGCCCGGTCCCACGTGACGTTCAGCGGCGAGCAGGGCGGCCTCCAGCGCTCCCAGCGGTCCCTCGTCAGGCCGGGTATCGGGGACCGGGAGCCAGCCGGGGAGGGGGTAGCGTCCGGGCGGCGCGACGAGCAGCCGCACCCGGCAGTCCTCCAGGCTGGCCGCGACATGTTCCAGCAGGGTCCGGCCCTCAAGCCGGGCGAGCGCCTTGTCCGTTCCGAAACGGCGGGAGCGGCCCCCGGCGGTCAGCGCCCCCACGAGGTCCAGCCGAGGGGTCGTCCCTGGGGTCATCCCTCCATCTTCCGCATGGCCCAGGCCAGGAAGCGGGGCAGCGGGCGGCCGTAGGGCGGGTACAGAAAGCGCACGCCGCTGCCCCGGCCCTCGTGCAGCACGGCCCGCTCGTGGCTGAAGGTCCGGAAGCCGTACTCGCCGTGGTACCGCCCCATCCCGCTGGGACCGACCCCCCCGAAGGGCAGGTGCGGATTGCTGAGGTGGACCACCGTGCCGTTGATGACCAGGCCGCCGCTCGTCGTCTCGCGGCGAACCTGCTCCACCGCCGCCCCGTCCTCCGCAAAGGTGTACAGCGCGAGCGGGGGGTCGAGCCGCCGCACCAGGGCCAGCGCCTCTCCGAAGTCGCGGTAGGTCAGCACGGGGAGCACCGGGCCGAACAGTTCCTCCTCCATCAGCGGCATCTCCGGGGTCACGCCCGTCACCACCGTGGGCGAGATGAAGCGCGAGGCGGGGTCGAAGTCGCCGCCCAGCTCCACCCGTGCCCCCATCGCCACGCTGTCCCGCGTCAGGCGCGAGAGCCGCTCCACGCTGCGCCCGTCCACCATGCGGCCGTAGTCGGTGCCCTTTCGCAGCCGCTCAGCCTCCCCGAAGCGGTGGGGGATCACCTGCGCGAGCCGCGCCAGGAGGCTGCCGCGCAGCACCTCCGGCACCAGCACGTAATCGGGCGCCACGCAGGTCTGCCCGGCGTTCAGGAACTTGCCCCACGCCAGCCGCTCGGCGGTGAGGCCCAGGTCGGCGCTCTCGTGGACGATGGCCGGACTCTTGCCTCCCAGTTCCAGCGTCACGCCCGTCAGATTGGGCGCGGCGGCGGCGAGGACCTGTCGCCCGATGGCCCCGCTGCCGGTGAAGAAGATGTGGTCGAAGGGCAACTCGGTCAATGACTGGGCGACGCCCGCGCCCCCCTCCACGACCGCGACCAGCCGGGGCTCGAAGACCTCCTCCAGCAGGTGCCGCAGGGCGCGGGCAGTGGCCGGGGCCTTTTCGCTGGGCTTGAGGATGACCGTGTTGCCCGCCGCGAGGCTGGCGATCAGGGGCACGAGCGCGAGGTTGACCGGGTAGTTCCACGCGCTCAGGATCAGGGTGACGCCGCGCGGCTGGAACTCGACCTCGCTGCGGGTGCCTAGCAGGGTGGCGGGCGTGCGGACCCGCCGGGGCGCCATCCAGCGCGGGAGGTGGCGCACGGCGTGGTTCAGCTCCTCCATCGTCGCGTGCAGCTCGGTGATTTCCGCCTCGGCGCGGCTCTTGCCCAGGTCGAGGGCGAGTGCTTCGGCCAGTGCGGCCCGGTGGCGCTGGATGCCTGCCCCCAGCCGCCGCAGCAGGGCCTGCCGCTCGGGGGCGGTGGCCCGCGCGGCCCGCCAACGGTGCCGCCCCTGCGCTTCGAAGAGGGCCTGAAGGTCGGCAGACGTGGGCTGTGTCATGGGGACTCCTCCCGGGAGGCGAGCAGCGCGGTGCAATGGCGAAGTTGGACTCGGTTCAGGCTAGAGCATCGGGCCGCCGCGAAATCGGCAGGGGCGCACATGGCGTTTCCTGGCGGTGCCCTGGGTGCGTTACCCTGCCTGCCGATGAGTGTCCGCATTCTGGCCGGGAGCGCCAAAGGCCGCGCCCTCAAGGTGCCTGCGAGTGCCCGGCCCAGTGGGGCGCGGGTCCGCAAGAGCCTGTTCGACCTGCTCGCCACCCGCGCTCCCTCGGGGCGCTTTCTCGACCTGCACGGCGGCAGCGGCGCGGTGGGGCTGGAGGCCGCCAGCCGGGGCTATGCGGCGACCCTGATCGAAAAGGACGCGGCGGCGGTGCGGGCCATCGAGGGCAACGCCCGCACCCTGGACCTGCCCGTGCGGGTGGTGCGCGGGGACGCGTCGGCGCTGCTGGGGCGCCTCGGCGAGTTCGACGTGGTGTTCAGCGACCCGCCCTACGCCCAGGACATCCCGGCGCTGACCCGCCGCTTGCTCGCTTCGGGCGTGGTGGCGCCCGGCGGCCTGCTCGTCTGCCAGCATCCGGTGCAGGTGCGCCTGGACGATGCCCCCGGCTGGGAGCGAGAGGAGCGGGTGTACGGCAGCAACCTCCTGACCCTCTACCGGCGGGAGGAAGGCGCCGGGGCGGATAAGATCGGGGCCACATGAACGCGGTCTTTCCCGGTTCCTTCGACCCCATCACCAGCGGCCACATGGACGTGCTGACGCGGGCCTCGCGCATCTTCGACCACGTGACCGTCACCGTGATGCACAACGCCCGCAAGCAGGGCAAGCACCTCTTCACGCTGGACGAGCGGCTGGCGATCCTGCACGAGGCGACCGCGCACCTGCCCAACGTCGGCGTGGACACCTTCGGCGGGCTGCTGGTGGACTACATGGCGCAGCAGCAGCAGGGGTTGATCCTGCGCGGGCTGCGGGCGGTGTCTGACTACGAGTACGAACTCCAGATCGCGCATCTCAACCGCCAGATCGGGGAAGTGGAGACGGTGTTCATCATGGCGGCGACCCGCTGGAGCTTTGTCAGTTCCACGATGGTCCGCGAGATCGCCAGCTACGGCGGCGACATCTCCGAGATGGTGCCCCGCGCCTCGGCCGCCGCCCTGCGCCGCAAGTTCGCGGACGTGTACGCGGCGCGGGACGCCGGGCGAGCGGCCGGAACGGAATAAAAAGCCCCCACGCACCCGCCGGGCCGTGGGGGAGAGGGGAGTGCTTGCGCTCAGGCGGTCGTCACGGCCTGCGCCGCGTCTCGCAGCGCCTCCGCCTTCCCGGTCTGCTCCCAGGGGAACTCGGGGCGGCCGAAGTGCCCGTAGGCGGCCGTCTGCGCGTAGATGGGCCGCAGCAGGTCCAGCTCGGCGATAATCGCCTGCGGGCGGGCGTCGAAGTGTTCGCCCACCAGCTCGGCCAGCCGCTCGTCGCTCACGGTGCCCGTGCCGTAGGTGTCCACCCGCAGTGAGACGGGATTCGCCCGGCCAATCGCGTAGGCGACCTCCACCAGCGCCCGACGCGCCAGCCCCGCCGCAACGAGGTTCTTGGCGACAAAGCGGGCGTAGTACGCCGCCGAGCGGTCCACCTTGGTGGGGTCCTTGCCCGAAAAGGCCCCGCCCCCGTGCGGCACCGCGCCCCCGTAGGTGTCCACGATGATCTTGCGCCCGGTCAGGCCGGTGTCGCCGTGCGGCCCGCCGATCACGAAGCGCCCGCTGGGGTTGATGAAGTATTTGGTGTCGGGGGTCAGCAGCTCGGCCGGGATGACGGCCCGCACGACGTGCTCCAGCAGGTCTTCCCGAATCTGCTCCTGCGTGACCGACTCGCTGTGCTGGGCGCTGATGACGACCGTATCCACAAAGGTTTCCCGCGCCTCATGCGGCTCGCCGTCGCGGACCACCGTGACCTGCGCCTTGGCGTCGGGGCGCAGGTAGGGGAGGGCGCCATTCTTCCGCAGCTCGGCCAGCTTGCGCGTCAGTCGGTGCGCGAGGCTGATGGGCAGCGGCATCAGCTCGGGCGTCTCGTCGGTCGCGTAGCCGAACATCAGGCCCTGGTCGCCCGCGCCGATGCGGGAGTATTCGTGTTCAGGGCGGGCGCGTTCATCTTCCGACATCTCGCGCCACTCCTCCGAGAAGTTGACCCCCCCGGCGATCTCGGGGGACTGCTCGTGCAGGGCGACCAGCACGGCACTGTATTCGGCGTCAAAGCCGTAGTTGGCGCGGGTGTAGCCCACCTTCATCACGGCGTCGCGCACCGTCTTTTGCACGTCCACCCGTGCGTTTTGCGCGGTGACCTCGCCCGCCACGACCGCCATGCCGGTGGTCAGCAGCGTTTCCACCGCGACCCGGCTGGCGGGTTCCTGGCGCAGAAACTCGTCCAGGATGCTGTCCGAGATGAAGTCCGCGAGCTTGTCCGGGTGACCTTCCGAGACCGATTCCGACGTGTAGTACTTCCGCATGAATGCTCCTTCGTGCGGGGGGGCGTCTCACAGAACCGCCTGGAGAGGGATGTCGCTGCGGTCCCCGCACGGTGGCTGCCCTCCAGCGCGGGGGCGGCACCGGGGCAGCCTACTCCAGCAGCGCCGGGAGGGAAAAGGGCGTCCGGCTACCGGGCCGCTTCCGGAAGTGCCGCCGCAATCCCCTGCGGCAACTCCCCCGCCAGCCGCTCCAGCGTGCGCTCTGCCGCCGAGCGCACCATCTTTTCGAAAGCGGCGCCGCCCCACCCCTCGGCCTCCGGGAGCCGCAGGTGGGCGCGAAACTGGAAGTCGAAGGCCATCTCGCCCGCCGCGCTCACCCGCGCCTGCCCCGCGACCTCCACCCAGGCCCGTTCGCCCGTGACGGGCTGGGGCTGCAACTCCGCCCCGTCCCCGGTGGGATGCAGGGTGCTGAAAAAGGGCAGGTCCACCTCCCCCAGCAGCGGCACCGGCACCACGAGTTCGCCGCGCACCCCCGCCGCGTCCGCCCGCAGGTCCCGCAGGAAGCGCACCCGCGAGAGCGAGACGCCCGCGTCGCGCACGAAGGCGAGCGCGGCGTCTTCCCCGCCGGGGTGGGTCAGCGTGAAGGCTTGCCGGGCTTCAAACAGCACGCGCTCTCCAGTGGGGGAGAGCTGACGGCTGACGGCTGACCGCTGACTGCTTGCTCAGTCCACCCACTCGATCACCACCCGGTTCTCGCTCAGCGCGGCCTGAAGCTCGGCGTCGTTCGCGCTACGCAGCCGGGGCAGGTGCGCGAAGCGGGGCGTGGCCGAGGCGTACCCCAGCCGCACGACCACCTCGTCGCTGACCTCGTCCTTGCCGACGCGCCACACGAGCTGCCCGCCGAGCGCCTCAAGCTGCCGCGTCAACTCCGGGGGCAGAGGCGCCGGGGAGGAGGGGTCAGGGGAGGGAGGGCCGCCGGTCATGCGGGCATTGTACGCGCCGGGGCGGGGCGCGGTAGAACGGGGGGCATGTCCCCCCACCCCCTCTCGTGGCGTGCCCTGGAAACCCGCGTCGGCCTGGACGCCCTGCCCGACTTTCACCGCGCCTTTCTAGCCTGGCGCGGGGTGGAGGGGGCCGCCGAGATGCCCCTGCGCCGCGTGGGGCAGCGGGTGGAGGCCGAACTCAACCGGCTGGTGCAAGCGGGCCGGGCCAGCCGCGACGGGGACGACTGGCAGCTCTGGCCGGGGGTGCTGGCGGGCTTTGATGCGGCGCAGCCCTACCTCTCCTCAGAGGACTGACCCGGCGCGACCTCTACCACCTCGGCCCGCCAGCCCTCGGTGATCCACTCCTGCGCGGCGGCCCCGGCTGCGTCGGCGCTGGGGAAGACCCGGCATTCGCCCGCGTCGTTCTCCAGCCAGTGGGGTTCGTCCAGCAGGGCATCGTCCCCGTGGGCGTCCTTGTGGACGTATTGCAGGCGAACGGCGTAGGGCATCGGGGGCAGGTTACAGAATCCGCTGTCCCAGCAGGCTGGCGGCCATGCCGACCATCACCTCGGCAGTCTGGTTGCGGGTGTCGAGGACCGGGTTGACCTCCACGATGTCGAGGCTGGTCACCCGGCCCGACTCCGAGAGCAGTTCCATCAGCAGGTGCCCCTCGCGGTAGGTCAGGCCGCCGGGGACCGGGGTGCCCACGCCGGGCGCGACCGAGGGGTCGAGGGCGTCCGCGTCGAAGGAGACGTGCAGCCGCTCGGTCCCCGAGAGCCGCTCCAGCGTTTCGTCCATGATGCGGGTGATGCCGAGCTGGTCCACGTCCTTCATGGTGTAGGCCTTGATTCCGGCTCCGCGCAGCAGCTCGCGCTCGTGGGCGTCCACGCTGCGGATGCCGATCATCACGATGTCCTCGGGCTGGAGGTGCCAGCCCCCGCCCAGGCCGGAAAGCTGCGGGTCGCCCAGCCCGGTCAGGTGCGCCACGGGCATCCCGTGGATGTTGCCGCTGGGACTGCTCCGGGGTGTGTTGTAGTCGGTGTGGGCGTCCACCCAGATCAGCCCGGTGCGCCGGGGGGAGCCGCCGCGCAGGGCGTTGCCCGTCACCGTGCCCATGCTGACCGAGTGGTCGCCGCCCAGGGTGACCGGGAAGGTGCCCTCCGGCAGTGCAGCCACCCGCTCGGCGGCGCTGCGGCACGCCGCGATGATGGGGTCGAGGAAGATCAGCCCGCCCTCCGCGTGCTTGTCCACCGTCTCGGGAAGGGGTACTTCCACGTCCCCGAGGTCCGTCACCGTGTGCCCCAGCCCGCGCAGCGTGCCCGCGAGGTGCGCATTTCGCAGCGCCGACGGCCCCATGTCTACCCCCCGGCGTCCCGCGCCGAGGTCCATCGGAATGCCCAGAATGCTCAGGTCCATACCCATCAGGCTAAGGGCGGGGCGGGGGTATGCCTCAGGGCTGCAAAATTATGCCCCCGGCCACAGCGGGCCTTGCCGGGCACGCTACACTCGGCCCCAGTTTCCGTGCCCGCCTCCACCCCCCCGCCCCCCGTCCCGCCCCGCCGCGTGCTGGTGCTGGCCGACATGGTGCATCCCTTCGTGTACCGCGAAGGCTTCGCCCGCTCGGCCCCGGCGGTGGACCTCGTGCTCGCGGCGGGCGACCTGCCCGGCTACTACCTGGAGTTTCTGGCGAGCGTGCTGACCGTGCCCATCCTGTATGTCCACGGCAACCACGGCGACGAGTCGGTGGACGAGGGGGACGGCCCCATTCCTCCACGCGGGGTCATCGCCGCGCATGGCCGGGTGGTGACGGCGGCGGGGCTGCGGGTCGCGGGCTGGGGCGGGGTGCCGCGCTACCGGCCCGGCGGCGAAGGGCAGTATTCGCCATCGCAGGCCCGGCGCGGTCTGGGGTGGCTGGGCTGGCAGGCCCGGCGGGGGGTAGACGTGCTGCTCACGCACGCGCCCCCGCTCGGGCCGCACACCGGCAGCGACTACGCCCACCGGGGCTGCCCCGAGATCACCCGCTTCATGGCCTGCCGCCGCCCCCGCCTCGTCGTCCACGGCCACGTCCACGAGTACGAGGGCCGCAAGCCCGACTACGTGGACGAGGCCAGCGGCGCCCGCGTGGTGAACGCCTACGGGTACCGGGTGCTGGAGGTGTGATTCAGGACTGTGGGAACGCTCGCGATTCTCGCGCCAGCACGCCATTTGTCTTAAGGCCGGGTGACCATTCGGCACATGTGGGGTGGGGGTGGGGGCGGCATACTTCCCCCTGGCTCCGAGAGGGGCCGGAGGGAGACGCCCACCTCTCATCAAACGGGCGCGCGAGCGGGCCGGAGGCCGGTCCCCGATTGGTTCAAGTCCAGTCACCCGCACCAGACACGAAGGGAGAGTCCACACGGCCTCTCCCTTTCCCTTTGGCCTAGCATCGGCGGGTGCCCGACCTGTCCCCCACCAACGCCGCGCTATTGCGCGAGTTTCACCGCGCCGCCGACTTCGTAGCCCCGGACGGCCCGACCGTGCCCGGCCCCGACCTCCTCGCCCTACGGGGCACCCTGATCCGGGAGGAGGCGCAGGAGGTAGAGGCCGAGTTCACGGCGCTGGCCGCACGGCTTTCAGCGAACGAAGCGGTTCTGCCCGGCGACCTCGCCCCGCTCGCCCATGAACTCGCCGACCTGCTGTACGTGACTTACGGGGCACTGGATGCCCTGGGTATTGACGCCGACACCGTCTTCGCCGAGGTCCACCGCGCGAACATGGCAAAACTCGGCGGCCCGAAACGCGAAGACGGCAAGCTGCTGAAGCCCGATGGCTGGCAGCCTGCCGACGTGCGGGGCGTCATTGAGGGGCAGGGGAGGGGCTAGCGCAGGCGCCCCCTCCCCTCAAGCGGTCAGAACGGCGTTTCCTCGTCCGCCACGGCCGCCGCCGCAGGGCGGGTCTGAGGCTGAGCGCGGCTTGCGGCAGCCGGAGCCGGGCGGGGGCCAGCGGAGGCCGGGCGGCTGCCGGGAGTCGCGTACCGGTCCTGGCGCTTGCCGCCCCGGAAAATCGCCAGCGTCACATATTCAAATTCGCCGTCAGCCTTCTCGCGGACGTGCTCGGGGTCGGTGTTCTTCGCTCCCCGGCTGTACTTCACGGCGGCGGGCAGCTTCATCTTGCGGCTGTCCACGGCCTCCAGCTCACGGCGGCGGTAGGCGTGGCCCCGGTGGATGATCAGTTCCTCGCCGTCGGGACTGGTCCACTTGCGGGCGCCGATCAGGTTCCAGTCGAAGTCGGGTTCGTTGTCAAACGGGAACTGGTAGCCCCCGGACGGGATGTCGCCAGTCGTCCACCCCAGGCGGCCATACTGCCGCTGAACGTCGAGCAGCTTGTCGGCGCTTTCCACGTCCACCGTGACTCGGGCGCCCAGATCGGTGATGAATTCGATGTGCAGCATGCTGCCTCCTTACGTAAATAACATAACACAGGCCAGGTGGGTTTGCAGCATCGTCACTTGGTTGGAGGCGCGATTCGCAGCAGCAGTTCCCGCAAGGTGGCCCGCTCGTCCGGCGTCAAGTTCCGCAACAGGGCTTCCTCGTGGGTGACGTGGGCTTCCAGCAGCGCGTCCACGGCGGCGCGGCCCTCCGGCGTCAGGGCGGCGCGGATGGTGCGGCGGTCGCGGGGGTCGGGCAGGCGGGCCACCCAGCCCCGGCGCTCCAGCCCGTCCACCCGCTTGGTGACGGCGGGCGGGGTCACGGCCATCAGCGTGCCGAGGTCTCCCAGCGTCAGGCCCTCCGGTGGGGCCGAGCGGCGCAGGGTCGCCAGCACATCGAAGGCGGAGGGGGTCAGGTCGTGCCGGGCGAAAAAGGCGTCGAGGGCGGCTTGCAGCGTCTGATTTGTCCTTTGCACAGCAATCACGGTGAGCATGGGGTCGGGGTTGAGGTCCGGCCGCTCTCGGCGCCAGTCCCTCTCAATGCGGGCCAGCAGGTCGGCGGTTTTCATCCGCGCCCCCCGGCTGCCCGCTGGCGGTCCCCGGCGAGCAGGGCGACGGCGGCGAGCAGCAGCAGGGCGCTCAGGCCCTCGGCGGCGGAGGGGAGCCGCTGAGCCTGCCCCAGCCAGCCCAGCGCGGGGAGTAGCAGCGCCACGATGAGCTGCCCCAACGTCGCCGCCACCGTCCCCACGCCCACGCCCAGCCGGGCCGCCCCGATCAGGTTGAGGGTGACGTAGGTGGCTCCCAGCAGCCCGCCCGTCAGCATCCAGAGGGGCGGCAGATGCGCCGGACCCTCCCGCCCAACTCCGGCCAGCCACAGAACGGCCAGCAGCACGCCGCCCACCACGAAATTCACCAGGGTCGCCGCCAGCGGGGTGCCCAGCGCCCGCGCCAGCCGCACGTTGAAGGCCAGCCCCGCCGCGAGGCCGATGCCCGCCCCCAGCGTGCCCAGCAACAGCCCGAGGTTCACGCCGCCCCCCACAACCGCAGCCCCAGCGCAGCGAGGACGAGCACCAGCGCCCCCACCCGCGCCGGGTTGACCCGCCGCCGCTCCAGCCCCAGCACCCCCAGGTGGTCGAGCAGGATGGCGGTAACCACCTGCGCGGCGATCACCAGTGTGGTCGCCACGGCGGTGCCCAGCGCCTGCGTGAGCACCACGCTGCCCACCACGTAGGCGCTGCCGACCACCCCGCCCAACCAGCTCCAGGGCGGGGCTTGCCGGGCCGCCGCCCAGTCGGGCCTTTGTCGGCTCAACGCGAGCAGGACCAGCAGCCCCAGGGTGCCCGCCGCGTAAGACAGGGTGCCCGTCAGCGTCACCGACCCCACCTCGTCGGCCAATGCCCCATTGACCGCGAATTGCAGCGGCAGCAGCCCCCCGGCCAGCACCGTCAGGACCAGGGCTGGCCAGAACCCCCATCTTCTCCCGGCGCCCACCTGCACTTCTTTCATAGGGGAACAGTTTACCAGTAAAAGAGTTGATAGGAGACATTCTCTGTTTTTGGTTCGGGCCGTGGAGGAGCGCTGCTAGACTCGCCGCAGATGCCCAGCCCGGTTGCCCGTCTCCATGACGCCGTAAATGACATTCAGGGGTGGTTGATAACCTCGCCCAATCCCGGCGAGGCGGTCGTGCGGCAGGCCATCGTGCTGCGGCTGTTGCAGGCGGCAGGCTTCGACATCTGGAACCCGACGGAAGTGGTGCCGGAGGAAACGAACGCCACCGGCAACCGCGCAGACTTCCTGATTCGGGCCGGGGCGGGCAAGTTCGCGCTGGAGATCAAGGGCATGGGCGTAACGCTGGGCGCAGTTCATTTCCAGCAGGCGGCCACCTACGCCGTCAACGAGGGCACCCGCTGGGCCATCGTCACCAACGGCCGGGTCTGGATCGTCATTGACGAGCATCTGCCCGGAAAATGGGAGGAACGGGTCGCCCTGCGGGTGGAACTCGCGCAGGAGGGCGAGACCTTCGCCGACGACCTCGCCACGCTGCTGGACGCGGAGACATGGCGGGCCGACGCCTTTGCCGGAGCTGTGGACGCCGTGCAGCAGCGGCAGCGCCAACGCCGCGACGAGGCCCGCATTCAGCGGGAAAAGCGCCCGGTCGTGGAAGCGTTGCAAGCGAAGTATCAGATGCCCACCTTTGAACTTGCCGCTGAGAACGCGGTGGAGGCAGGCAAAATTACTGAAGCGGAGCGAGATGTGCTGCTGGGCAGGCCTGGAAAACAGAAGGTCGTCGCGCAAAACTCATCTACGAAACCGCGACGGCAGCCGCCCATACCCATACTTCAGCCCCATCAGACCACCGGCAAAGCAGAGCAGCCTGCCCAACCCACCGAAGAAATCCACTTCACCTACCGGATTCTGGAGGCGGTGGCTCACGCCGTTTACTGTCCTGCCGACGGAACATGGACCGTGAAAGCAGGCAGTACGCTCGTCCCCGAGGTCAAAGCCTACGCGACGGGCGTACAACTTCACCGGGAACAACTGTTGAGTACGGGGCAACTACTTCAACACGGCGACCAGATCGAGTACACGGTAGATGTGGTCTACCCATCTCCGAGTGCTGCCGCAGGAGCAGTGTCCGGCGGCTCAAAAAATGGTTGGGACGTCTGGATCGACGACCTGGCACGTCCAGCACAATTCCACCGTCCTAAGAATCACTCCGACTGACCCCGCTCCCGCCGCGACACCGTCCCCAGAAATAGCGCCAGCACCGGCCCCTGCTCGCCACGCCGGACCTCCACCCGGTAGGTCGCCAGGGTGCGGCCCACCCGCTCGGGCGTGGCGACGGCCACCAGTTCGTCTCCTGGCCGCGCCGCCCGGAAGAAGCTCAGGTGCGTCTCGACCGCGACCGCCTGCGCCTCCAGATTGCTGATGACCGCGAACGCCTCGTCCGCAAGGCTGAACAGCAGGCCGCCGTGCGCGGTGCCGTGCATGTTCAGTCCAGCGTCCGTGACGGTCAGCGTGACGCGGGTCAGCCCCGGCGTGGCCTCCAACACCCGCATGCCCAGCGTGTCGGCGTAGCTCATGGGGGGCAGCGTACCGCCCCCGGCGGGCAGAACCGGGGGCAATGGGAGGAGAAAAGTCAGCCGCGCGGCTGGTACGGGCAGGCCACCTCGCCCGCCGGGTCGTCCGGCCCCGCCGCGTCCCAGTCGTAGGGGTAGACCTCACGGCAGGACAGGGCGCTGCGGGTGCCGTGGGCGCGGGCGTGGCGGTCTACCGCGTCGTAGGCGGCCATCAGCTCGTGGTAGTCGAAGTCGGCCTTGCGGACGGTCACGAAGGCCTCGGTGTGGGCCGGTTCCTCGCGGGCGGTCAGGTCGCTGCCCGGCTGCACCTGCCCACGGTAGGGCACGCAGACCTCGACCGGGCCGTCGGAGTCGGCGTTGACCTCGCCGTGGTAGATCACGACGGGCGGTCCGGCGACCTCGGCCCCCTGCGCGTGGAGTTCGGCGTGCAGGCGGTCCATCGAGGAACTGATAAAGGCGCTGAGGTCGGGCAGAAAGACGCGGCGCCCGGTCGTCAGGACCAGTTGGGCGGGCACGTCGCGGGACTGGACTTCGTAACTCGTGGGCATGGGGTCTCCTCGGAGGGTGTGGATCAGGTGCCGCGCGACGGCGGCCCGCTGAAGGTGAAGGGCCTGTGCCTCCCGCCAGTACGCCTCCACCCGCCTGGCCCGCTCGGGCGCCGGGGCGTCCAGCAGGGCGCGGATGTCGGCCAGCGGCATCTCGACCGTCCGCAGCAGGCCGATCAGGCGGGCTGTGCCGATCTGACCGGGCGCGTAGAAGCGGTAGCCCGTGTCCGGGTCCACCCGGTCGGGGGGCAGCAGGCCGAGGTCGTCGTACAGCCGCAGCGCCTTGAGGCTCAGGCGCGAGGCGCGGGCGAAAGCGCCGATAGAAAGCGTGTCCTGGGTGTCGGTCATGCGGCCCTCCGGAGGTGAGGGCAGCATGCGGCCTGCCCCTGGGGGAGGGTCAAGCGCCCCCCGCCGGTATGCTGCTCCCCATGAGCTTTGACCTCCCCGCCACCGTGGACCTGCTGCTGAGATTGCTGAACACCCCCAGCCCGACCGGATTCACTGAGGGGGCGATTCAGTTGCTGGAGGCCGAGCTGGACACCCTCGGCGTCCCGCACAGCCGCACGAAGAAGGGAGCGCTGACCTGGGAGGTCGCGGGAACGGGCGCGGGCCACACCACCTTCAGCGGCCACGTGGACACGCTGGGGGCGATGGTCAAGGAGATCAAGGACACGGGCCGCCTGCGCCTCGCCATGCTAGGGGGCTACGACTGGGCGACGGTGGAGGGAGCATACGTTCAGGTCCACACTCAGGGCGGTGCGGCCCTCACCGGCACCGTCGTGAACACCCTCCAGAGCACCCACGTCCACGGCCCCGCCCTGCGCGAGCTGCGGCGCGAGCAGAGCGTGATGGAGGTCCGGCTGGACGCCCGCACCGCCTCCCCGGAGGAGACGCGGGCACTTGGGGTCGAGGTGGGAGATTTCGTGAGCTTCGAGCCCCGCGCCCTGCTTACGGACGCCGGGTACATCAAGGGCCGTCACCTCGACGACAAGGCCGCCGTCGCCGTCTTCGTGGGCGTGACCCGCGCCCTGCTGGGGGCACCGCCCGTCCGCACGGTCGCCTTCCACATCACCACCTACGAGGAGGTCGGGCACGGGGCCGCGACCGGCATCCCGCCCCACACCGACGAGCTGATCGCGGTGGACATGGCCGCCGTGGGCGAGGGCCAGACCAGCAGCGAGCACCACGTCACTCTCTGCGTGGCCGACAGCGGTGGGCCGTATGACCACGCGCTCGGGAACCGCCTGCGCGAGTCGGCGCGGTGGGCCGGGCTGGAGCTGCGGGTGGACCTCTACCCCTACTACGCCTCGGACGGTACGGCGGCGTGGCGGGCGGGCGGCGACTACCCGGTCGCCCTGATCGGCCCCGGCGTGGACGCCAGCCACGCCTATGAGCGCACCCACACGGATGCGCTGGAGGCCACCGCCCGGCTGATGCTGGCGCACGTGCAGGCTGGATAACCCCACACAGTGCGCTTCCCGCCCCCGCGCTAGCATCGGCCCTGGCTCCCGTCCCGTGCGGGACCGGGGCCGACCTCTTTCGGGGCGGGGTGAGACTCCCCACCGGCGGTGATCCAGTTTTCCACGCTGGTCAGCCCGCGAAGCCCGCGCAAACTGCACCACGCGCAGGCCCGACCCGGTGCAACTCCGGGGCCGACGGTAAGAGGGATGTGACGGGCCAAGCGGCGGTCACTCCCGAAGTCCGGATGGAAGAAGGAGGCCGCCTTGCCCGCCACCCCGGCGGGCGGCGACACCGTATGTCTGGAATGAACAGTCCTGGGACTGGCGTCTTGCCCGTTGGAGAGGCGTCACGCCCGGAAGACGCAGAGCGCATGGCCCTCGCGCTGGCCGAAGCCGCGCGGGGCCTGGGCCGCACCGCCCCCAATCCCCCGGTGGGCTGCGTGCTCGTGCGGGGGGACAAGGTGGTGGGCCGGGGCTTTCACCCCCGCGCCGGGGACCCCCACGCCGAGGTCTTCGCGCTGCGGGAGGCGGGCGAGCGGGCCAGGGGCGCGACCGCCTACGTCACCCTGGAGCCGTGCAGCCACTTCGGGCGCACCCCCCCCTGCGCCGACGCCCTCGTCACGGCGGGCGTGGGGCGGGTGGTCGTCGCCGCCCTGGACCCCAACCCGCAAGTCGCTGGGCGCGGGTTGGCAAGGCTGCGCGAGGCCGGGATTCCCTTCACCGTCGGCGTGGGCGAGGCCGAGGCCCTGCGCCAGCAATCAGGTTTCCGCTCGCTGGTCACGCGGGGGCGGCCCTGGGTGACCTACAAGTACGCGGTGACGCTGGACGGCAAGGTCGCGGCGGCGGGCGAGGCGAATGGGGCCGTCACCTCCGCTGAAGCGCGGGCGTGGGTCATGCGCTGGCGCGACGAGGCGGACGCCATCGCCGTGGGCATTGGCACCGTCCTGGCCGACGACCCCCGACTCACCACACGCGGGGTGGAGGGGGGGCGCGATCCCCGCCCGGTCATCTTTGACTCCCGCGCCCGCACGCCGCTCAGCGCCCGTGCACTGCGTCCCGGCACCCTCCTCGTGACTGCCCCCGAAGCCGACACCCGCGCCCTGGAAGACCGGGGCGCCCACGTGCTGCGGGTCACCGGCCTGCCCGACGCGCTGCATGGGCTGGGCCGCCTGAACCTCTCCAGCCTGCTGCTGGAGGGCGGCCCCACTCTGGCGAGCGCCCTGTTCGCGGCTGGGCTCATTGACGAGGTGCGGGCATTGATCGCCCCGAAACTGCTCGGCGCGGGCCTTCCTCCGCTAAACAGTCCCGCGCGGGGCATGGGCCACGCCGCCGCCCTGCGCGACCCCCACGTTGAACCCCTCGGCCCGGATGTCCTGATCTCGGGCCTGCTGCACGACATTCCCCGCCTGAGCGCGGGAGGAGACCTCTGATGTTCACCGGAATCGTGGAACAGGTTGGCCGCGTCACGCACGCCGCCGAGCACAATGGCACCCTTACCCTCACCGTCACGCCGGAGCGGATGTGGTCCGACCTCGCGCTCGGCGAGTCCATCGCCTGCTCGGGCACCTGCCTGACCGTGACGGGCTGGGATGACACGGGCTTTAGGGTGGACCTCAGCCGTGAGACGCTCGCCAAGACTGCCCCGCACTGGGGAGTCGGCGCCCGGCTCAACCTTGAGCGGGCGATGACCGCCTCGGGCCGCTTCGGGGGCCATGTGGTGAGCGGGCATGTGGACGGGACAGGCGAGATTCTGGAGAGGCGCGAGGAGCCCGGCGCCTACACCCTGCGCGTCCGCGCCGCGCCGCATCTGGCCCGCTACCTTGTCCCCAAGGGGAGCGTCACGGTGGACGGCGTGAGCCTCACCGTCGTGGACACGGGCGGCCCCGGCGGCAGCCGCGCGGACCTGAGAGAAGACGAGTTCACCCTCTGGCTGGTGCCGCACACGCTGGAGGTCACTACCCTGGGCGACTGGCGCCCCGGCACGGTGGTCAATCTGGAGGCCGACCAGATAGCGAAGTACGTGGAGCGGCTGCTGCTGATGCGTGACTTCGGGCAGCCGGAGGTGGCGCGGTGACCCTGGCCTCCATCCCCGACCTGCTGGCCGAGTTGCGGGCCGGGCGCCCGGTCATCCTGGTGGACGACGAGGGCCGCGAGAACGAGGGCGACCTGCTGATGCCCGCCGAGACCGCCACCCCGGAGTGGGTCAACTTCATGGCGCGGGAGGGCCGGGGATTGATCTGCGTGACCCTGCTCCCCGAGCGGGCCGCCGAGCTGAACCTCGCGCCGATGGTGCGCTCGGGCACCGACCCCAACGGCACCGCCTTCACGGTCAGCGTGGACCATGTCAGCAACTCCACCGGCATCAGCGCCTACGACCGCGCGGCGACCATCGGGGCACTGGCCGACCCCGCCGCGACCCCCGCCGATTTCCGCCGTCCGGGGCACATCTTCCCGCTGGTCGCGCGGCCCGGTGGCGTCCTGCGCCGCGCCGGGCACACCGAGGCGGGCTGCGACCTCGCCCGGCTCGCGGGGTTCGCGCCTGCGGGCGTGATCTGCGAGATCATGGGCGACAGCGGCGAGATGCTGCGCCTGCCCGACCTCCTCGCCTTCGGGGAGCGGCACTCGCTGTTGGTCGGGTCCATCGAGGCCCTGATCGCCTACCGGATGGAACACGATCCCTTCTTGCGGGTGGCGGCCGAGGCGAAGTTGCCCACCGAGTACGGCGAGTTCCGGCTGGTCGGGTTTGAGGACAGCCTGTCGGGGGCCGAGCACGTCGCCCTCGTGATGGGTGAGGTGGATGAAACGCCGCTGCTGGTGCGGGTCCACTCCGAGTGCCTGACCGGGGACGCCTTCCACTCGCTGCGCTGCGACTGCGGGCCGCAGCGGGACGCGGCGCTGCGGGCCATCGCCGAGGAGGGCCGGGGCGTCCTCGTCTACCTGCGTCAGGAGGGCCGGGGCATCGGCCTGCTGAACAAGATTCGCGCCTACGCCCTGCAAGACGGCGGGGCCGACACGGTGGACGCCAACCTGCAACTCGGCTTCCCCGCCGACGCCCGCGACTTCGGCATCGGCGCCCAGATGCTGCATCTGCTGGGCGCCCGGCGCCTGCGCGTCCTGACCAACAACCCCCGCAAGCTGCACTCGCTGGGCGGCTTCGGGCTGGAGGTCGTGGAGCGGGTGCCGCTGCATGTCGGCCAGAACGCGCACAACGCGGGGTATCTGGCGACGAAGGGGGCACGGCTGGGACACTTGCGGTAGGACAAGGGGAGAGGGCGGCGGAGCCTCGTGTCCGCCGCCCGCCTGCCCTGCCTTACAGCGTCACGCCGTACAGCGCTCCGTACTTCTCGCGCAGGTACTTCAGGTACGGCTCCACCGTCATGCCCTGTCCGGTCGCCCGTTCCAGCAACTCGTTCGGCGTGTAGCGGCGACCATGCGCGTACACGTTCTCGCGCAGCCAGCCGTGCAGCCGCCCGAAGTCGGCGCGGGCGATGTCGCCTTCCAGGCCGGGATTGACCCGTTCGGCCGCCGCGTAGAACTGGGCACTGAGCACGTTCCCCAGCGTGTAGCCCTGGAAGGCCCCGCCAATGCTCCCGAAGTACCAGTGCACGTCTTGCAAGACGCCGTTCACGTCGCTCTCGGCCCGCAGGCCCAGGTTCGTCTCGTAGGCGGCGTGCCACGCGTCCGCGAGGTCGCGCACTGCCAGCCGCCCCGACAGAAGCTCGCGTTCCAGCTCAAAGCGGGTGATGACGTGCAGGTTGTAGGTCAGCTCATCGGCGTCGGTGCGGATCAGCGAGCGGGCGACCACGTTGGAGGCGCGGTGCATCTCCTCCTCGGTCACGTCCGCGAGCTGCTCCGGGAAGGCGTCCCGGAACTTGCCGAAGTACGCCGCCCAGAACGCCCGGCTGCGCCCCACGAGGTTCTCCCACAGCCGCGACTGGCTCTCGTGGACCCCGGCGCTGACGCCGCCGCCGAGGGGCGTGCCCAGAAGGTCTTCCGCCACGCCCTGCTCGTACATCGCGTGGCCAGACTCGTGCAGGGTGGAGTACAGCGCTTCGGTGGGGTCGTTGTCCTTCACCCGCGTGGTGATCCGTACGTCCTGCCCGCCCAGCCGGGTCATGAAGGGGTGGTGGGTGAGGTCCTGCCGCCCCTGGGTGAAGTCGTACCCGTAATCACGGATCACGCTCTCCCCGAAGGCGAGCTGGTCGGCGCCGGGGTAGTGTCGGGCCAGAAAGTCGGTGCGGGGCGCCTCGGCCCCGGTCACGGCGTCCACCATCGGGACCAGCGCCTCCCTGAGCGCCGCGAAGACCTCGCCCACCTGCGCGGCGGTCATGCCCTCGTCGGACTGGTCGATGAAGTAGTCCATCGGGTCGGAAAATTCGGGGAAGTAGCTCGCCGCTTGCAGGCTCAGGTCCAGCGACTTCTCCAGGTAGGGCACCATCCGCGCGAAGTCGTTCCCCGGCCGCGCCCCCGTCCACGCCGAGTAGCTCTCGCCGCCGTGCTGACTCCACGCGGCGACAAAGGCGGCGGGAAAGCGGGTCGCCTCCTCAAAGTCCTTGCGGGCCACTGCGACCATGCGGGCCTGAACAGGGGAAAGGTCGCCGCGTCCGCCGAGGTGTTCAAGCAGCCGCCCGTAGGCCGGGTCGGTCGCCCGCTCGTGACGCAGCCGCGAGAGCAGCGCCCGTTGCCGCGAGCGTCCGGCGGCGGCCCCGGCGGGCAGATAGGTGCTCTGGTCCCACCCCAGCAGCGAGCCGATGCCGCCGAGGTCGGCGAGTTCCTGAAACCGGGTCTGGAGTTCAGCCCAGGCCGTATCGGTATGGGTTGTGGTCACGCCCGTCAGCCTACCGCGTCCCACTCCAGCAGAGCTGCTTTCTGGCCTGGACAATGGGGCATGACCGACGAGCAACTCTCCCGCCGCCTCTCCTACCTGCTGCGGCACGCGCCCGAGAAGATGAATGTGACGCTGGAGCCGGGCGGCTGGGCACCCGTGGACGCCGTGCTGCGGACCCTGCGGGTGTCCCGGCCCCGGCTGGAGCGGGTGGTCGCCGCCGACCGCAAGGGGCGCTACACCCTCCAGGGCGACCGCATCCGCGCCAATCAGGGCCACAGCGTGGACGTGGACCTGCGGTTGCCGCTGACCGTGCCGCCGCCCCTGCTGTACCACGGGACCCATGCGGGCGTGCTGGACGCGATCCGCGCCGGGGGCCTCAAGCCGATGGGCCGTCACCACGTCCACCTCTCCCGCGACGAGGCGACAGCGCGGCAGGTCGGGGCGCGGCGGGGAAGGTCCGTCGTGCTGACCGTGCAGGCCGGGCGGATGTACGAGGCCGGGCACCCCTTCTACCGCAGCGAGAACGGGGTGTGGCTGGCCGAGGCCGTGCCGCCCGAGTTTCTGGAGGTTCCAGAGTAGGCTGACCCTATGACCCTGGAACAGGCCCGCGCCGCCCTCGCAGCCGCCCGCCGCGTGGCCGTCCTGACGGGCGCGGGCGTGAGCGCCGAGAGCGGCATCCCCACCTTCCGCAACGCGCAGACCGGGCACTGGGCACGCTTTCGCCCCGAGGACCTCGCCAGCCCGGAGGCGTACCGCCGCGACCCGAAAATGGTTTGGGAGTGGTACGCGGGTCGCTACCGGAACGTGACCCACGCGCAGCCCAACGAAGGCCACCACCTCCTCGCCTGGCTGGAGCGGGACAAGGGCGACGGCTTCTTCCTCGCCACCCAGAACGTGGACGGCCTGCACGCGCGGGCGGGCAGCGAGCGCCTCGTGGAGTTGCACGGCAACCTGAGCACCGCCCGCTGCGAGGCGTGCGGGACGGTCGCGCCCCTGCCCGAGCCGAACACCTTCACGCCCCCGCCGACTTGCCCAGTGTGCGGTGCCCGGATGCGCCCCAACATCGTCTGGTTCGGGGAGTTTCTGCCCGAGCTGGCGCTGGAGGCCGCCACCCGCGCCTTCGAGAAAGCGGACGTGGCCCTGATCGTGGGCACCAGCGGGCAGGTCTACCCGGCGGCAGGCCTCGCGCTGGAAACGCGACGGGCGGGCGGCGTGGTGATCGAGGTCAACCCCGACGAGACGGAACTCACGCCCTACATGAGTTACAGCGTCCGGGACGTGGCCTCACGGGGGCTGGCGGCGCTGATGGGGGAGGGCTAGCCACCCCAACCGGGACGCCTGTCACACCCGCCCCCCGCCCCCACCTGTTAAACTTCCCCGTTTAACCGGGGCCTTGACGTGTCCCGCACAGGGGGATGACGTGACCGCAGCCGAAGCCAGACCGCAACCGACCGAGGTGTTTCCCGCACCGATCAAGACCGTGGAACCGGGCAGCCCCGCCGAACGGGCGGGCGTGCGCCCCGGCGACCTGCTGATCCGGGTGAACGGCGAATCCGTGACCGACGTGCTGGCCTACCGCCATCTGCTGTCGCAGGGGCGGGCCGAGTTGGAAATCAGCCGCCCGGTGGAGCGGCCCTCGGTCCTGTCCGGCGTCCTCGGCGTGGCGCAGGACCACCACCGCCTGGAATACGACCCGGCGGCGCCCACCTTCACCTTCGCGGTGGAGTGGGAGGACCCCGGCCTCGACTTCGAGGAAGTGCTGTTCGACGGCATCAAGAAGTGTGCCAACAAGTGCGACTTCTGCTACGTCCACCAGATGCCGCGCGGCTTTCGCAAGAGCCTCTACATCATGGACGACGACTACCGCCTGTCCTTCCTGTACGGCTCCTTCGTCACGCTGACCAACCTGACCGAGGGCGACATCAACCGCATCCTCGACGAGAACCTCTCGCCGCTGTACGTGTCGGTCCATACGGCCAACCAGGACCTCCGCCAGGATCTGATGAAGTGGTGGAAGCTCAAGGTCAAGGACCCCCAGGCCGTGCAGATTCGCGGCATGATCGAGCGGCTCGAACCCATCGACCTGTACACCCAGATCGTCCTCGTGCCTGGCCGCAACGACGGCGAGCATCTCGACGACACGGTGGAATATTTGTCGAGCCGCCCCAACGTGATCTCGGCGGCGGTCGTGCCCATCGGCCTGACCGGGCACCGCAAGAACCTTCCCGACGTGCGGACCTTCACGCGCGAGGAGGCGCAGGACACGCTCGCCCGCCTGAACAGCTGGCGGCGGCAGTTCCTGGCGGAGCGCGGCACCCGCTTCGTCTTCCCCTCCGACGAGCTGTACCTCCTGGCAGGCGAGCCCCTCCCCACCGAGGAGGAATACGAGGGCTTCCCCATGCTGGAAAACGGCGTGGGCATGATCCGCGACTTCCTGACCGAGGGGCTGCCCGAGCTGCCCGCCGCGCTGCCTGCGCCCCGCAAGGTGATTCTGGGGACGGGGCTGCTGTTCGCCGAGTCGCTCGACCGGGCCGTGGAGCCGCTGCGCCAGATCGAGGGGCTGGAGCTGGAGGTCCGCGCGGTGGAGAACAAGACCTTCGGCAAGGTCACGACCGTTGCGGGCCTGCTGACCGGGCGATGCTTCCGGCACGCGGTCAAGCCGGGCGAGGCCGACCTCCTGATCGTGCCGCCGACCACCCTGCGCTACGGCACCGAGCTGATGCTGGACGACACCAGCCTGACCGAGCTGCGAACCGAGTTCCGCATGGACGTGCGCCCCGGCGGGGCCACCCTGGGCGAACTCGCCCGCGTGGTGCTGGACGGCGTGCAGAGCAGCGGGCACCAGTGGGGCATGAGCGCCCACGCGGTCAAGGAGAGCCGGGGTCAGGCGTAAGCCCCGTCCTAGTGCCTACGTTGCTAGGACCTGCGCCTCGTGGCAAGCTGGGGCATGCTTCAGGGCTTCCGGGACTTCGTGCTGCGCGGCAATGTGGTGGATCTCGCGGTCGGTGTGGTGATTGGGGCGGCGTTCACGGGCATCGTCACCGCCTTCTCGAACAGCTTCATCAACCCGCTGATCAAGGCGGTCACGGGGGGCGGGGCACAGGTGGGCGGCACCTTCACGCTGAATGGGGCCGTCTTCGACTACGGCGCCTTCATCACCGCGCTACTGAACTTCCTGATCGTGGCGGCCGTGCTGTATTTCCTGGTGGTCACGCCGGTTAACCGGATCAACGAACGCTTCGGGCGGGGGCAGAAGCCGCCGGTCGCCGAACCTAGCAACGAGGAAAAGCTGCTGGCCGAGATTCGCGACGAGTTGCGGCGCAGGCCCTGAGGCCCGCCGACTGCCTTATCCTTGGCCCATGCCTATGAACCCGGCCGAACTGCACGCCCGCACCTTCCGAATGCACCGCGAGGCCCTGATGGACCTGTATGCCGAGCTGCCCGAGGAGCACGGCACCTTCGCCGCGTGGGAGGGCGGCATGAGCCTGATCGGTCAGGCCGACCACCTCGCGGCCAGCAGCGCGATGATGCTCGCCATGATCGCCGGGCAGGCCCCCCAGCGCCCCGCGCCCGGCGACGGCAGCGCCAGCGTGGCCGAGGTGCGCGAGCGCCTGCGCCAGACGACCGATCAGGTCTCCGCCGCCATCGCTGCCCTGAGCCCCGAGGACCTCGCCCGCCGCGTTCCGGCCTTCGGGGGCCGCGAGATGCCCGTCGCCGCCCTGCTTGACTCCCTGATCGGCCACGAGGCCCACCACAAGGGCCAGGTCTGGGTTATGGCCCGGATGGTGGGCCTGAAGCCGCCGATGTTCGTGAAGATGGGGTAGGGGAGGGCAGAAGGTCTAAGGCAGAAGGCAGATGGCCGTGAATCATGAGCCATCTGCCTTCTGCTTTCAGCCTTCCGCCTAATTCACCAGCTTCGTCTTGTTCGTCACGAAATCCATCAGCACGTACTGGCCGATGTTCTGCGGCGTCGTGAAGTAGGCCTTGCCCTTCGTCATCTCGGAGACGCGCCGGACGAAGCCCACGAGTTCGGGGTCGCGGGCCAGCATGAAGGTGTTGACCTGGATGCCCGAGCGGCGGCAGTTGGCGACCTCGCGCAGAGTGGCGCCCAGCACGTAGGGGTCGAGGCCATAGGCGTTTTTATAGATGCGGCCGTCGGGCAGCGTGAGGGCCGAGGGCTTGCCGTCGGTGATCATCACGATCTGCTTCATGTCCTTGTTCTCGCGCTTCAGGAGCTGCTGCGCGAGCCGCAGGCCCCCCGCCGTGTTCGTATGGTACGGCCCGATCTGTGCCTGCGCGAGCTTGGCGACGGGCACTTCCTCGGCCGAGTCGTGGAAGAGCACGAACTTGACCGTGTCGCCGGGGTACTGGGTGCGGATCAGGTGCGCCAGCGCGAGCGCGACCTGCTTGGCGGGCGTGAAGCGGTCCTCGCCGTACAGGATCATGGAGTGCGAGCAGTCCAGCAGCACCACGGTCGCCGCCGACGAGTTGTATTCAGCCTGCCGGATCACGAGGTCGGATTCCTCGAGCGCGTCGAAGCCTTTGCCCATGATGTTGCCCAGCGTGGCCGTCGTATCGAGGTTGAGGGTGTCCCCGAACTCGTAGTTCTTGAGTTCGCCCGTCATCTCGACGCCTGAGGCGTACTCGCGGGTGTCGTGGGCGCCCGCGCTGCTTCTGCCCAGGCCGCCCATCAGGTCGCGCAGGCTCTTGTAGCCCAGAAAGTCAATGCTCTTGTCAGTGAGCTGAAAGCGCGACTCGCCGCTCTGGCCCTGGCCGCCCTGTCCCGGCTCCTCGTCGAACTCCTTGCGAATAAAGCCGTCCTGCTGGAGCTTGTCCATCAGCCGCTCGATTTGCTGACCCAGCGGCGTCTCGCGCACGTCGTCGGCTTGCAGGGCTTCTAGAAGCTGCTCTTCCGGGATCATGCCCCGGTCGGCCAGTGCCTCCAGAATCGCGTCGAAGAGGTCGTCCATGCTGGGCCGGGCGTTGGGATCGGGGTCGTAGGGATCGTTCATGCCCTGCCCCAGCAGCGCTTCCTGAATCATCTGCATCAGCTCGCTGGAGTCGAGCTGGTCGAGTTCGCCCTCGAACTTGCTGTACCGCGTGACACGCGCCATACCGGTGACCTCCGTACGCGACAGCATGGCGTGCCCAGCTCCAACGGTTTGTAACAGGGACGCCCCCGGACCAAATCGCCGCATCACCATCCTACAAATGAGAATCTAATGAGAGTTCCTAGAAATCACGTAAGGGAACTGTTATGGCTTGCTGAATACCTTGCTGTCGTTTCGGGCGTAGAGCCATGCGGTGTATTTCGGGCACCTGCCGCATGAGGAGCCAGTGGTGCGACCGGCGAAACGGACCCCCCACCCAGGGGAAGCGTGCGCCGGTCTGTCGTGTCGGCGTCCCTTCCTGCCAAGGAGAGAGCCGCTGATATGAATCGCCTGACCCTTCCCCTCCTGCTCGCGCTGCCCGGCCTGGCCCTGGCCCAGGGCGCCTCGCCCCTGGTGCTCGACCTCGCCCAGTCGCTGATTCAGACCGTTCAGGTGGACGGCAAGGCGACCGAAAAGCGCACGCCGAACTACACCAAGGTCCGCCCCGGCGACCTGCTCGCACAGACTGTCACCGCCCGCAACGTCAGCGCCCGCACGCTGGCAAACGTCGCCGTGAAGCTGCCGGTTCCGGCGGGTCACGTGTACGTCGCGCCAGATGGAAGCGCTGCCGCAGGCGTCCGCACCGAGTACTCCATCGACGGCGGCAAGACCTTTGCCCCCGCCCCCCTCAAGAAAAAGATCACCGTGACCGAGAACGGCAAGGCCGTGACCCGCGAGGTTGAGGTCAAGCCGGGCGAGTACCAGGCGGTGCGCTGGACCATCGCCGCCCTACCTGCCGGCACCGAGAAGACGCTCGGCTTCCGCGTGCAGGTGAAGTAACACCCATCAGTCGTCACCGGGCCACGACGCCCGAAGCGAATCCAAGGAGAAGAAGATGAAAGTGAATACGAAGATTGTGGCTCTGGCTGTGGCGCTGGCAGTGGGAGTGGCGGGAGCGGTGGGTACGCCCGCCAACACCCAGATCAAGAACACCGCGACGGCGAGCTTCCAGGACCCCAGCGATCCCACTGGCAACACCACCAGCAGCCAGACGTCCAACGAGGTCGTCACCACAGTGTCGGACAAGTCGAGCTTCAACGTGACCTACGTGGGCAGCGTGGCCAACAGCGACAGCGCCACGACGGGCACGGCGACCTCCACCCTCCCTGCCGAATACAAGAAAACGGCCAACCAGGGCGACACGGTCGCCTTCAAGTATCAGGTCGTCAACACCGGCAACGACACCCAGACCATCACCCTGGCACCGGCAGGAGCCACGGGGGCCAAGCTGGTAGACGCTTCGGTGCTGAGCGTGACGGGGAACTTCGCCACGCTGACTTCCACGCAGAAGGCGGCGGTAGACGGCGCCACGGCCCTGTCCTCGGTTTCGCTCGCCGCCGATGGGGTCAAAGAGTTCTGGCTGGTGTACACCGTTCCGACTGGTTCTACCAAGGGGGGTACAGTGGGCGCGACTCCGGTCGGCACCGGCAAAATCTGGAACGGCACCACGAACCCCAGTGTCACCGAGGCGCAAAACACCTCGCCCTTCCTCCAGTACAGCGCCGTCGTGGTCTACACCCCGGTGGCCGTTGTCGGCCCGAGTGGTGCGCCTGAAGCGGGAGCGACGGGAACGTACGCCGACCCGGTGGACGCCAACACGACCATCACCCGCAGCGGCGACGTTCAGACGGCCGCGGTGAAGGCAAACGACACCACCACCACCTTCATCAACACGCTGAAGAACAAGGGCGCGGCGACCGACGCGTTCGTGCTGTCCGGCCCCAGTGGCGTCACCTTCCAGACGGCCAACGGCAATCCGTTCACGACGGCCGGGGAAATCATCGGCGGGCTCACCTACATCTTGGAGGGTGAGCTGCCCACGATCCGCGGCGTCGCGGTAGACGCCAGCGCTGACTTCCGCACGGTGGTGACCCACGCCGCCACCGCCGGTGCCCAGAGCGTCACCGTGGGCATCGACAGTGTCAGCGACGCGGACACCACCGCTGAAGACACGACCACCAACATCGTGAACGTGCCGGGGTTCCTGTTTGGTGACAGCGACGACGACAGGGCAACTGACCCGGTCAACACGGTGGTCACCCGGTCGGTCACGACCACGGGGGGCCAGACCGTGACCTTCCCGATGGAGATTAAGAACACCGGCGGAGGTTCGGACACGTTCTTCCCCAGTGCTCCGAACCTGAGCTTCACGGTGGTAGACGAAAAAGGCTCGCAGACTCCCACGTCCGTCCCGGTCGAGTACCTGCTCGACGCAACCTGTGACGGAACCGCGGACAACGCCACCGTCATCACCTCGCCGGGCGTGACGATTGCTGCGGGCGAAACGGCCTGCGTGATCGCGCAGGTGAAGGTCCCCGCCAACGTGCTCACCCAGACGGTGACCCTGAACCAGACCGTGAGCAGCGGCAGCGGCCTGATCGCGACCGACACCAACGACACCATCACGGTGGGCGTCGTGGCGGGCACCGCGATCACCATCCAGAAGACCAAGACGAGCACCGCCGCCGTCGTCCCTGGCAACGACCTGACCTACCGGATTGTCGCCAAGAACAACTACAACACCCCGGTCAAGAACTTCATCCTGACCGAGCAGGACGGCAGCTACAGCAGCAAAACCACCAACGTCTTCCAGTATGGCACCTTCAAGAGCGTGTTGGGCGAGGTCGCCAACCCTGCCCTGAGCGGTACGGCCAAGGTGATGTACCGCTTCAATGGCGGCGCCTGGCAGGACAGCAAGACGCCGACCATCGCGCTGAGCGCAGTCACGCGTGTGGACGTGGCGATCGACAGCAACAACGACAACACCATCACTGCCGCCGATACCCTCGAGCCCAACCAGACGCTGACGGTCAACTTCACGGTCACCATCAAGTAACCCCTCTCCCGGCGCATCCCACCTCCCCCGTGGGGTGCGCCCTCTTCCAACATCAGACTCTTTTTTGCCAGTTTTCCGCGCACCAAGCGTCCCACCCCCTTTCCAGAGTTCCCTCCCGAGGAGTTGACCCGTTTTGAAACACACCTCCCTAGCTCTGCTGCTTCCCAGCCTGTTGGTGGGGGCATTCGTGGTCGGGGCGCAGGCCCAGACCGCGAGTGTTCCCACTCCTGCCGGGACCGAGATCACCAACCAGGCGACCGCCACCTTCGAGCCGGTCACGCCCGGCGGCGAGTCGAGCGCCGAGTCCAACATCGTTCGCACGGTGGTGCAGGCGGTGTGCGCGGTCAGCGTGTCCCCCGACGGCACGGTGCAGGCCCCCGGCCAGAGCGCCACGCTGCTCCCCGGAGAGGGCACGACCTTCAGCTATACGGTCGTCAACAGTGGCAATGACCGGTTCACGCTCCCACTGGCCGCCCGCACCGAGGCGGGCAGCGCCCACACCCCCGCCACCCGGTTGGTGCTGGATGCCAACCGCAACGGCGTGGCCGACGCGGGAGAGGGCGAGGTCGCGTCCCTGACCCTGGAGGCTGGAGCTGCCGCGCGGGTCCTGCTGGTTGTGGAGACGGCCGACAGCGCCCGTGGCGACGCCTTCGTCAACCTGGTGGCAAGCTGCGGCGGCGGGCAGCAGGACGCCAACAACGTCAGCCGCGTGCGCGTCGGCCCACCGCCCGTGCTGGCGGTGCAGAAGAGCTTCACGCCCGCGCTGGTGCGGCCCGGCACCGAGACCACCGTGACCGTCACCACCCGCAACGCGGGGAACGGGGGCAGCCGCGAGGTCGTCCTGACCGACCCCCTCGGCGAGCAGATCGCGCAGGGCCTCGTCTTCGTGCCGGGCAGCGCCCAGGCGAGCGCCGGAACCCTCGAATACACCGCCGACGGGGTGACCTGGCAGGCAACCGAACCCGCCGGGGTGCGCGGCGTGCGCGTGCGGGCGGCGAGCCTCGCGGCGGGCCAGGGCCTTACGCTGACCTTCCGGATGCGGGCCACCGACGCCGCCGAGAACCGGATCATTCCCAACGTCGCCACCGCGGTCACGGGCCGCCAGCAGGCCCAGGGCACGGCCAGCGCCGACGTGCGCTACCAGCCCGGTGTCGCCATCGGTCCCCTCGGACAGCCCGAAGCGCCCGAGAACACCCCGGCCGACACCCAGACCCGGCCCTTCGCGGTCGTGGGACAGGAGGTGTGCTTCGATCACACCCTGAAAAACACCGGGGACGTGCGGGACCTGTTCACGGTCACCGTGACCTACCCGCAGGGCGCGGCGACGGCCCGCATGACCGGAGCGGACGGCGCCCCCCTGGTTCAGCCCCTCCCGCTGGACCCCGGCGCCACCGCGCTGGTGCGGGTGTGCTACGACGCGACCCAGGCAGGAGGGCTGGAGGCCCTGATCACGGCCAAGGGTACGCGCGGAACGAGCAACACCACCCGCGACGTGGTGCAGGCCGTCGAAGCGGGGCTGCCCGAACTGCTCAAGACCGTCTCGCCCGGCCCCGAACGCACCGTGTCCCAGGGTGAGGAGCTGACCTATACCCTGCGGGTTCGCAACCCCTACGCCCGGCCCCTGACCGGCGTGACCGTGAGCGACCCCCTGCCGGGGCACGTCGACTTTGTGGAGGCGTCGGCGGGCGGCCGCGTGAGTGGCGAGGCAGGCGCCCAGACCGTGAGCTGGGCGGTGGGCACCCTCGCGCCCGGCGAAACGCGCACCTTCACCGTGCGGGCACGGGTCAGCGTGCGGGCAGTGGACGGCGAGGCCCTGAAGAACATCTTCAACATGGTCTCGACCGAGCTGCCCACGCCGCTGCCCAGCAACGAGGTCAGCAGCCCGGTCTGGACCGCCGCCCTGCGCATCACCAAGGCCGTCAGCAGTCCCCAGGCCGCGCCCGGCGACCGCCTGACCTACACCCTGAAAATCCAGAACCTCTCCGCGAGCACGGCCATCGTGGATGCGGTGGTCACCGATACCCCGGCCCGTGGGCTGGAGTACCTCCCCGGCACGAGCACCCTGGGCGGCCAGCCCCTCGCCGACCCGACGGTCACAAGCGGCGTGCTGCGCTGGGGCATCGGCACGATTCCGGCCGGTGGCACGGTCGAGATCACCTACCAGACCCGCGTGACTGCCGACGCGACGGGCGAACTCGTCAACCGGGTGGAGGTCGTGGGGAACGGGGCCGGGGGCAACGCCCGCGCCATCGCCAGCAACGTGGCGACCGCCGTGACCCGGCTGAACCTGGGTACCTTCGCGCCGCTGGCCGACCTGCTGGGCACGGTCTTCGTGGACCGCAACCGCAACGGCCGCTTCGACAAGGGCCTCGATACCCCGGTTGAGCGGGCGCGGGTGCTGCTGGCCGGAGGCCGCCTGGTGCTGACGGACGCGGCGGGCCGCTACCACTTCGCCAATGTGCCGCTGGGCACGCACGCGCTGCGCCTCGACCCGAACTCTGCGCCCTACCTGCCGCTGAACATGCCGGGGGACGGCGGGCTGCCGGGCACCCGCACCGTGCATGTCCGGGGCCTGACTGGGGTGGACTTCCCGCTCGCGCCCCTCGGCGGCGAGATCGCGGCCATGCGCCGGACCACCCTGACCGTGGGCGGGCTGCGGGTCGAGAAGAGCCTGCACCTCGTGGACGGGGTCTACCGGGTCACCCTGCGGCTGGTGTCGGCCTCGGACCTCGCGGACTTCGAGCTGCAAGACCCCCTGCCCGCCGGGGCCGTGCTGAAAGAGGGCCGCAATACCCTCTCGGGCACCCTGAAGGCCGGAGAAACGCTCCTGACCTATGACTTCGCATTCACGGGCGAGCTGGGCGCGGCCCTGACCGACCCCGCCGTCCGCTGGAGGAACTGACCGTGCCTGCCCCCCTGCCTACCACCCTCGCCCTGCTGACAGCCCTGCTGCTCGTCGGCCCGGCGCACGCGCAAGGCGCGGACGCTTCTGCGCTGCCGTCGGCCGTGACCACGGGTGAACAGCGTACCAGCAACGTCCTGCTCCCCTTTGACGTCCCCGTTCAGGCCCGCGAGGTCGTGATCGCGCACCAGCCCCCGGCAGGCGCGGCCTACCTGCCGGGCAGCAGCCGTCTCGACGGCCAGCCTGTGCCCGACCCCCGCCGGGGCGCAAGCGGCACCCTGTACTGGGTGTTGCCCGCCCAGCCTCGCGGCGTGCTGACCTACGACCTGACCCACACGGCTCCCCTGGGGGCGCTTCCCGCTCCTGCCCTGCAGGTCCAGCTGCCGGGCGACCGTACCGAACTCCTGATGGGGCAGATCGACGCCGCCGACCTCAGGGGCGCGGTCCTCCTCTCCGCGCAGGCCGACGAGGTGACCGAGAATGCGGGCGCGATCAAGCTCCCCCTCGCGGACAGCGTGATTCGTATCCGCGACCGCATCAACGTGGTTGTCGAGGTGCCGCAGGGCGAGCGCCCTGCCCTCACCGTGAACGGCGCCCCCGTGGGCGAGGACCGTCTGGGCACCGACGTGCAGGACGGCGAACGCGGCGTGCAGCGCCTGACCTACGTGGGCGTGCCGCTGCGTCCCGGTCCCAACCGGCTGCGCGTGGGTACTGAGGAAATCACGGTCATGCTGGCTGGCGCCACCGCCCAGGTCGAGGTCACCCCGCTGAGCCTGATCGCCGACGGCAGCACGCCGCTGCGCCTGCGGGTGCGGACCCTGGACGCCTTCGGCACCCCCTCGGGCCAGTCCACCCTGACCGTACGCCCCAGCCTGGAACCCCGTACCCCCGACGCCAACCCCGGCGAGGCCGGGTACCAGGTGCGCCTCGAAGACGGCGAGGGCGTGCTGGAACTGCAACCGCAATCGGCCCCCACGCCGCTGCGCCTCGACGTGCTGCTGGGCGAGCAGGTGCTCACCCGCCGCTTCGAGGTCACGCCCGACCGCTCCCGCGTGGGCGTCGGCGTGCTCAGCGCGACCCTGGGGCTGGACGGCCAGCTCAACCTCGCGGAAGACCTCACCTGGCAGGCCCGCGGCTACGTGGAAACGCCGGTCGGCGCGGGCAAGCTCTACGCCGCCGCCGACAAGGACGGCCTGCCCCTCACGACCGACCCCACCGTGCGCTCCCCGGTGTACGGGGACGCCAGCACCGAGCAGATTCCCCTGCAGGGCACCGACCCGGTGGCCGCCGTGTACGACCACCCCAGCTTCCGGGTGGCCTACCGCCGCGCCCCGGTGCCGGTTGACGTGCTGCCCGTGGGCGAGCAGTTCACTGGGCTGACCGCCGTGACCCGCAGCAATCCGGTCGTCTCCGGCTTCGTGGCGGGCGTGCCGGGCGACCGTGTGTCGGAGGCGGAGGTGACGCCGGACGGCACCCGCATCCTGCGCCTGCCCGACGCCCGCCTTGCCCCGGACAGCGAGACGCTGGAGGTCGTGACCCGCGAGCGCGGGAGCGGCAAGGAGCTGGAGCGCCGCCGCCTCGTCCGGAACGTGGACTACCTCGTGGATTATCCCACCGGCATCGTGACGCTGGTGCGTGCCCTGGACCGGGTGGACGCCGACTTCAATGACGTGCTCGTCCTCGCCAGCTACCGCCTGAGCACCGCGACCGCCGGGCGCACCCTCGCCTACGGGGTGCAGGTCAAGGGAGAAGGCGACGGGTACACCGTCGGCGCCGCCGTCGTGAGCCTCGACGGTCGGGCGACCTTCGGCGTGCGCGGCACCTTCGACAACGGCACCACCCGTGCCGAGAGCCGCGTCGCCTACTCGGGCGGCGTCCAGGCGAGCGCGGACCTCCAGACCCGCATCGGGGACGACTCGGCCTCCTTCCGGATTCGCTATCAGGACGCCGGATACATGGGCCTGGCTCCCTTTGCCGTGGGCCTGAACGTGGGCGGCAGCTATGCGGCGCGGCTGGGGCCGAACCTCGGCGCTTCCGTGGACGGCGAGTACCACCGCACCCCCACCGCGCAGGGGGGCAGCGTGACGGCCCGCGCCGACTACCGCCTCGCGCCCTTCAGCGTGGGTGCGGGCCTGAAGTACGCCTTCGGGGACACCTACGGCCTGGGCGCCGTGGTGAGCGCGGGCTACCACCAGCAGCCGCTGGACGTGGACGTGACCCACACCCAGCCCCTGACCGGCAACCTCGACCCCACCACCTCCTTCGCGGTGCGCTACCGCCTGACCGACCAGGTGACCCTGGGCCTGCGCGACGACGTGACCTGGGGCAAGGGCCACGTGGCCGCCCTGACGCTCGACACCCGGATCGGCAACACCAATTACGCCGTGGGCTACGAGCTGCCCACCGCGAGCGGCGAGGGCAACCGCGCCCGCTTCGGGGTGTTCACCACCCTGCCGCTGAACGACCGCACCACCGTGGGCCTGCGCGGCAGCGCCCTGTACGACGTGCGCGGGGGCGAGCTGGAAGTCACGGCGGGCGCCGACCTCGCCCACCGCGCCGACACCTTCGGCGTGACGGCGGGCACCGACCTGATCTACCGGGACGGCGGCTTCGGGACCGTCCTGCGGGCGGGCATCACCGGGAGCGTGACCGACCACCTGACCCTGAGCGCCGACGGCCTCGCTGAGTTCGGCCTGGGCAAGAACGGGCAGCGCTTCTCGCTGGGCTACGCCTACCGGAACCGCACGCTCAACAGCCTGGGCTATGTCCGGTATGTGCAGGGCACGCTGGCAGGCGGCACCCCCCAGCTGAACACGGGCGTCAGCGCCGAGTACCGCCAGCCGAGCTGGGCCGTGCGCGGCGGCGTGGACACCCACGCCCTGCTGAACGACGCGGGCAGCTTCACGGCGCAGGGCTATCTGGGCGGCACCTACTACCTGAGTGACCGCTTCGGTGTCGGTGCGTGGGGCCGGGTGCTCACCCAACCTGCCACGGGCACCACCCAGCTCGGCTACGGACTGGAGGGAAGCGTCCGCGCCCTGCCGGGCACCTGGCTGACCGCCGGATACAACTTCGCGGGCTTTGAGGGCCTGCCGAGCGCGGGGACATACACGAAGCAGGGCCTGTACCTGCGACTGGATTTGACGGTGGACGAGACGGTGAGCCGCCGATGAGCTCGAAGGAAATGAACAGCCCCCGGCGAACCGCTGTGCGTCACAACGAGGAAGAGTCATGAGTCGAATTTCATACCAGAGGGTGAAAACCAACCTTCTCCGCGGGGGAGTGGCTGCCATGGCCTTGCTTAGCCTGGGGGCTTTCCAAATGGCGGCAGCGGCGGCCCTCGATTGCAACACGATCTATGCTGCGGTCGGGACAAATCCGGCTCGTGCTGGGGTGGGCAGTTATCTCACCACCCTTAGCACTGGGGGCGTTCTCGGCAACGCCGTTCAGTTACCCGCTAGTGCAGATCAGACCAGCACTACCAACGGCGGCGTCAGGGGCCGCAGCGTCACGGCCGGCTTTGGCGTCGATCCTGTGAACAAGCGCATCTACTACGTGGACGGCTACGGTGGGACAGGGTACAACACCGCCAGATACGCCCGTCTCTATGACTACGATGGCGACACCTTCACCCAGCTCACCGTAGATGCGTCGGGGGCGCCTGTTTTCTCTAATCCCACAACTGAACACCAGGCAGGTGTGGATGAGGCAGGGACATTGTGGGCAACCGATTGGGCTGCGCCGAGCGATATCTATCAGTATTCGCGCGGGACCGTCACCCGCTATCTTAATGCCATCGCGGCTCCCGCCGTCGCGGCGGACGCGACCGAGTGGAACTCCCTTCAAGACGGCGATATGGCATTCGACGGGGTGTTCGACGGGGTGGGCCAGGGCCGGATGTGGTTCGTTTCGTCCACCACGACCAACATCGTCATCTACATGGTAACGCGCACAAGTGCCACTGCATTCCAGGCAAAGAAGGTAGCTTCCTTCGCTCCAACAGCGGGGGCGCTCTCGGCCACGACGAACTGGGTGACTGGCGCCGCCTTCGGTCCTGACGGCTTGCTCTACATCTCTACCTCCGGCAGTGACTTGTACAAGTACAACACTGTCGCAGGCACCCTTACCGTGGCTAAGGATGGCGTCACACCGGTGAACGGTCAGAACGCCATCACCGACCTCGGCTCGTGCTACTACCCCAAACCTGCCCTCAGTGTCAGCAAGACCCATACTGGAAACTTTGAGGTCTGGAAGCAGGGAACGTATACGATCAAAGTGACCAACAATGGTCAGTTCGCTACTTCTTCGGCGATTGTCCTCAAGGACGCGCTGCCCAACGGTATGACCTATGCCGGTGCCAGCTCCAGCACTGGTACGGTATCGGGACCTACACCAGGCACAGCGGGGACCATCAGTCTTACGTTCACTCCCACATCTCCCCTCATCCCGCAACAGTCCCACGAGATCACGCTGACGGTTAACGTCAACCTGGCTGCCCGGGGGAACGTGACGAACTACGTCTCAGTGGGCGGTGGCGGTGATCCTGGCCCCAACAAGAACGGGACGGCACCTGAACCAGGATCAAGCTGCACTTCGGGCGCGTACTGTTCGAGCGATCCCACCACGGTTTTGCCTCCCCAGACCGCGACCATCACCAAGAGTTTTACGCCAGCGAGCGTACCTCTCGACGTCGCGAGTACCATCACCTTCACGGTCACCAATCCCAATACCGGTGGCGCCCTGACCAACCTGAAGTTCACCGATACCCTCACGGGGATGAGTGTGGCGAATACAACCCTGGGCGGCACCTGCGCCTCGGTTACGAATGCCTCGGCGCTCACTGTGGGCGCTACTGCGCTGGACTTGACCATTCCAAGTTTGGCAGCCAACTCCAACTGCACCATCACCGTGCAGGTCAAGGGCACGCGGATCGGCGTGAATCCCAACACGACCAGCGGGGTGACCTCGACACAGACGCCCACGCCCGGTACAGTCTCGAACACTGCGAACCTAACGGTCAGGCCCCTCGCCGCTGGGGTCAGCAAGAGCTTCAACTCACCCAACGTGCCTCAGGGGGGCACCACTCAGCTCACGATCACCGTGACGAACCCTAACGGTGCAGACGCCACCGCCTTTGCTTTGACGGATGACGTGGCGGGCACGATGGGCATCACGGGCCTGACGATCACCGCTGTGAGCAGCGACACCTGCAAGGGCAGCGGCACGGTCACGACGGCCTCCGGCAAGTACGTTCTTACGGGCGGCACCCTTCCTGCGGCGGGGTGCTCTGTCGTCCTCACGGTGCAGGTCCCCACTTCGGCCACCACGGGCAGCAAGACGAACACCATCGTCGGCACGAGCGTGACGGGAACCATCAACAGTCAGGCGCTCCCAGCGGCTACCAATGCCACGGCCAGCTTCACGGTGACCGCGCCCGTCATCACCCCCAACCTCACCCTCACCAAGAAAGGCCCTGCCTTCGCTCGCCCCAGCACCGCGGCCAACTCCAACCCCGCCGCCGGTCCCGTGGTGGCCGCGCAGGACAGCTTCATCAGCTACACCCTGACCGTGAACACGGCGGGCGCCAACGCCACGGGCACCACCACCGTGACCGACACCCTGCCCCCGGGACTAAGCTGGACGGTGGCGACGGGGGGCACCCCGAACTACACGGCGACTCCCGGCACTTGGACGTGCAGCATTGTTGCGCAGACCATCACCTGCACGACGACGAGCCCCATCGAGGTCGGTAAACCCCAGACCATCACCCTGAACAACGTCAAGGTGGCGGCGGGCGCGGCAGCGGGTCCTACTATCACCAACAAGGCGACCGTCAGCAATCCGGGCGAGACGAAGACCGACGACAACGGGGCAGAGTTCGTCACGCGCCTGGTGCTTACGGAAGTGACCAAGCAGGTGCGGACCCTGCCGGGGGGCACCTTCGGCACGGCGGCCTCCATCCGCCCCGGCGACCTGCTCGAGTACTGCATCGATACCCAGAACCGGGGCGGCGCGGACCTGCTGAACTATGTCCTGAGCGACGCGCTGAACAGCAACGGCACCTCGGTGACTGCGGTCCCCATCGCCAGTGATGCCGCTTACGGCGGCAGGGCCATCAAGCGGACCCGCACGCCCGCCAGCGGACCGCCCATCACCGACAACCTCACGGCAGCGGCGGACGCCGACGCGGGCAGGCTCACCGACAGCACCCTGACCGTCACCCTCGGGACCCTGCTCGCCGGAGAGACTGTGCGGACCTGCTTCCAGGTGCGGGTGAAGTAAGCCGAATCTTCCACGTTCCCCGGTGCCACTCCGAGCAGTTCAGGAGTGGCACCTGTTTGGTTGGGCCGCCCTACAATCCTCCCCGTGTCCTCTCACGCCCGTGGCCTGCTGCTGCTCGTGCTCGTCACCCTGCTGTGGGGCAGCACCTTCGCGGTGGTCAAGGAACTCGGGGAGCTGCTGCCGCCCGCCGTCCTGATCGCGTGGCGCTTCCTGATCGCCACCCTCGCGCTGCTGCCCGCGCTGCTGCTCTCGCGGGAGCGGACGGCGACGGCCCCCACCGACCCGGCCCGGCCCCTCTGGCGCGACGGCCTGATTCTGGGGGCGTGGCTGATCGCGGGGTACGGCACCCAGACCATCGCCCTGCAAACGACGGGGGCGAACCGGGCCGCCTTCTTCACGGCCCTGAGCGTGGTCCTCGTTCCCCTGTGGCTCACCGTCGCGCAACGCCGCCCGTTGCCCTGGGCGCTGTGGCTGGCGCTGCCGCTGGCCGTGGGTGGACTGGCCCTGCTCTCCTGGGAGGGGGGCGCCCTCGTCGTCGGGGACGCCTGGGCGCTGGCCTGCGCGGTGACCTACGCGGGATTCATCATCGCGCTGGAGCGCACCGCGAGTCGGCATGGGGCGCTGCGCTTTACCTTCGCACAACTGCTCGCCGTGACTGCCCTCGCGTGGGTGTGGGCACTGCTGGCCGAGCCGGGGAAGCTCTGGCCGCCCGCCGCTGCCTGGGGGCCGCTGGTGTACCTGGGGGTGGCGGCGACCGCCGTGACCACGCTGCTGCAGACGGTGGGCCAGCGCCGGGTGAGCGCCGCCGAAGCCAGCCTGATCTACGCGCTCGAACCCGTCGCCGCTGCCCTGTTCAGCTTCCTGCTGATCGGGGAGCGCATCGGCCTCCGCGGCGCACTTGGCGGACTGCTTGTCGTGGTCGCCACCCTGCTGGGCCAGCGGGCGGGCGAGGCGCACCCCGAAACGCCCACCCCACAGGCCGAAGCCTCCTGAAGCCTCAGCGCCGGTCCGGCACCAGCAGGGTGCGCAGCGCTGGAGACGCGTTCCAGACACCCATCAGGCCCTCGCGGAACATCGAGCGGCGCACGGCGGTGTGCAGCGGGGCGGGCAGGTCGGCCGACGGATAGACCCCGGTGCGCCCCTGGGCACCCACCCGCACCCCCAGCGGAAAGCCCAGGGTCAGGGTCGCCACCAGCACGCCTCCCAGCAGGAGTCCGCCTGCCGCCCCAGCCCCGGCATGCCAGCGCGGCGTGGGCCCCGCCTGCGTCAGCACCAAGCGGCGCAGCCCCACGCTCAGGGCCAGCCCCAGCACCAGCGCGGCGCCCAGGGCCAGCGGCCACCCGCCCGCCGACTGCCCGGCCCGGTTGGCAAGCCAGCAGATCAGCACGCCGCCCGCGCCCCAGGCCAGCCCCGCCAGTCCCCGCCGGGCACCCAGCGCCGTCAACACGGCCCAGACCGTCACGAGCAGGGCGTCGAACCAGGTGATCACGGAGAGCAGTCTAGCGGCCCAGCCGGGAGATGGTGGGCGCGGCTGCCGTCCCCGGCGGAGGGGCGTCTACACTGGGGGCATGATCCGTGTCCTGCTTGTCGACGACCACGCGCTGTTCCGTCAGGGGCTGCGCAGCCTGCTCGAAAGCGAGGGCATGCGGGTGATCGGGGAAGCCGCCAATGGCCGCGAGGCCATCCGCTACGCCGCCGAGACGCATCCCGACGTGATCCTGATGGACATCCAGATGCCCGAACTTGACGGGGTCAAGGCCACCCAGAGCATCCTCGAGATCGACCCCAAGTCGAGGGTCATCATGATCACCATGTACCGCCAGGACCGCTACGTCTTCGAGGCGGTCAAGGCCGGGGCCCGCGGCTACGTGCTCAAGGACGCCGACGCAGCCACCCTGATCGACGCGATCCGCCGGGTGGCCGCTGGAGAGGCCCTGCTCGACGCCGACATGGCCCAGAATGTCCTCGACGACTTCCGCGACAAGCGCGAGGAGTTGCCCTCGGAAAAGCACGCCGACCTCAACGAGCGCGAGACGATGATCCTCAAGCTGCTGGCCCAGGGTTTTTCCAACCAGGACATCGCCCTGCGGCTGGACATTTCGGAAAAGACGGTCCGGAACCGCCTCTCGGAGATCTTCACCAAGCTGCAACTCAACAACCGCACCCAGGCGGCCCTCTACGCGATCCGCGAGGGCATCGCCAATCTGGACTAGGGGAGACGTGGCCCGGTCCAAGTCGGCGACCCGTCCCGCCAAAGTTGCTCCTGCCGCTTCCCCCGTCACCTTCCGGTCGGGCTGTGCCCGCGAGTGGACCCTGGCGTCCGCCGAGGCCGACCTCGCGTACACCGAGCAGGCCTTTCCCGAGTGCCCCACTTGCCCCCACCGGGTCGAGCCGGAGGGGACGCTGCCCTTCTGCACCCTCCGCCCCGTCGGTGCGGCCCATCCGTTTGCGGCCCTCGCCGGATGGCACCTTCCCGAATGACCTCACCTGACCTGTGGCTCGCCGACCTGCGCTCACGCGGGTACGTGGGCGAGGTGGGCCTTCTCGTCACCGATCTCGCGGAAACCGAACTGTTCGCCCTGAACCCCGACCGCTCTTTTCCGGCCGCGAGCACGGTCAAGGTGCCGTTGCTCGTGCAGGCGCTGGAGGAGGCGCAGGCGGGGCGACTCGACCTCTCGGCCCGCGTGACGATGACGGCGCAGGACCGGGTGCCGGGCTCGGGAGTGCTGCACGAGCTGGGGGCGGGTCTGGCCCTGACCTGGCAGGACGTGCTTACCCTGATGACCGTGGTGAGCGACAACACGGCCACGAACCTCGTCATCGGCCGTCTGGGCGAGGGGGCGGTCAACGCCTGGCTCGCGCTGCGTGGGCTCACCCACACCCACCTCATCGGCAAGCTGCAACTGCCCCCCGAGCGCCAGAACGAGGCCCAGCGCCGGGGCGAGCGCAACCGCACGTCGGCCCAGGATCAGGTCGCCCTGCTGGGTCGGCTGGTCCGTGGAGAACTGCTTGATCCTCCGCACACCGAGCTGGCCCTGTCCATCCTGACCCGGCAACAGTTCCGGGACATTCTGGGACGGCACGTGCCACGTGACGCCGACGGCGAACCCCTCTACCGGGTAGCGAGCAAGAGCGGCGAACTGCGCGGCGTCCACCACGATGTGGGGGTGCTCTTTACCCCGCGTCCGCTGGTGGTGGCCCTGCTCTCGCAAGGCGGCCTCGATCCCCGTGAGCATCCCGACAACCGCGATGTGGAAGCGCTGGCCGGAGCGCTGTGGCCCCTGCTGGCGCTTCTGGGCGGGGTTCACGGGCCTCACGCGGGGGACATTTAACCGCTCGGTCAGGGACTAGGCTGATGACTCCAGGAAGGGGCGTTTTTCGCCGTATGGCACGGCGGGAGGCGCCAATCGTGCGTGCTATGCTGGCCGCCAGCCGACTGCCTTTAGACATGAAGGCGAGACCGGGGAGGCACTCTGGGGGGGACACCCCTGGGGAGCGCGAGGAGAAGGAACGTGGAGAGAAACGACGCTGTCATGCCCTGGGTCGCCATCGTCAGTGCGGCCATCATGTGGATTATCCTGCTGTTCCTCTTTAACAAGGAAACAGCGCCCGAGCCCGTCGTGGTGGACCCCGAGGTGGTCGCCACCATCAACCAGACGTGGCCGACCCTGGGAGCGCAGGTGTACACCTCGGCCGGGTGCGTGGGCTGCCACGGCGCCAATGGCGAGGGCGGTGCAGGCCCGGTGCTCGCGGGCAACGAGCGCATCACCCAGGACCCGGTGTATGTGCACACCATCATTGTCGAGGGCAAGGGGCAGATGCCTGCGTTCAACCAGCTCAAGGACGAGGAAGTGTACGCGGTCGCCAACTACGTGCTGAACTCGTGGGGGAACTCCATCGAGGAGCCGTTGACGCCCGCGCAGGTTGCCGAGGGCCAGAGCAAGATCGACCCCGCCGTCCTGAAAAACCGCAGCCGCTTTGTCCCCGAGGACATCAAGCTGCCCGAGATCTTCCTGGCGACCTTCGTGATGGTGTTGCTGACCTACGGGCTGATCGGCCTGTACAGCGTCTGGGCCGAGGGCCAGGAACTGCATCCCGGCATTCACAAGGTCCGCGCTACGCCCGTCGCCACGCTGGCGATGGTGGTGACCCTGGGCCTGAGCCTGCTGTTCAGCGTGCTGTTCGTGCGCCAGATGGTCGCCGACTACGCGGGCTGGGCCGACCGGGTGATGCCCAACGTGGCGATGGAAGGCTTTTACGCCGCCATGATCCTGCTGACCCTGGCGGTGGCGACTGGCCTGTACAAGAAGTTCTTTATGGACGGCGAGGTGCTCGTCGAGGACGCCAGCGGCGAGTTCCCTTGGTAAGCCTGCCGCTCCCCCCGACGCCCGACCGGAGGAATCACAGATGACCCGTTACAAGAGACAAGACCCCGAGATCACCCGCCGCAAGTTCATCAACGTGGCGATGGGCACCACTGCGGCCGTGGGCGGCGTGAGCCTGCTCAGCACGCTGGGCGCCGCCAACCCCGTCTTCCGCCTCACCGCCGACAAGATGCCGCCCCTCGAAGGCGACATCCTCGTGCACGCCGAGGAGAGCAAGGAGGGCCGTCCCATCACCGTCGCGGACCTCAGCACGCAGCTCGTGCGGGCCTGGGCGATGGGCAAGGATGAGGATGGCAACGACGTGATTCGCAAGGGCGATCCCAACAACATCCTCGCGCTCTACCGCTTTCCGCAGGGACAGCTCGTGGCTCCCACCAACCTCGAAGCGACGGTGGACGGGCAGATCGTGGCCTACAGCGACATCTGCACCCACGCCGGTTGCTCGGTGAGCGACAGCGACATCAACGCCGGGCAGATGCGCTGCCCCTGCCACTCGGGCGAGTACGACCCCAAGCGCGGGGCCATTGTCACCGGTGGGCCGCCTCCCAAGCCCCTCGCGCAGCTTCCCATCCGGCAGGACGGGGACCGGCTGGTGGTCGCAGGCTTCTTCCTGACGCCGCCCTACCCCTACCACAACAGTGAAGCCGAGTGGAACAACGTCAAGCAGGAAGTGGAGGAGGCGCTCACATGAACCAGTGGCTCGACGACCGTCTGCACATCTCGCGCCTGAACGACAAGTTCCTGCGCAAGGCCTTTCCTGTCCACCACTCCTTTTTTCTGGGCGAGATCACCCTCTTCAGCCTGATCATCCTGATCCTGACAGGCATCCTGCTGGCGCTCTCCTATGAGCCCAGCAACTCCATGGTGGTCAACTCCTTTGACCCCGGTACCGCCGACGCGCCCAACCTCGTTCCGGCGGCCTACCACTCGGCGCTCAAGATCAACGCCGCCCCCTTCGGGGACATGCTGCGGCGCATCCACCACTGGACGGCGAACATCATGGTGGCCGCCTCGGTCATCCACATGATGCGGATCTACTTCACGGGTGCCTTCAAGAAGCCGCGCGAGATCAACTGGTGGATCGGCATGCTGCTCCTGATTTTCGCGGCGCTGACCGCCGTGACCGGGTACGTGCTGCCCTACGACAACTACGCCTACAACACCCTCAAGGTGATCTACTCCATCGCCGCGTCAATTCCCTGGGTGGGCGAGTGGGTCGCGCAGGCGGCGTTCGCGGGCAAGTTCCCCGGCGACGGGGTGATTCCGCGCGTGTACGGCTACCACATCATGCTGCTGCCCGGCATCCTGCTGGCGCTGACGGCCGCGCACATGCTGATCATGATCAAGCAGAAGCACACCCAGCCGCAGTACGCCAAGCGCATCGCCTACAAGAAGATCGTGGGCGTGCCGCTGATGACCCAGCAGACCCCCATCATGCTGATGCTGACGCTGCTGTTCGCAGGCATCATCGTGCTGTTCAGCGCCTTTATCCCGGTGCACCCGGTCGAGTACTTCGGGCCGCCCAGCACCACCCCGATCGACAACATCAAGCCTGACTGGTACCTGCTGTGGGTCTTCGGGGTGCTGGCGATCATTCCCGGCTTCGAGTTCAACTTTCTGGGCGGCAACATCAACTCCGAGTTCGTGGGCGCGATCCTGCTCCCGACCCTGACCCTGGGCGCGATGTTCGCCGTGCCCATGCTTGACCGCAGCCGCGAGAACCTCTACTACGCGGAAAACCCCACCAACCACCCGGTGCGGCTGGGGATCGGCGTGGCGTTCATGATGCTGCTGGCGGTGTGGTCGGTGGCAGGCTACAAACCGGAACTGATCAGCGCGGGCATCCTGACTACCGAGAACGCCAACACGGTGCTGTGGATCGCCACTTTCCTGGTTCCGGCGCTGTCCTACTTCTTCGTGCAGGCGGTCGTGCGCGGCATCCGTGCCCTGCGTGAGTCCGACGCCCGCGACCGTGCCAACTTCCAGGCCGCCGACGACTGAACCCCCCTCTCTCAATCCCGCCCTGGCTCCCGCCGGGGCGGCTTGCTTTATGGTGCGCGGGTATGTCCTCCACCGACGAGAGCCTGGCTTTCTGGCTGGCCCGGCGAGCCCGGCAGCTTGGCCTGGAAAGAGCCGCCCTGGAGCAGGCCGATGCCGAGGCGCTCCAATCATTCGCCCTGGTCGTGCTGGAGGAACTCGCGGCGCGTGGCCTGATGCCCGGAGGGTCGGAGGTCGGATGCTGGAGCCGTCCTCGCTCGCGGACGAACTGATTTCACAGCGTCGGGACCAGGAAGACCATGAAAAAGACGCCGGATCCTCGGCGTCTCGGGTCGTGCGGGGGCGTTCAGGCCTGAACGCGGGGTGGCCGGGTCGGGCTGACCTCGCCGCCCTGCTGGCGGGCACCCGCCGCGTAGCCGACCTGGGCACCAAACTGCCAGGCCAGCTTGATCATGAACTGGATGGCTTCCTGATCCCCGCTTTCGATCAGGGTGTGCAGATGCTCGGGCAACCCGTCGGGCAGCGGCATAGCCTGAAGCTGGTCGCCATACTCCGCCCGCAGTTGCTCGAACCACTCGGCGTAGGGGTTCGTCATGGGCGCATCCTAACAGAAGGACGCTCAAGGAATGTAAGCGCCGATGAGGACAGGCTTGTCTGGCAAGGCCGGATCACTTTGCCAGTCGGACACTTTTTTCTTGTTCCAATGGTGTTACGCTTCACCCATGACGGCGACCTCTTTTCCCGAATCTGGCGGCGTGCTGCCGACCCAGGACATTCGAATCAGCGAGTTCGGCGCCCAGAAGGCCCTCGGTATCCTGGCCCAGAGCGGTAAGGAGAATGCGGGCGTCCGGGTCTTTATCAAGAGCGGTGGCTGCAGCGGCTACCAGTACGGCATGGCGATCGACGACCGCGAACTCGACGGCGACACCATCGTGGTGGACCGGGGCGTCAAGTTGCTCGTCGACCGCATGAGCCTCCCCCTGCTGCGCGGCAGCGAGGTGGACTTCGTCGAGAACATGATGGGCGGGGGCTTTACCGTACATAACCCCAACGCCACCAGCAACTGCGGCTGCGGCCACTCCTTCCGCACCGACGGCGCCCAGTCGCCCGACGGCGAGGGCAGCGGAGGCTGCGGCACCCGCTAAGTCAGGTTCTTTTAGCAGGCCACCCAGGACAGTCCTGGGTGGCCTGTTCCCCTGTGGTGCGGCGGGCTTCAGCACGGCCGGTCCTTTTTTTGCCCTATGCTGCGGGCATGATCGTGCTTGGGGTGGACCCTGGACTGGCGAATCTGGGTCTGGGACTGGTGGAGGGCGACGTGCGCAAGGCCCGTCACCTCTACCACGTCTGCCTGACCACCGAGAGTGCCTGGGTGATGCCCCGCCGATTGCAATACCTGCACACTGAGGTCTCCCGCCTGCTGGCCGAATACCAGCCCGACGCCGTCGCCATCGAGGACCAGATTCTGCGCCGTCAGGCCGACGTGGCCTTCAAGGTGGGGCAGGCCTTTGGGGTCGTTCAACTTGCCTGCGCCCAGGCGGGGGTGCCCATCCACGCCTATGGCCCCATGCAGGTCAAGCGCTCGCTGGTGGGAACGGGCCGCGCCGACAAGGAGCAGATCATCTACATGGTCAAGGCCACCCTGGGAGTCCGCGAGCTGTTCAACAACCACGCGGCGGATGCCCTGGCGCTCGCGCTGACGCACCTGGCCCATCAGCCTATGCAGGCGGCGGCCAAGCGTCTGGTGCGGGCCTAGCATCTGGGCTGACGCCGGGCCGAGCACACCATGCCCCTGTTCTGGCCTCTGCTGGTCTCATTGGTTCTGTCAGCGGGATGGCTGTGGTTTTTCGTACGGCGCGACCGCCATCCGGAGCCCGCCTGGCTGCTGGCCCGGACCTTCGGATGGGGCATGGTGGCCTGGGGCGTCTCGGCGGCGTTCGGCGGAACCTTCGAGCACCTCCCCGCCAAGTTGGGCCTGCTGACTCCATTCCTGGTACTCCTCCTGACCGCCATCGTCGAGGAAGGCAGCAAGTTTCTGGCCGCCATCACGGCGACCACCGAGCACGAGTTCGACGAGCCGATGGACGGCCTGGTCTATGCCGTGACCGCTGCGCTGGGCTTCGCCTTCGTGGAAAACGTGACCTACTCCCTGGGCTTCGGGGCCTCGGCCCTTGCCTGGCACGCGCCGCTCACCACGCTCGTTCACGCCCTCTTCAGTGCGCCCCAGGGCTACGCATTGGGCGGACGCCACCTGCGGGGCGGTCGCTGGTGGCGTTCTCGGGGCCTGCTCCTCAGCATCACGCTGCATTTCGTGTTCAACGGCCTGCTGACAGGAGCGGCGGGCTGGACTCAGTTCCTGGCCCTGGCTGCCGTACTGTGCCTAATGGCGCTTCTCGCGGGCCGCTATTACCGGCATTTCGAGGCCCATGCCCGCGACAATCCCCAGTCTCCCTGACGGCTACAGGGTGGGATGCTCGCTCTGTCCGTCAACCCAGTGAGTGCCGTCCTGATCCGCCTCGTGCTTCCAGACGGGCAGGTGAGCCTTCAGATACTCAATCAGGAAGTCGCAGGCTTCCAGGGCCGCCCGGCGATGGGCGCTGGCAACCCCGATCAGGATGCTCGTTTCCCCAGGCCGCAGGCGTCCAATTCGGTGCTGAATCAGGACGCGCAACTCTCCATGCTGCTCGCGTGCCCGGCCCGCCGCCGCCTCCATAACCCGGATCGCCATCGGCGCATAGGCCTCGTAGTCGATGAAATCTACGACCTTGCCCTGGTTGGGTGAACGCACTGTCCCGACAAAGTAGGCCTGCGCTCCGTACTGAGGCCGGATAAGGAAAGGCTCAGCCTCCGATAGCAGCAGGGGCGTGTCCCGAACCTCGCAACGCGTTTCCAATTCAGGTGCTGCACCCCCAGCCACAGGAGGCAGGAAGGCCACCTCGTCTCCAGCCGCCAAGACTTGCTCAGGCCGGGCATATGTTTCATTGACCGCCACCATGCAGCCGCGCAGGCTCAAGCTGTGGCTCTGTTCGACCAGGGCTGCGAGGTCGCGCACGGTCGTGCCATCGGGAACCTCCAGGCTGGCCGTCTCCAGTCCCGCCTCCCGCTTGAGCCGCGCCAGGAAGACCACATGAACCCGCATAGAAGGAGGCTAGCACGCCATTTTCTGAACCCTTCTCTAGGACTCGGTGGGGAGAGTTGACAAGTTCGGGCGGCGCCTGTATCTTTTCTGAGCCTCAAGCGAGGCGGGGAGCATGACAAGCGAAGAGGTGTGCGAGAGAACAAGCACAGAAAGCGCCTTCCGGGCGCCGCTCAGGTTCGCCTGGGTGGGTCGGGACGTGCGTGAATGAATGGAAGGGTCAAGATACTAAGGGTCCACGGTGGATGCCCTGGCACTGGAGCCGATGAAGGACGCGATTACCTGCGAAAAGCCCCGACGAGCTGGAGATACGCGTTGACTCGGGGATGTCCGAATGGGGAA